>NZ_JALEGG010000287.1 GCF_022763525.1 Acidovorax sp.
GCATGTGGACGGTTGGCACCACCAGGTGTCGTTGCGCTCCAGGATGCCCTCCAGCGCCGCACGGTAGTCGCGCTTGCCGTACGTCGCGTTGAAGCGGTCGTCGCCGATGCGCGGGATGATGAGGCCGCGCGCCAGTTCATCCGTCCAGGCCGCAAAGATCAGCGGCGCGGCCTTGCCTGCATCCATCACGCCATCAAAACCTTGTAGCTGCTTTTGCGCCGCGGCGGCCAGGGAGTGAGACGGCTGCGCGCTCTGCAAGTGCGGCAGCAGGCGGCGCGTGGCGAGCGAGGTCACGTCACGGTGGATGGCCTGCATGCTGGCCGCATCGTGTTTCTCCCTGGCGTTGATGAGCTCAGCGATGCGCTCGTAGCGGTAGGGCAGCGCCCAGTCCTGGGTCAGGAAGTGCGGGTAGTCCGGCGCCGTGATGCGCTGGTTGGCAGTGGCGATCCAACCCCGGGTGGAGGCGCCTCCTGCTCCGCCCACGCCGTCGTCCTGGGGGGTCTGCGCATAGGGAATCCATCCTTTCCAGTCGTAGCGCGCGTCCCAGCCGGGCGACGGGGCTACGCCACGGATGTCATTGGCAGCGTCGCGCAGCGGTACGCGGCCCACGGCCTTGAAGCGGATGTTCCCCTGGTCATCGGCGGCGACCACGCTCTGCATGGGCGAGTGGTAGTGGGCAAGCCCATCAAAGAGTTCGTCCACGGACTTGGACTGGTTGGTCTTGAGGCCCGCGAGCACCGTCTGGTTGTCGGCGTCGAGCGCGGCCCAGCGCAGCGCAAGCACGTACCTGCCCAGGTCCAGGACCTGGGCGTGCGATTCCTGTGCATCGCTCAGCACAGGCCCATGCCGCGTGCTGCGCAGCTGCATCTGTACGTCGGCACCGCCTTTGACCCGAATGGTTTCATTGCGCACCGTGAAAGGCGCCCAGCCATCGGGCGTGCGGTACTGCGTTGCGTCCGCGGGATTGATCTGCTCGATGTACAGGTCCTGCACGTCGGGGTTGGTGTTGGTAAAGCCCCAGGCCACCCGGTCGGTGCGGCCCAGCACAACAAACGGCAAGCCGGGCAAGGTGGCGCCCACGGCGTCGATGGCGGCAATGGGCGTGCCGTCCGACGCCTGCCCGGCAGGTGCCTGCAGGCCCGCAAAGTACCAGATGGCCGGAGCCGACAAGCCCAGGTGCGGGTCGTTGGCCAGCAAGGGCTTGCCACTCACCGTGCGCGTGCCTGCCAGCACCCAGTTGTTGCTGCCCTTGCCCTCGTTGGTCCCTGCATTGCGCGTGAGTTCGTCCGCCCAGGCCAGCATGCCGGCGCTGATCTGCCTTGAAAGCGGGCCTTCGTGGTGCGGTTGGCTTGCACTTGGGGCGTTGGTCCAGGACGTTCGGCCCGTCGTCGCCGAAGCCGAGGCCGCGCCTGCCCCCCGGTAAACGCCCAACTGTCGGTAGAGCGCGGACAGGTCGGCCGAGGTGGCGGGCTTCTCGCCGGGGTACGGCGGCATCAGCTGCCACAGGCGTTCAGTGTCCAGTGCGTGGGCCACGGACAGGCGGGCGAATTCGTTGCCCCAATTGCCGCCCAGGTCCAGAGCCATCATCAGCGCCCAGCCCACGCTGTCTTCGGGCTCCCACGCGGCGCCCTCCTCGCCCCCCGGTTTCACGCCGAGCACATAGAACTCGGGCGGAAGCGCCTGGGTACGGTTCTGGTGGAAGGACTGGATGCCCTGGCTGTAGGCCTGCAGGGCCTCCTTGGCATACAGCGGAAGGCCCGCATACTGGCGACGAGCGGCGCCCATGATGTCCAGCGCACGCATGAGCTTGTCGGTCTTGAGCGTCGCAGGGCCGAACACTTCGGACAGCTGGCCGTGCATCACGCGCCGGTTGAACTCGAGTTGCCAGCTGCGCTCCTGCGCATGCACGTAGCCCATGGAAAACCAGGCGTCCTGCGGCCGCTGGGCGCGCACATGCGTCACGTCTGCCGCATCGCGCAAAACCTGCACCGGATGCGCCAGGCCGGGGACAGCGAGTTTGCCGTCCAGCACTGCAAAGCTGCGCTGCACATGGATCGCAGCCCCGGCCCCAGCCAACAGCGCTGTGGCCACCAGTGCCAGTGCGGTGCGCTTCATCCATACCATGTCGTGTTCTCCTGCCGTTGATCCGGCGTTATCGGTTTTTGATGCCCGGTTCGCGGTTGACCGAAGTGTTTTGGACAGCCACCTGCGCGGCCCGCAGCGCCCTGCACCCGCTCTTCGCTCGCCCTTCGCTGGCCCGGCGAGGGCTCCGCTGCGGCCACGGGCTGCCGGCGCGTGCCGCAGCCTTGTCACCTCAGGTGCATGCTGGTGCCTGTCACCTGAAAACTCACCACGGGGGCGCTGGGTTCGGTAAACGAAACTCCCAGCGCGATCTGTCCGGTGCCATGCAGGATGCAGGCGTCGCGCCGCAGCCGCACGGGCGAAGCGCTGCCGTCGAATCGTACCCATGTGCCAAAACTGCTCATGTCCGTGAGCACAAAACCACTGTTGCGCCAATCGATGCGTGCATGCAGGCGGGACACGCGCGGATCGTTCACACACAGTTGCGCATGTTCCGAACGCCCCACTTGCACGGGCGCATCGGACGAGGTGAAGGTGTGGTTGACCCCGTGCCACGAGAATTCGATTTGCCCCAGGATGGAATCCACCGGCGTGAAGCTGCTGGCCAGCGCTGCCTGGGTGGTGAGGGAGTCCGGCGCCTCGTCCTCGCGCCACTCCACTTGATAGAGCGTGAGCAACTCGGCCTTGCCCCGGATCTCCATCATGCCCAGCTTGCGGTAGCGTACGTCCACTGATTCGCCCGCCAGCAGCACAGCCGTCTCGGTCACCCAGATTTCCGCCGGGCCCGCCCGCTCGCACAGGCGGGAAGCCACGTTGACGGCGTCGCCATAGCAATCGCCCTCCACCTCCACCACATCGCCGCTGGCGACCCCAACGCGGATGTCCATGTGCAAGGGATGGGGCCAACGGTTTTGCCGCGCCTGGTGCTGGCGCTGCAAATTGGCCATCGCAGAGACCGCGCTGGCGGCGTCTCCAAAGACGCCCAGGACCCCGTCGCCCAGCTTCTTGACCAGCCGCCCGCCGTGGCCTTCGATGGTGTCGCCGATCCACTGCGTCACTTGCGTGACCGCCTGTGCAGCGCGCTCGTTGCCCAGGGCTTCATACAGGGACGTACTGCCCGATATGTCTGCAAAGACCATCGTCGACAACACACTCATGAACGCTGGCCCATCGGTAACATCATGTGAACCAGTTTAGTCCAAGCGCACGGCATGCGCACCAGTCAAAGTGCCAGGCTCATGGCTCCGTCCCGCCAGCGGCCGACTTGCGGGTACCGGGCCGTGGCGCCTGGCCTGTGCCCCGATGAGCTTTGGCAAACCACTGTGCAAAAGTTGGCACATGGCCGGGGCCGTTTGTTGTCTTTGTACAAAAATAGGAGCAGCCCCCTTGCGCCGGGAGGCGCCCCCGCGTACTTTGGCCACTTCTACTTGCCAACAAGCCCTTGCCGCTTCCATGCGCTGGAACAAGCCCAACCTTCGCAACACCCCGCAGGACCCGCTGGGCCGTGACATGCCATCGTCCACGGCATGGGTCCGCAACCAGGGTCTGGAGGAGGTGCGAAAGGCCATGCTTGCGTCGCTGGCGGGGCTGGCGGGTTCGGAGGTAGCGCGCATGAGCATGCGGCTGCGCTACGCTGGCGACATCGAGGCCCTGTGGTATCTGCGAGCTGACCTGCTGAGCACGCTGCAGCCGCTGCTGGGTGAAGCCGGTGCGAGCAAGGTGATGGACCAGCTCACCCTGCTGTTCCACGGGCAGTTGCCGAGCGTGCCCCGGCCGGCAACGGCCCCGCACGGCCCTCACTGACGGACGGCTGGCCCCGGCCGCAGCCGGGCAGCGTGTCAGTGCTGGTGCCCCCAATAGAGGAGCGCATCCCGCCCTTCCACCGACAAGGACACGCTCGCGCCCACAGGGAGCAGCACCTTGGTATCCACGTGGCCGAACGGCAGGTTGGTCAGCACGGGGGCCTTGATCTGCGTGCGCAGCCAATCCACCACCGACTGCAGCTTGAAGCCCTTGTCGTGCGGCGCCAGGCGGTAGCCGGTGAACTGCCCGAGCACCACGGCTTTTTGCTGCGCCAGCACACCCGCATGCAGCAGTTGCGTGAGCATGCGCTCGATGCGGTAGGGGTGCTCGCTCACGTCCTCCACGAACAGGATGCCGCCCTTGATCTGCGGAAAATACGGCGTTCCCACCAGCCCCGCAAGCACCGCCAGGTTGCCACCCCAAAGCGTCGCTTT
The DNA here is from genome assembly GCF_022763525.1 of Acidovorax sp. Lineage (GTDB taxonomy): Bacteria > Pseudomonadota > Gammaproteobacteria > Burkholderiales > Burkholderiaceae_C > Acidovorax. The sequence goes on from NZ_JALEGG010000287.1 coordinate 4,320, forward strand.
CTTCACGTAGACCTCGGGCACGGCCGGGCGCCCATCGGGCAGTGGCATTTCACGGCCCAGCGTCCAGCCCGTGCCCTCGCCGTGGCCTGTCAACAGGTCGTCGAAGCAGGCCATCATGATGTCGTCGGGCTCGCCTTCCACCCCAAAATCGCTGATCAGCGCCGGTCCGGCCCAGGTGGTGGCCCCCGTCTGGGCCAGCACCGCGTTCTGGAAGGCCGTGAAATCGCTCAGGCCCACAAACTTCATGCCGCCCGCAATGGCCTTGGCCACGGCCTTGTACCGGATGCCGGGCAGGATGCGGGTGAGACCATAGGCCCCGCGCGTGATCAGTGCCACATCCGCGCCACTGGCCGCCGCGCGGTGAATGGCGGCCAGGCGCGTGGCATCGTCGCCCGCGAAGCGGGTGTGCACGGCCTGCGCATCGGGGTCCACCTCCACTTCGTGGCCCAGGGCTTTCAGGCGCGCAATGCCGCGCTTGAAGGCCGCCTTGTCGCGGATTGCGCTGGCGGGCGAGTAGATGTAGATGTGCTTGGGCCCGTGGTCGTGGTCGCACGCGGAAGGGTCGTGGTGATGGTCGTGCAAAGCGCTCGGGCCCCTGGGGCCCGCTCCATGGATAGGGGGACAGACCGGCCCTGCATGCCGCACGCATGTCCGTCGCATACTGGATGCATGGCGCTTGTTCGCGCAGGCCGGGCCGGAAATCAGTGCGCGAAGTATTCCACAGCCTGCGCGGCGACGGCCTCTCCGTGTTCTTGCACGAAATGACCGGCCTGCGGCAACACCACCGGGGCCGGACACGCCCGGATGGTTTGCTGTAGTGCCTGCATGGTGGACAGGCCCAGCACGGGGTCTTGGGCCCCCACCACCATGAGGCTGCGGCCCGTCCACTGGTGCTGCCAGAAATGCCGCGCCGCGCGCGACAGCGCAGCGCCCGGATCGTCCGAGGCAGCGGGAACACGCTCCGGAAATGCCCGCAGGGCGGCGCGATAGCCCTTGTCCGGAAACGGCGCGTCATAGGCCGCGCACTCGGCTGGCATGAGGTGCGGGCAGGCGCGGGACAGCAGGCGGCCCACGCCGTACAACGGCTTTTCGCGGCACATCGCGCGCCAATCGACACACCCCGATGGCAGCGGCGCATCGCCCGTGGCGAGCAGGGTGTTCATCACGAGCAGGCCCTCGAATCGATCCGGCATGGCCATCGGCAAGGTCAGGCCGAGGATGCCGCCCCAGTCCTGCACCACCAGCACCACGCGGCGCAAGTCCAACCGCTCGATCAGCTCCAGCAGCACCTGGCGGTGCCATTCGAACTGGTGCGCGGTCTCCTTCTTGGGCTTGTCGCTCTTGCCGAAGCCGATCAGGTCCGGCGCCACCACGCGATGGCCCGCCGCCAGCAGAGTGGGCAGCATGCGGCGATAGAGGTAGCTCCAGGTTGGGTTGCCATGCAGGCACAGCCAGGTGAGCGGCGCATCCCGGGGGCCTTCGTCCAGGTAGTGCAGGCGCAGGCCCGCCAAGCTGGGCAGGTCGCTGAGGTAGTGCGGAGCCCAGGGGTACCCGGGCAGATGGGCGAACGCCGCATCGGGCGTGCGCAAAGCGTCGTCCCGCAAGGGATGGCGGGCCAGCGCCTCGACACGCTGCTGATGGCGGCGCTGGCGGAAAAAGCCGCTGAGCAGCCCACCGCATTCTTCCGCCAACACGCCGCCTTGCACCTGCGTCTGGTGGTTGATCTCGGCATGGACGAACAGGTTGAGCACCGAGCCTGCGGCGCCGGTCTTGGGGTCTGCCGCGCCGTACACCACCCGCGCCAGCCGTGCATGCAGC
>NZ_JALEGG010000288.1 GCF_022763525.1 Acidovorax sp.
GGGGTCGTGCCGCAGCGGACTCAGATGGGGGTTGTGCCACGCGCCCAGTGTGGGCGGCAGCAGCTGGGTGGCGGCCAGCGTTTCGTCGCCCATCAGGGCGTGGGCGATGCCTCTGCGGTCGATGGCCAGGCTCAGCGCCTGGCGTACGCGCACGTCGCGCAGCGTGGGTAGGCCCGCGTTGAGCTTGACGATCACCGTGCGCGGCAGCGTGACCGATTCGATGCGAACTTGCGCGCGCCGTGCTGCGGCCGGGTTCTGCGCATGGCGCTGCAGCCGCCGCAGGCTGGCTGGGTCCAGCCCATAGGCCAGATCGGCCTGGCCGCTCTCGGCCATCAGCGCGCGGGTTTCGGCTCGGCTGGCGGCCAGGTAGCGCACGGCGGCAATGGCGGGGCGCGGGCCGTCATAGGCGTCAAACACCACCGTTTCGACCTGCTGCGGCGGCACCAGCACCGCAACGCGATAGGGGCCGCTGCCAATGATGCTGCGCACCTTGCCGTCGGCCCCATAGCTGGCAGGGGCCAGCACCATGGTGCTGGAATGCGCCAGCAGCGCGGGCAGGGCAGTGTGGGGTCGTTGCAGGCGGATGAGCACCGTGCCTTCGTCGGGCGCGGTGATGGACTCAATGGGCGCCTGGCTCAGCAGCGCGGGCGCCACCTGCGCGGCTTGCAGGCTGCGCACCACGGCGGCGGCCGTCACAGGTGTGCCATCGTGAAAACGCGCCCCGGGCCGCAGCGCAAAGTGCCACACCAGCCCATCGGCCGACACGCGCCAGCTCTGTGCCAGAGCAGGTTGCGGCAGACCATTGTCGCTGGCGCCCAGCAGGGTCTCGGTGACCTGCAGGCGCGTGAACACATGGCCGCTGCTGGCGGGCGCCAGGCCGCTGATCTCCCACGGGCCGACGATCTGCAGCGGTGCGGGTGCGGAGGAGGGTGGTGCGCCCTGCGCCGAGGCAGCGGGCAGGGCGCCCGCCGCCAGCGCGGCCACGGGGGCCTGCAAGGCGCGGCGCCGCGTTAGGGGTTTGAGGGCGGAGGAGAGTGTTTTCATGCAGGTCACCGGCACCACTCAGAACTTCGCTTGCAGCCCGACCGTGACCGTCCGCGCCGCCCCCGGCGCCACCCACACGCGGCTGTAGGAGCTGGTGTAGTGCACCTTGTCAAACAGGTTGTCCACGTCCAGCGACAGGTTCAGCGTGGGGCTCAGCCGCCAATACGCCATCAGCTTGGCCGTGGTGTAGCTGGGCAGCTCAAACGCGGCGGTGCCTGCATTGGCCTCGGCCTGCGTGCGGGCCTGGCCCAGGCGTTTGCCCATGTGCGTCACGCCACCGCCAACGCCGTAGCGCTGGCCGTTGGCCAACTGGTTTTCGTACACCGCCAGCACGCTGCCGTTCACGCGCGGCACGTTCAGCAGGCGGCCGCCCACCTCCAGCGTGTTGTCGCGCGTCACCTCCACGTCGTTGATCACCAGGCTGGAATTCACGCGCCAATGGGTGCTCAGGCGGCCCGCCAGGTCCAGCTCCAGCCCCCGGCTGCGCACTTCGCCTGCGGCCACCGAGAAGCCTGCGTTCAGCGGGTCGCTGGTCAGCACATTGCGTTTGGTGATGTCGAACAATGCCGCCGTGGCGCCCAGGCGCTGGTCGGCGCTTTCCCACTTGGCGCCCAGCTCCAGCGCACGGGATTTTTCCGGGTCAAAGCCGTTGCCCGCCACATTGCTGCCCGTGTTGGGGCGGAATGAACTGCCCGCATTGGCAAACACCGTCCACCCCGGCGTGGGCAGCCAGCTCACACCCAGGCGCGGCGACACGGCCGATGGGCTTTGCGCCGTGGTGCGGTTGGTGATGCGGTTTTGCAGGCTCTGGTCATAGTGGTCGGCCCGCAGCCCGGCCATCACCCGCCACTGCTCGCCCAGCTTGAGGGTGTCTTGCACATACAGCGCGGTGTTGCGCTGCTTCTCCAGCGTATCGGTGTTGCGCCCCGGCGTGGGCTGGGCCTGGCCGTACACGGGGTTGAAGATGTCGATGGCATACGGCGCGGCAGTGCTGGGGTTCACGCGCAGCATCACCGAATCCATACTGAACCGGTAGCTCTCCACCCCCACCAGCAGCTCATGCTCCAGCCCGCCCGTGCGCAGGTTGCCCTGCAGCTCGGCCTGCACGGCCACATCGTCCGACTGGAAATCGCGATACCGCCGCTGGCGCGTCAGCGTGCGGCCATTGGCCTGCAGCGCGGTGGCTTCGGTTGCAAAGCCTTCCATCCCCGTCTCGCGGTACGACAGCCCCACGCGGCTGCGCCAGTCGGGGTTCCACTCGTGCGACAGCACCAGTTGGTGCGTCTGGTTGGTCACGGTCACATCGCCATCGGCAGGCTCGCCCAAAAAGCGGCTGGCAGGCACCGCGCCCAGGCGGTTGTTGACCGCCACCACGCCCCGGTCCAGCGGCGTGGCGTGGCGCAACAATTCAGCCGTGTACTCCAGCACCGTGTCGGGCGAGAGCTTCCAGGTGAAGGCCGGGGCCACCACCTGCCGCTGCGCGCGCACATGGTCGCGAAAGCTGCCCTTGTCTTCCACCGCCACATTCAGGCGGTAGGCCAGCCGGTCGTTGATGGGGCCGGTGGTGTCCAGCGCCGCACGGCCCAGGCCGTAGCTGCCCGCGTAGGCCTCCACCGAATGCGCGGCCTTCCACAGCGGCTTCTTGCTCACGATGTTGAGCGTGCCGCCGGGCTCGCTGCTGCCATACAGCGCGGCGGCCGGGCCCTTGAGGAACTCCACCCGCTCCACCCCCGCCAAGTCGCGTGGCGCATTGAAGCCCCGGTTAGACGAAAACCCGTTAAGCAGCGTCGCCATGCCCGTGTTCTCGTTGCCCGGCAGGCCCCGGATGGCGATGTTGTCCCACAGCCCGCCAAAGTTGTTCTGGCGCGAGACCCCGCCCACATAGTCCAGCACCTCATCGAGCCGCGTGGCGCCCAGGTCGTCCAGCGTCTGGCGCGACATGACCCGCACGGATTGCGGCAGCTCGCGCAGCGGCAGGCTGGTTTTGGCACCCTCGGCCTCGTCGGCATAGTAGGTGCCCGAGGCACTGCGGCCCACCACGTCCACGGCAGACAAGGTGGGCGGGGTGACCACATCGCCGTCTGCAGCCCAGGCGGGGTGGAGGGAGGCCAGCAGGGCCGCCGCCGCCATGGCCGTCAATGTGGGGCGCGGCAGGGGCGCAGGGCGTGAAGAAGAAACAGAAGAGGAGGAGCGCATGGCAAACCAGTCCAAAAGCGGTGAATGCAAAAGCCAGGAGCAACGCGGCCCACACCCGCCTGGGTAGCGGCGGGCACACAAGGTCGCGTGCCCGCACCCACCCCACGGGGGTGAATGCAAGGGCGAAAACGAGAAGGGGATGCGCTATAGAGCGCAGGCTGGCTGGGGCCCGACGCGTGTCAGGCCCGCTGGGCTGGCGGAGGATCGCGTGCCGCAAACGGCCAGCGCACCTGCTGGGCCGTGAAGGGGTCTGCGCTGTGCGGCGCGATGGCGCTGGGTTCTGCGGGGACTTGCGGTTGGCGGGCCGGTGCATGCGCCAGCCCCGCCTCCAGCGCGTGGGTCAGGCACCAGGCGCAGGTGGTGTGTGTCTCTTCGCCGTGATCGTCGCTGGCTGTGGCGTTGTTTGCCAACGCATCCACATCGCCTGCGGTTGCCGAGGCTGTGGCGCTGCGCATCAGCTCCTGAATGTGCCGCGCCTCATGCAAGGGCGCGCCCGCCAGCGCGTTGAACAACGCCACCAGCAGAAGCACGATGTGGAAAGGCAGGGCGGGGATGGTGCGGCGCAGCATGAGGGGATGCGAATCATACTCAAGTGCGGGGGGTGGCGCGGGGAAGCGCCGATGCGCCGGTTACGCACTTTGGCAGGCCATAGTCTGCCGGGTTAAAGTTGCCGGGTTTAGCGGAATTTTTATCCCTGGATTTTTGAACAAATCTATGGCTGCAAAAAATAGGCCCGGAGCCGCATCCAAGAGGACTCAATGTCCAGAATATCCGCACGGTCCAGTTTATTGCGCAAGGTTTGCGGTATACATCACGTTAGCCCTCAGAAAGCCATCGCATGCGTCGTCCAATCGCCCGGTTTCATCTGTACCGCTATCAGTTGCTCCCCGTTGATCGGCACTTTCAAGGCGATCTCTACGGCGCATCGACGATTGACGATTTGCTCGCTCAAAAGAACAGAATCTTCTCGAATGCGCTTGCCGCACCCAGTGCCTTTGACGGAAGTCGAACGCAAACAGCGACACAGAAACTGGCGGAATCTGACGAGTTTCTTCTCTACCGAATCGCGGCTAATCGTTCGCTTCAACATGAGACCCGAGACTTTCAAACTGAGGTCATAGACAACTGGCCGAAGATCCTTCTGGTCATCTGGAATGCGCCGGACAAACAACTGATCGCAGTCCAGCACAGAATCAACGCGTTCAAGGATACAGAGTCGGTCGTGAAGCTCGTATTCGATTCAATCGAACCGATCCTTTCAAAGAACCAGCTGACGGCCATTTGGGAACCTCTCTTCGAAAAGAAAGTGTTCTGGGACCTGATTGACAAGAATATGGGCAAGATTCAGGAGATCGACTTCGAGTTGGTCACGCCAAATATGGCGAACATCTCTGCCGTGTTGCCAGAGAATTTGCGACAGTTCGCAAAGCGAACAAACGCTGTAAAGAGCCACGTCGCCATCACATCCGACGGAGCTTCAGCGCTAAAGATTGAGCGCAACGATCCTGTAGTAAATGCGCTCGTGGACTACAGCAGTGAAGGCGGCGGTGACATAGCTATCCGGCTTGCAGGAATAAAGAAGAAGATTCACACCTCGCGCACTGTTCGAGAGGTCTCTATCGACGAAGCAGTTCTTCAAGGAACGCCAGAAAACGTCGCCTCAATTCTTCGGGAGCTACTCAAGTGATCGCCCAGATCGCGAAGACATCGCTGCTCTCGCTCGGTGCGGGCTTCATGTGCCAGCTGGCCCAGGACTGGCTTGCGAGCCAGTACTTCAACGAGTTCTTGCGCGCAAATCTCATCAATATCTTGATCGCCCTTTTGGCCGTCAACTCGGCGACTATGGGGATCGTTCTCACTAAGATCCGTGAACTCATAGAGAAGCATGGTCACGGGGATGCGTTTCAACAAACAAGAGAACAGTTCCTTCTGTCTGTCAAAGAGCAAGTTGCTCTTATAGGCGTGGCAATCGTTTTGCTAACAGTCTCACAGTCCAAGTACCTCAAAGACATTCCGAACGTTGGAATGTTCTTTGGCTCAGCCATCGCTGCCGTTTTCGTCTATTCCATGACCATCCTTCGACACAGCAAAGGGTGTTTTGATCATCATTGACTACAAGCCCGAGAACTGATGGCTAACCCTTCCACTCTGGAACCGAAGCGCGATGGGAAGTGAATCTCGCCGGGTTTTGAGGAGTCTGTTCCACTCCGGTAAGCCCAATAAAAAACGCCAGCAGACGCTGGCGTTTTTCTTTGACGGAAGAGCGATTACCCCTTTTGAACCATCTTAATAATGCTGGAAAAATCCAGCGCCCCATGCCCCGCCAAGCTATGCGCCGCATACAGGTTGCGGGCCATCCCACCCAGCGGAGTGGCAGCCTTCACCGCCATCGCGTTCTCCTGCGCCAGGCCCAGGTCCTTGAGCATCAGGTCCGTGCCAAAGCCACCCGCGTAGCCCTTGCTCGCAGGCGCGGTTTCCATCACGCCGGGGTAGGGGTTGTACTTCTCCAGCGCCCAGTTGCCGCCCGAGCTGCGGCGCATGATTTCGCTCAGCACCTTGGGGTCCAGGCCGTTGGCTACGCCCAGGGCAATGGCTTCGCTGGTGCCTGCCATCAGGATGCCCAGCAGCATGTTGTTGCAGATCTTGGCCGTCTGGCCTGCGCCCACGCTGCCTGCGTGGAAGATGTTGGCGCCCATCTTTTCGAGCACGGGGCGGGCGCGTTCCAGGTCGGCGGTGTCGCCGCCCACCATGAAGGTGAGGGTGCCTGCAATGGCGCCGCCGGTGCCGCCCGAGACGGGCGCGTCGATAAAGGCCACGCCCTTGGCCTTGGCGGCCTCGGCCACCTTGCGGGAGGTGGCGGCGGCGATGGTAGAGCAGTCGATCACCAGCGTGCCGGCGGCCAATTGGGGCAGCAGGCCGGGCTGCTTGTCGTTGCCCAGGTACAGCGCCTCCACATGCTGGCTGGCGGGCAGCATGCTGATGACGACTTCGGCGCCCACCACGCAGTTGCCCGCGTCGGTGGCAATGCGCACGCCGTCGGCGGCGAGCTTGTCGCAGGCGGGTTTGGAGAGGTCGAACGCGCCGACGTCGTGGCCCGCCTTGTGCAGGTTCAGGGCCATGGGGCCGCCCATGTTGCCGAGGCCGATGAATGCGATTTTCATGGTGATGTCTCCTTGATTTGCAATGGAAGTTGATATGGTTTTGATAGCTTCCAGCGCTTGCCCGTCAAGCGCTGGCGGCCAAAATCATTGAATTTTTCGGTGGCTCAGCCGACCACCTCGGCCCCGCGCGCCAGCAGCTCGGCCCGCAGCACCGAGCGGTGGCAGCGCGCCTCGTCCTCGCAGTAGCAGCCCACCGATAGGGCGCTGTGGTGCGACAGCGCGGCGAGCAGGTCGAGCGTGCGGCTGGCTTCGGGCTGGGCGAGTTCCTTGCGGAATTGCTTCACGAATGCCTCCCACTCCTTGTCCGTCTGGGCCTGCTGGCCCTGCGTCATCAAGTCGGCGCTGGGCGAGAGCAGGGGGTACCACACGTCGTAGTAGTCGCGGCTGGCGAACTCGGCCTTGGGCACGCCGCGCGGCGGGCGGCGCACGGTGCCGATGCGGGTGCCTTCCCCGGCGGCGCGTGGGGTGCCGAGGCGGACGATGCGAAGGGGCATGGTGTTGTGGCTCCGGGTGGGGGTTGCGGGCGGGGTGGGCGGGCAGGTCAGTCGTCGGCTTCGAAGATGCTGTGTTTCTTCGCTCCGGCGGGTGCTGTGCTTGTTGTTGCCGTCGTCGTCGCTGTTTTCTTCGGCTTGGCGACGCTGCTGCGGGCAGACGACTTTTTGGTTGCAGCCGGAGTGCTGGTGGCGCTTGTCTTGTTTTTCTTGCGCGGTGACGCCTTGGCCAGCGGGTTGTAGGCCAAAGCTTCATCCACCCAGTGGTTCCACTGCACCCGGGTGGAATAGCCATTGGGCTCCACCCAGAAGTAGCCCTGCATGCCGCCGCCGGGCGAAAGCTCGCGCGTGTTCTGCATCTCCTGCAGCTCGCCGTGGCGCTCGGGTGGCAGGCGCACCAGCAGTTCCTCGCCCTTGACGGCAAGGCACATCTTGCCGTCCACGAAGAACGCATGCGTGCCGAACAGCGGTCGCTCCTCCACATCGCTGCGGTGCGCGAGCGCGCTGCGCACGGCATCGATCAGGTGCAGGGTTTCGTCGCTGAGGGGGCGTGCTGGCATGGTTCTGAATAAAAACGGCCGCTAGCGATTGCTGGACAAGCGCGAGCAGCTATTAAAAATATAGCTACCGAATCACCTCCGTCGCATCCCCGTCCAGCATGCGCCGGGCAATGATGACCCGCATGATCTCGTTCGTGCCTTCCAGGATCTGGTGCACGCGCGCGTCGCGCAGCAGGCGCTCCAGCGGGTATTCGCGGATGTAGCCATAGCCGCCGTGCAGCTGCAGGGCTTCGTTGACCACCGTAAAGCCTGCATCGGTGGCAAAGCGCTTGGCCATTGCGCAGTAGGTGGATGCGTCGCGCGCACCGGCGTCGAGCTTGCTGGCGGCCAGGCGCACCATCTGCCGCGCGGCGACCAGTTCTGTCGCCATATCGGCCAGCTTGAACTGCAGCGCCTGGAAGCTGGCGATGGGTTTGCCGAACTGTTTACGGTCCTGCATGTACTGCTGAGCGGCGTTGAGCGCCCCTTGCGCCGCGCCCACCGAACAGGTGGCGATGTTGATGCGGCCGCCGTCCAGGCCCTTCATGGCGATCTTGAAGCCTTCGCCCTCGCGGCCCAGCAGGTGGTCGGCAGGGATGCGCACGTTGTCGAAGCTGATGGTGCGCGTGGGCTGGCTGTTCCAGCCCATCTTCTGTTCCTTTTTGCCGTAGCTGATGCCGGGCGCATCGGCGGGCACGGCAAAGGCGCTGATGCCGCTGGCGCCGGACTGTGCATCGCCGGTGCGGGCCATGAGCACCAGCACATCGGTGCTGCCCGCGCCGCTGATGAAGGCCTTGCTGCCATTGATAACGTATTCGTGGCCCACCAACTCGGCGCGGGTCTTGAGCGAGGCGGCGTCGGAGCCCGCGCCGGGTTCGGTCAGGCAGTAGCTGGCGAGCTTTTCGCCCGTGGTGAGCAGCGGGCCCCAGTGATCGCGCACGGCGGGCGTGGCCCAAGTGCCCAGCATCCAGGTGGCCATGTTGTGGATGGTGATGAAGGCGGTGGTGCTGGGGTCCACGGCTGCCATCTCTTCAAAGACCAGGGTGGCGTCGAGGCGGGGGAGGGCGAGGCCGCCTGCGGCTTCGGGGGCGTACAGGCCACAAAAGCCCAGTTCGCCTGCCTTGGCGATGGCCTCGCGGGGGAAGATGCCTTCTTCGTCCCAATGCGCGGCGTGGGGTGCCAGCTCGGCCTGGGCGAAGTCGCGCGCGGTCTGGGCAAAGGCGCGTTGCTCTTCGGTGAGTTCAAAGTCCATGGTGTGTCTCGAGGTCGCTTGTTGTTGGTGTTGCGCTTTCCACGTGGATGGGTCTCTTCAATCCATTGACCTTCTCATATCGGTTGGCGCCTATCCATCCTATTCATGGCTTGGCCGACGGGTGGTCCAGCGTCAGCCAGCGCATCAGCCCCCTGCGGCGCGCCTGCGTCTCGGCCGTCAGGCACTCGTGGTACGTGCGCGGCCATGTGGGCTCGGATTCGTTGGCGCGCTGGGCCTGCTTGCAGCGGGTGGTGCGCTCGCGCTGCCAGGCCGTGTGCTCCTGGCGCAGCTGGGGGCGCTCGTGGGCCGAAAGGGCGCGCATCACGTCGCCGTAGAGGATGGCGATCTCGGTGTCTGCAGCCTGGAAGGCTTGCACGGCGCAGGCGTTGGTTTCTTCGACGGTGCCGCTGGATTTGCATGCGGCGCCGGCCTGGGCGTGGGCCTCGGCCCCGACCAGCATCACGCACGCAGCACCGAAGACCATGGCCCATCCTCGCATCGTTGTCAGATAAGTTTGCATGCCCCGCTTTTACCACCGCGCACAGCGGTTGAAACCGGCGCGGACAAAGGCGAGGTAGCCGCGCAAGGGCCGCCCCGCCGCGCTGGCTGCGTCCCCCTTCCGCATCGCAAAGCGATGCAGAGAAAGGGGGAAGCGGCGAAGCCGCTCAGGGGGTTACTTCAAGCTAATCGTCGTATTGACACCGTGCGAGATGGTGCTGTCATCAAACCAGCGCGCCGTCACCGTCTTGGTCTGCGTGTAGAACAGCACGACCTGCTTGCCGTACGGGCCCAGGTCGCCCAGCTTGGAAGCGCGCGAGCCCGAGAACGAGAACAGCGGCACCGGCACGGGGATCGGCACGTTGATGCCCACCTGGCCCACGTCGATCTCTTCCTGGAACTTGCGGGCCGCGGCACCCGACTGCGTGAAGATGGCGGTGCCGTTGCCGTTGGGGTTGTCGTTGATGAACTCGATGGCTTCGTCAATGTCTGCCGCGGCCGAGAGGCACAGCACGGGGCCGAAGACCTCCTGGTCGTAGATGCTCATGCCGGGCACCACGCCGCTGAAGATCGTCGGGCCCACGAAGTTGCCCTTTTCAAAGCCGGGCACGCTGGGGTTGCGGCCGTCCAGCTCCAGCGTGGCGCCGTCGTGCAGGCCGCGCTCGATCAGGCCCACCACGCGGTCCTTGGCCGCGCAGGACACCAGCGGCCCCACGTCGGTGCCTTTTTCGGTACCAGCGCTCACCTTCAGGGTCTTGGCCTTTTCGACCAACTCGGGGATCCACTTCTGCGCCTCACCCACCAGCACCACCACCGACAGCGCCATGCAGCGCTGGCCCGCGGCGCCAAAGGCGGCACCGGCCAGGGCGTTCAGGGTTTGCTCCTTGTTCGCATCGGGCATCACGATGGCGTGGTTCTTGGCGCCCATCATGCACTGCACGCGCTTGCCGGCCAGGCTGGCGCGGTTGTAGACATGCGTGCCCACCTTGGTGGAGCCCACGAAGCTGATCGCCTTGATGTCCTCGTGGTCGCAGATCGCGTTGACGGCCATTTCGCCGCCGTGCACCACGTTGAGCACGCCGGGCGGAATGCCGGCCTCCAGTGCCAGTTCGCACAGGCGCATGGTCACCATGGGGTCTTGCTCGCTGGGCTTGAGCACGAAGGTGTTGCCCGTGGCGATGGCCATGGGGAACATCCACAGCGGGATCATGGCCGGGAAGTTAAAGGGCGTGATGCCGGCGCACACGCCCAGCGGCTGCAGCAGGGTATAGGTGTCCACGCCGCCGGCCACGTTGTTGGCCAGCTCGCCCAGCTGCAGGTTGCCGATGCTGGCGGCGTGCTCCACCACTTCCAGGCCGCGGAAAACGTCGCCTTCGGCATCCGGCAGGGTCTTGCCTTGCTCCGCCGTCAGGATGGCGGCCAGCTCGGCCATGTTTTCGCGGATGAGCTGCTGGTATTTGAGGAAGATGCGGGCCCGCGTGCCGATGGGGGTCTTCTTCCAGGTCTTGAACGCCTCCTTGGCCGAGGCCACGGCGGCATTGATCTCGTCGGCCGTGGCAAACGGAACGCGCGCCAGCACCTGCTGGGTGGCGGGGTTGACGACATTGCGCCACTCGGTGGTCTTGGACTCGACGAACTGGCCGCCGATCAGCAACTTGACGGTGGGGGCCAGCACGGCCTGCGAGGTGGGGGCATTCATGCGTTTGTCTCCTGGAGAAATTGTGGGCAAGGTGCCCAGAACTTCGCCATCCTAGCTGTGCAGAATTGTCTGCACAATAGACAATGCTGCGCAATGGGTTTGCAAAAATGCACAGCAACGCCTGGCGAGCGAAAAGGATTTCGAATGGACTGGGACAACCTGCGGTACTTTCTGGAACTGGCCCGGGCCGGCACGCTGGTGGGGGCAGCGCGCCGCCTGGCGGTGGATCACACCACCGTGGCCCGGCGGCTGCAGGCGCTGGAAAAGCAGGTGGGCTCCGCATTGTTTGCGCGCGAGGCCGGTGGCCACCGTCTGACGGAAGCCGGGCGCGCGCTGCTGCCCCAGGTCGAGGCGATGGAAGCCGCCTTCCTGGCCGTCGAGAACGCCGCCCCCGGCGTGCGCCAGGGGCTGCATGGGCTGGTGCGCATCGGCACCACCGAGGGTTTTGGCAACCTGATCCTCGCCCCGCAGCTGGCCCGGTTCGCGCTGGACCACCCCGGCCTGGTGGTGGACCTGCTCGCGCTACCGCGCCTGGTGCACCTGTCGCGGCGCGAGGCCGACATCGTCATCTCTCTGGAGCGCCCGGCCCGCGGCGCGGTGCTGGTGGTCAAGCTCACCGACTACGTGCTGCAGCTGTATGGCGGCCGCGACTACCTGGCGCGCCATGCCCCCATCCGCAGCGCCGACGACCTGCGCGGCCACACCTTCATCAGCTACGTGGACGACCTGCTGTTCAGCAAGGAGCTGCAGATCCTGGATGAATTGCACCGCCCCGCGCACTTCGCTTTGCGCAGCACCAGCATCCTGGCGCAGTACGAAGCCGCGCGTGCTGGGGCGGGGCTGGCGGTGCTGCCCGCGTTCGTGGCGGCGCAGGACCCCTCGCTCGTCCAGGTGCTGCCCGGGGTGGCGCGGTTTCAGCGCACGTTCTGGATGTCGATGCCCGTGGACAACAAGCACGTGGCCCGCATGCAGGCCACCTGGGCTTTTCTGCGCGAGGCGGTGGCGGCGCAGCAAGGGCTGTTGCTGCCGCCAGCCGAAGGAGGGTGATGTGCGGACTACTATTAAATGAATAGCAAAGACCGCTTGTCAGGCGAGCGCAGGTGCCTTTTTTATCCTAATTTTTCAGCGGCACGCACCGTTCTCTGGGAGCCTCAGCCTTTGCGTTCCAGGCCGCCGCGATGTTGCGTTTGCTTGCAAGGCCGGCAGCTGAGGCAGCCTGCACAGCGCCCGGGGTGGGTACCATGCCTGCCGCCGACGCGGCGTTCCTCGCGATCCCATCATTCTTCTCACCGGTATCCCCCATGACGAACTTCTCCGGAAACCCCACGCGCCACGCGCGCCTTGCAGCCCTGGTTTTGCTCGCCTCCCTGGCGGCCTGTGGCGGCGGGGGATCGGACGATGCGGCAGCGCCTTCGCCCACCCCGGCGCCAGCCCCCGCGCCAGCACCGGGCCCCGCACCCGCACCCGGGCCGGCGCCAGCGCCAGGACCCGCCGTACCAGGGGCCCTGTCGCCCACCTATACCGGCGAAGGTACTTTTTATGGTGCCACGGGCCAAGGCAACTGCAGTTTTGACGCCAGCCCCGGCAACCTGATGGTGGCGGCGATGAACGGCCCGGACTACGCGGGCAGCGCCGTTTGTGGCGAGTATGTCGCCGTCACCGGCCCCAAGGGCTCGGTCACTGTGCGCATCACCGACCAGTGCCCCGAATGCAAGAAGGGCGACCTGGACTTGAGCGCCGAGGCTTTTGCGCGCATCGCCGACCCTGTGGCCGGCCGCGTACCCATCAGCTGGCACGTGGTGCCGGGCGATGTGAGCGGGCCGGTGAGCTATCGCTACAAGGAAGGCAGCAGCCGCTGGTGGGTGGCGATCCAGGTGCGCAACCACCGCCTGCCGGTCACGGGCCTGGAGATCAAGCCCAGCGGCAGCGCGGACTGGATTCCCGTGGCGCGGGCTGACTACAACTATTTCGTCCATCCCAGCGCCATTGAGACCGGACCGGTGCAGGTGCGCGTTACCGCGCTGGGCGGGGCCACGTTGATCGATACCTTGCCCGAGCCGTCGGGCGGCGTCGTGGTGGCGGGCGGGGCGCAGTTTCCCTGACCCTTCCCGGCTGTTCATACGTCTGCTTTCCTCCACGCCTGCTCCCGCCATCGCCCCGTGAACGCACTCGAACTCCAGTCGTACCTGCACCAGCACATTCCCCTGTCCCAGGCCATGGAAGTCTCCGTGGTGGAGGCCTCGCAACACCAGGTGGTGCTGAGCGCGCCGCTGGCGCCCAACATCAACCACCGCGAAACCGTGTTCGGTGGCAGCGCCTCGGCCGTTGCCATCCTGGCAGCGTGGTCCATGCTGTACCTGCGGCTGTCTGCCGAAGGCCTGGGCAGCCGCCTGGTAATCCAGCGCAACACGATGGATTACCAGGCGCCCATCGACGGCACTTTCACCGCTGTGGCGCAAGCCCCCGCAGCGGCAATATGGCAACCGTTTACCCGCATGCTGCAGCGCAAGGGGCTGGGGCGTATTGCGCAGGGCGCATCGCTGTACTACCAGGGCCAGGCGGCCGGGCAGTTGGCGGGGGAGTTCGTGGCCTTCGGGCCGAGCTACACCTGAATGCCATGGGCAGCTGCTGCACATTCACTTGCGCAGCGGTGTGAAAAGGCGTGGATTGGCCATGCTCATCCGGCCATTGCCGAGGCAGGAGCGAGCGTAGCCTCTGCTCACCGGGCGAAGCGGTGGCAGGACATGCAGTGTGTACTGCACAGACACCGCGTGTTCGCCACACAGGAGTTCACCGCCATGTCCCCGCTCATCTCTGGCCTCGCTTCGGTCGCCTCGTTGATTTTCAATGCCACCTCCGGCGGATCTGCCAAGCAAGCTGCTTCGCGGCGCAGCGATGCCGACTCGCAGGCGCAGCCTTCGGCCGTGCTCAGCCTGAGCCCCCAGGCCGAGGCTCTGGCCGGGTTTGCGAGCAAGGGCATTCTGGTGTCCCAGGGGCAGTTCGACAAAGCTGTGGGCGCGGCGGCTCAGACGGCGCGGGCTTCGGTGGCGCAGCCTGCCGTGCAGCGGGTGGTGACCACGGAAGAGTTCAAAGAATTGCTCACCCGCTTTGGCGCCGACGATGCGCAGAAGGCGCAGCTCACGGCGGGCTTTGACACCAACCAGGACGGTGCCATCACCCAGCAGGAGTTTCTGCAGGGCTTGGCCAAAACCAGGGGAACCGAGGCGGGAAGCGACTTTTCGCAGACGGTGATGGAACTGATGGATCGAAGCGGGGTGGCTGATGGCAAGGTCGCCGATCAGGAGTTTGCGGCGTTTTCCACGGCATTCGCTTTGGCAGGTGCCAGGCGATCAGGGGTGGCTTAGCGAGCTGGCCCGGCCCCAAAGCAAAACGGCCCGTGACGGGGCCGTTTTGCTTTGGGGCTAACAGGCTGCGTCGTGCGCAGTTGTCAGGTCTGCGGCGTTATATCCGGCCCATGAGCAGCAGGATCAGCAGGATCACCACCACCAGCCCGACACCGCCGCTGGGCCCGTAGCCCCAGGAGCGGCTATGGCCCCAGGTGGGCAGCACGCCGATGAGGATCAGGATCAGGACAATCAGCAAAATCATGGAGAGCGACATGGCAGTTCCTTGGGTTGGTGTTGTGATGGCTGCATTGTTGGGAACCGCCATTCCTGCCTCGGCAGGTGCCAAGCCCGCGATCGGGTCAGGTAATTCCGACAGCCGGTGTGGGAGTGTGGAAGCCGGCTGCGGCGAAGGCGCCGCAACGCGAATGACTCGCCCTCGCTAAAAGCGACTTGATGCGCCGGATGAGGAAGGTGCCCGCCGTGCCCGCTCAGTGCGCGCCCGCTGCATCGGCCGCCCCGCCGCCTGCCGCGCGCGCGGGCCGCTTGGTCAGCCAGATCAGCGCGATCAGCAGCAGGAACAAACCCGCCGAGCCCAGAAAGATGTCATTGGCCGCGCGCGTGAACGCCTGCTGGTCGATGAGCCGGTTGATCTGCGCCAGCGCCTGCATCTGCGTGAGGCCCGATGCAGTGAGGTTGTCCAGCGTCTGCGCAAACACGCCCTGGCCCTGCACGAGCCCTTCGGTCAGGTGCGCGTGGTGCATGGCGGCGCGGCTCTCCCACAGCGTGGTGGCGATGGATGTGCCCATGGCCCCGGCGGTGATCCGCACGAAGTTGGACAGACCCGCCGCCGCCGGGATGCGGTCTGGCGACACACCGGCCAGCGTCAGCGTCGTCAGCGGGATGAAGAAGAACGCCATGGCCGCGCCCTGCAGCAGGGTGGGGATCAGGATGTGGATGAAATCCGTCTGCACCGTGAACTGCGAACGCATCCACAGCACCGTGCTGAACACGATGAACGCGCCCGTGGCCATGCGGCGCGGATCCCACTGGCCGACCTTCTTGCCCACCAGCGGCGTGAGCAGGATGGCGAACACGCCCACTGGTGCCAGCGCCATGCCGGCCGAGGTGGCGGTGTAGCCCATCCACTGCTGCAACCACAGCGGCAGCAGCACCACGTTGCCGAAGAAGAGGGCGTAGGCCACCGACAGCGCCAGTGCGCCAAAAGTGAAGTTGCGGCCCTTGAAGAGTTTCAGGTCCACCACCGGGTGCTTTTCGGTCAGCTCCCACACCAGAAAGACGGCAAACGCCACCACGGCGACCACGGCCATGGTGATGATCTCGCCCGAGGCAAACCAGTCCAGCTCCTTGCCCTTGTCGAGCATCAGCTGCAGCGCGCCCACCCACAGCACCAGCAGGCTGAGGCCCACGGTGTCGATGGGCAGCTTGCGGATGGGGGTCTCGCGCTGGCGGTAGATGCCCCAGGTGAGCAGCCCGGCCAGCAGGCCCACGGGCACGTTGATGTAGAAGATCCAAGGCCAGGAGATGTTGTCGGTGATCCAGCCGCCCAGCAGCGGCCCCACCACGGGTGCGACGAGCGTGGTCACGCCCCACAACGCCAGGGCGGTGCCCGCCAGCGCC
Source organism: Acidovorax sp. (assembly GCF_022763525.1). Taxonomy (GTDB): domain Bacteria; phylum Pseudomonadota; class Gammaproteobacteria; order Burkholderiales; family Burkholderiaceae_C; genus Acidovorax. Next base: position 15,866 of record NZ_JALEGG010000288.1, read on the forward strand.
TTGGGGTAGCTGGCGAGCAGCAGGGTCTGGCTCAGCGGGATCATCGGCCCCGCCACCAGTCCTTGCAGCACGCGGAAGAACACCAGTGCCTCCAGCGACCCGGCAAAGCCGCACAGCCAGGACGTGAGCACGAACAGCAGCACGCTCATGGTGAACAGCCGCACTGCGCCAAAGCGCTGCGTAAGCCAGCCAGTGAGTGGCACCGAGATGGCATTGGCCACACCAAAGCTAGTAATGACCCAGGTGCCCTGGCCGGGGCTCACGCCCAGGTCACCGGCAATGGCGGGGATGGAGACGTTGGCGATGGACGAATCCAGCACGTTCATGAACGTGGCCAGCGACAGCGACAGCGTGCCCAGCAGCAGGGCGGTGCCTTGCAGCGGTGGGTAGGCGGCAGGAGGCCCGGGCGGGGCAGGGGTTGGCGTTGCAGCAGGCGCCGAACTGGCGAGCGCCTGGTCTGCAGTGGGGTTGGCGGCGGTCATGCGCTATCCACCCCGTTTACTGCACCACAGGTGACTGTACTGCCGAGGCCACCGGGGCCGAAGCGTGTTGCTGCTGGCTTTGCGCTGGCGCCTTGCCCACCTTGGGCGATGCCACGGCCACGGCGGCCTTGCCGCTGCGGCCCAGGTTGGCGGCGATGATGTGGGCCACCTCGTCGTCGGCGGCCTTGAACTGCTCGTCGAAAACAGCGGTGGCGGCCACGGGCGTGGTGCGCTGGGTGTCGGCCAGCGTCTTGCCGCTCTGATCGGCAGTGTCCACCTTGACTTCCATCGACAGGCCCACGCGCAGCGGGTGCTCGGCCACTTCCTTGGGGTCTAGGGCAATGCGCACGGGCACGCGCTGGACCACCTTGATCCAGTTGCCGGTGGCGTTCTGCGCGGGCAGCAGCGCAAAGGCGGCGCCGGTGCCAGCGCCCAGGCCCGTCACGGTGCCGTGGTAGACCACCTTGGTGCCGTACACGTCGGCCTCCAGCTCGGCAGGCTGGCCAATGCGCAGGGTCTTGAGCTGGCTTTCCTTGAAGTTCGCGTCCACCCACAGGTCATTCAGCGGCACCAGCGTCATCAGCGGGGCGCCCGCCTGCACACGCTGGCCCACCTGCACGCCCCGCTTGGCCACATGGCCATCCAGCGGGGCGACCAGCTGGGCGCGCTGCACGGCCAGGTAGGCCTCGCGCACGCGGGCCGAGGCACGCGCAACGTTGGGGTGCTGTTCGATGGACGTGCCTTCGGTCTGCGTCTGGCTTGCGGCCAGCTGCTCTTGCGCGGCCAGCACGGCCGACTGGGCGGCGGCCACGGTGCTCTTGGCTGCTGCCAGCTGGGCGGTGGCGTGCTGGAACTCTTCCTTGCCCACGGCGCCACTGGCCATCAGTGGGGCGCGGCGGCTCACGTCGTCCTGCGCGCGGGCGGCATCGGCCTGGGCGCGGGCCAGGTCAGCGCTGCGCAGGCTGACCTGCGCCTTCAGCGTGGCGTTGTTGGCGTACAGCGTGCGCACTTCGCGCACGGTCTGGGCGAGCTGGGCCTCGGCCTGCTCCAGCGCCACGCGGGCGTCGGCGGGGTCGAGCTTGACCAGTAGTTGCCCCGCCTTCACGTAGTCGGTGTCGTCTGCGCCGATAGACACCACGGTGCCGCCGATCTGCGGCGTGATCTGTACCACGTTGCCCGCCACGTAGGCGTTGTCGGTGGTCTCCACATGGCGGCCATTGGCCCAGTGCCAGCCGCCCCAGCCGATGGCCACCAGCGCGACGGCGGCGGCAATGAGGGTGAGGCCGCGGCGGCGGGCGGTGTTGGCTTCGTTGGCGGTGAGGGGTTCGCTGTGGGCGGTCATGGCAATGTTCTTTCAGGAATGTGTTGTTGTGTTTTTGGATGTGTGTGGTGTGGTTGCCGGTCAGTGTGCTGCGGCGGTGTGCAGCACCGCCGTGTCATCGGTCCACCCGCCGCCCAGGGCCTTCATCAGCACCAGGCGTGTGTCGAGCTGGCGGGCGCGCAGGTCCACGGCCAGACGGCGCTGGGCCAGCACCTGGCTTTCGGTGCTCAGCACCACCAGGTAGTTGCCCAGGCCTGCGCGGTAGCGCTCCTGCGCAAAGCGGTAGGCTTTTTCGGCGCTGGCCACGGCCTCGTCCTGCAAGGCCTGCTGGCGGGTGAGCGACTGGATGGAGGCCACGGCGTCGCCCGCTTCCTTGACCGCATCCAACACGGCGGCGTTGTACTGGGCGATGGCGGCGTCCAGCTCGGCAGCGCGGCCGCCCAGCTGGGCGCGCAGGCGGCCGCCGTCGAAGATCGGCAGTCGCAGGGCGGGCGTCACACCCATCTGGCGCGAGCTGCCGTTGAACAACCGGTCCAGCCCCAGCGAGTTCAGGCCAATGAACGCGCCGATGTTGATGTTGGGATAGAACTCGCTGCGCGCACTGTTCACGCCTTGCGTCGCTGCCTCCACGCGCCAGCGCGCGGCCACCACGTCGGGGCGGCGGCCCAGCAGGTCGGCGCCCAGCACCTCGGGCACGGCGGTGGGTTGCAGTGCGGCGAGTTGCGGCGTGACCGTGGGCAGCGCGTCGGGCGCCTGGCCGGTCAGCACGGCCAGCTGGCGGCGGCCCAGGGTGATCTGCTCTTCGAGCGCCTCGATCTGAGTGCGCGCATCGGGCACAGCGGCCTGGGCCTGGGTCAGCTCGACCTGGCTGTCCAGGCCTGCGGCAGTGCGTTCTTGCGTGAGCTTGCGTTGCTCTTCGCGCTGCGCCAGCGCGCGCGTGGCCACGTCGCGCTGGGCCACCAGCCGGGCCAGCGCCACATAGCTGCGCCCCACCTGGGCGGCCAGTGTGTTGGCGGCGGCGGCTGCATCGGCCTGGGCGGCGCGGGCCTGGCCCAGGGCGGCCTGCAGCTCGGCGGCGTGCTGGCCGAAGAAGTCGGGCGACCAGCTCAGCGTGGCTTGCACGGTGCCGCTGTTGTAGGTGTTGCCGGCGATGGGGGCTGGCACCAGCCCGTTGGCGGTGTAGCGCTGGCGGGTGGCGTCCACGCCCAGGGTGGCCTGCGGACCGTTGGCGGCCTCACGCACCTGGCTCAGGGCCACGGCTTGCTCCAGGCGGGCGCGACTCCCGGCCAGGCTGGGGTTGCCTTGCAGGGCGGTGTCGATCAGGGTGTTGAGCTGCTCGTCGCCCAGCGCTTTCCACCACTGGCTGGGGGCGGCGGTGTCGGTGGCTGCGGCGTTCAAGCCCACAGCCGACGGGGTGGTCTGCGCCAGCGGCGTGTGGGCCGGGCCGGGGCTGGCGCAGCCCACCAGCAGGAGGGCGGCGGCCAGCGCCAGGGCCGATACCGCGAAATGCGCGGCCAGGGCCGAGCGGGTGGAGGGCAGGGGGGAGAGGGGGTTCACGGGGTTCTCCAGAATGGTTTTGGGGTGTTGTGTGGAGGAAAACGGTGCGGGCTGTCTGTGTGTTCAGTCGGCGTCTGCGCCGCGCTGCTGGCGCAGCGCTTCGCCATTGGCCAGCATGCGGCGCAGCAGGCGCAGTAGCAGTTGCCATTCGTCATGGGTGAAATCGCTCAGGTGGCCGTTGAGCACGTCGGCCAGCACGGCCGGCACCTTGTCAGCCACGGCCTGGCCTTCGGGTGTCAGCGCCAGTTGCACCACGCGGCGGTCGGTGGTGGAGCGCTCGCGCAGCACCAGACCCTTGGCTTCCAGGCGGTCCAGGGCACGGGTCATTGCAGCGGGATCGGTCTCCAGATCGCGGGCCAGGCTGGCCACGGTGGTCTGCTCGCAGCGCGAAATCTTGAACAGCGGCAACCACTGGGCGTAGGTCAGGTCGTGGATGGAGAGCTGGGCGTCGGCCTGGGTGCGGATCGAGCTCATCACCTTGCGCATCAAGTAACCCACGCTGTCTTCGGGTTGAAGCTGCGTGGCGCTGTAAAAGCCGGGGCGCGGTGCCGGAGTTGGAGTGGGTGATGCCATGATCTGAAATTTAATTGACTAGACAATGATTGTCTTGGCAATCAGTTATCACCCTCAATGCGCCAGGGTTTTATGGCGGCGAAAGTTGCTATTGAAAAGTGAGCATTTGGCGCCTGGTGGATAAGCGCTAGATGCAAAAATGCTGGCTATTTGCGGCCTGCGTTGGCCGCGTGAGAGGCGCCGAAGGCTACCGCGCCGTCAGCCGTTGCGCCCAGGTGGGCAAGGGCTGAGCAACGGGAGCGACGGTTCTGGGCGAGCACACGGCCACCAGTTGCGGCCCGGTGTTGGTGCCGGTAGCCTCGGCAGCGTCATACAGATAGGAGACATTGGCCTGCCGCACGGCCTGGGCCAGGTTGTCCATGGTGCGGGGGTAGCGGGCCAGGATGCGTTCGGGCGGTACCGGGTGCCCACCTTCGCGCACACGCTGCGCCACACGGGTCAGCAGCCGGGCCGGGTCGTCCAGCGCCACGATGTACAGGGCCACGGTGTAGCCGCAGCGCTGGGCTTCTTCGATGAGCGCCAGTTTGGAGGGGTGCGAAAACACGGTTTCGCTGGCGAAGTCGGTGCCCTCGCGCAGCAAGGTGGCACGGCGGTCATCGGCCCATTGGCGGGCGGCTTCGGACCGGGCTTCGGGGTCGGCGATGTGCTGCAGGTGCGCCTGTTCGTAGAGATCGGCGTTCACAAACTCCAGCGGCGGGCCCAGGATGCCTTCGCGCACCAGGGCTCGGTACAGCGTGGATTTGCCCGCGCCGTTCGGGCCTGCCAGCAGGTGGAGCCAGCGGGGTGGCGTGTTGTGGCGGGGCGGCGGGGAGGGCTGCCGGGCGGGGGCCACCATGCACGGTCAGGCGACAGGGGCGGCAGCCTTGGCCTGGTTCTCCAGCACCACTTCACGCACCCGCTGGGCGAGCGTGCCGCGTGTCTGTGCTGCCAGCAGGCGGGCGGTGAGGGCGTCCACCGACGTGGGGGCCGCCAGGGCGGCGGTGCGTGCCGCTGCAGCTTCGTACTGCTCGATGGCGCTGCGCGCCTCCTGCACGCTCAGGCCCGTGTGTTCCACGATCTGGCCCAGTGTGGCCCAGTATTCGATCTGGCTGGCCACCGAGCGGCGCATGGGCTGCGCGGCTTGGCGGGCCTGCTCCACCAGGTGGGCGGGGAGCTTGACGGAAGAAAAGGCTGTGGCGGACATGGCGATCTCCTGATTGGCGCATTTTGCGCCAATTGGGTGGGGGGTGCAAGGCGCTCGGTGGGCGGGTGCACACTCCTAGGGCGATACCATGGCTTGCCTTCCGTCCTTTTTCCAATCACCGCCGAACATCCGCCCATGACCGCTACCCCCACCCCCTCCGCTGTTCCGTCTGCCACCCCGGGCTTGCGTTTTGCCGTGATGGGCGCGGGCGCTGTGGGCTGTTACTTTGGTGCCCTGCTGGCCCGGGCGGGCCATGCCGTTACGCTCATCGGGCGGCAGGCGCATGTGGAGGCGGTGCAAAAGCACGGCCTGCGGCTGCAGACTGCCGTGCTGGATGTGCAGGTGCCCCTGGCGGCCAGCACCGAGGCCAGTGCCGTGCACGGCGCAGACGTGGTGCTGTTCTGTGTGAAGTCGTCCGACACGGAAGATGCCGCGCGCCAGATGCGTCCTCACCTGGCCCCTGGCACGCTGGTGCTGACCTTGCAGAACGGCGTGGACAACGACGAGCGCGTGCGCGCCGTGCTGCACGCCAGCACCCCCGTGGCCGCCGCCGTGGTGTACGTGGCTACTGCCATGGGCGGCTCTGGGCATGTGGTGCACCATGGCCGGGGCGAGCTGGTGATTGCACCTTCGCCGCGCAGCGACGAGGTGGCCCGCCAGCTCACGGCGGCGGGCATCCCCACCCAGGTGTCAGACAACGTGCGTGGCGCGCTCTGGGCCAAGCTGGTGCTCAACAGCGCCTACAACGCGCTGTCGGCCTTGTCGCAGCAGCCCTATGGCCCGCTGGTGCAGGTGCCCGGTGTGACGCAGGTGATAGCCGACATCGTGGCCGAGTGCCTGGCGGTGGCGGCTGCTGACGGGGTGACGATTCCGGGCGATGTGCAGGCGGCGGTGCGCGGCATCGCCAGCACCATGCCCGGGCAGTATTCGTCTACCGCACAGGACCTGGCGCGGGGCAAACCCACCGAGATTGATCACCTGAACGGCTATGTGGTCAAGCGCGGCGCTGCCTTGGGCGTGCCGACGCCGCTGAACCACGCGCTGCAGGTGCTGGTGAAGCTGGCCGAGATGAAGCGCGCTGCGGGCTGAACCGGGGGGCCGTCAGGCCAGCGCCGCCTCTTCCAGCAGCCGCTCGCGCACTTCCTGAGCGGCCTGCACCATGTGGCGCAGGGCGGCTTCGGTCTCGGGCCAGCCCCGGGTCTTGAGGCCGCAGTCGGGGTTCACCCACAGGTGCTCCACGGGCACCACCTCGGCGGCTTTTTCCAGCAGTGCGGCCATCTCCTGCACGCCGGGCACACGGGGCGAGTGGATGTCGTACACGCCGGGGCCGATCTCGTTGGGGTACTTGAAGTCCCCAAAGCCCTGCAGCAGCTCCATGTCCGAGCGGCTCGTCTCAATCGTGATCACATCCGCATCCATGGCCGCGATGGCGGGCAGGATGTCGTTGAACTCGCTGTAGCACATGTGGGTGTGGATCTGCGTGTCGTTGCGCACGCCGCTGGCACTGATGCGGAAGGCGCGCGTGGCGCGGTCCAGATAGCTCTTCCACCCCGCGCGACGCAGCGGCAAGCCCTCACGGATGGCGGGCTCGTCGATCTGGATGATGGCGATGCCGGAGGCTTCCAGGTCGCACACCTCGTCGCGGATCGCCCAGGCGATCTGGTCGGCCGTGGTGGCGCGGGGCTGGTCGTCGCGCACAAAGCTCCATTGCAGGATGGTGATGGGGCCGGTGAGCATGCCTTTCATGGGTTTGGCGGTGAGGCTCTGCGCGTACTGGGTCCAGGCGACCGTCATCGGCGTGGGGCGGGCCACGTCGCCGTAGATGATGGGCGGCTTCACGCAGCGCGAGCCATAGCTTTGCACCCAGCCGTTGGCGGTGAAGGCAAAGCCGTCGAGCTGCTCGCCAAAGTATTCGACCATGTCGTTGCGCTCGGCCTCGCCGTGCACCAGCACGTCAATGCCCAGCGCTTCCTGCTTGCGCACGGCCAGGGCAATTTCGGCTTCCATCTTCTGTTGGTAGTGGGCGGCATCGAGTGCCCCGCGCTTGAAGGCGGCGCGTGCGGCGCGGATCTCTGCCGTCTGCGGGAACGAGCCGATGGTGGTGGTGGGCAGCAGCGGCAGCTTGAGCCGTGCGCGCTGGGCCTTTTGCCGGGCAGGGAAGGCGCTGGCGCGCTGGTCGGCCCCTGGCGCCGCCGCGGCAATGCGGGCCGCCACGGTGGCGCGGTGCACACGCGGGCTGGCGCGGCGGGCGGCTAGGGCGGTGCGGGCGGCGTGCAGTTCATCGTCCACCGCCGCCTCGCCGTGCGACAAGGCGGTGGCAAGCACGCGCAGCTCGTCCAGTTTTTCCACCGCAAACGCCAGCCACGACTTCACCTCGGCGTCCAGCTGTGTTTCAGCCTCTAAGCTGAACGGCACATGCAGCAGAGAGCACGACGGTGCCAGCCACAGCTCACCCTGGTGCTTGTCGGCCACGGGGTGCAGCTTGGCCAGTGCCGCATCCAGGTCAGCACGCCAGATGTTGCGGCCATCCACGATGCCCACCGACAGCACCTTGTGCGAAGGCAACCAATCGGCCACACCCACCAGCTCGTCGGGGGCGCGCACGGCATCCACATGCAGGCCGGCCACCGGCAGCTGGCAGGCCAGGCGCAGGTTCTCGGCCATGGGCGAGAAGTAGGTGGCCAGCAGCAGCTTGGGCGCGCTGCGGGCCAGCTGCCAGTAGCTGGGCTCAAAGGCGTGGCGCCACGCATCGGGCAAGTCCAGGCCCAGGATGGGTTCGTCGATCTGCACCCATTCCACACCCTGGGCCTTCAGGCGCGCCAGCAGGGTTTCGTACACCGGCAGCAGTGACTCCAGCAGGCTGAAGCGGTCAAAGCCCGCCGCCTTGGATTTGCCCAGCCACAAAAAGCTCAGCGGCCCCAGCAGCACGGCCTTGACGCGGTGGCCCAGCGCCTGGGCCTCGGCCACCTCGGCAAACAAGCGCTCGCTGGCCAGGTGGAACTGGGTGTGGGCGCTGAACTCGGGCACGAGGTAGTGGTAGTTGGTGTCAAACCACTTGGTCATCTCCAGTGCGGGCTGGCCGATGGTGTGGTGCTGGGCTGTGCAACCGGCGCTGCAGCCTTGGTGGTTTTCGGCTTGGGCCGACACGCCCCGGGCCATAGCAAAGTAGCGCGCCAGCTCGGGCGCTTGGGCGTCAAAGCCAAAACGCGCAGGCTCGCAGCCCAGCAGCTGGATGTGGTTGGCCACGTGGTCGTACAGCGCAAAGTCGCCCACCGTCACACAACCCAGGCCTGCGTCGGCCTGCGCCTGCCAGTGCAACTGGCGCAGCTGGGCAGCGGTGGCCTCCAATTCGGCCTCGGTGCTATCGCCGCGCCAAAAGGATTCGAGCGCAAATTTCAGCGCGCGCTGCGCCCCCATGCGCGGAAAGCCCAGGGTGTGCGTGAGCACGGGGCGGCGGGTGGTTGGAGCGGCGAGCGACATGGTGATCCTTCTTCTGAATGGAGCAAAGCAATGAAGGCACCGATGGTCGCGCGGGCTCGTTTATTATTCAAACGAAAGTTTTAGTCGATCAACGTGAAAATTAATAATGAACCAGTCGATTCTGGAAGTGCGCCACCTGCGCACGCTGGTGGCCCTGCGTGACAGCGGCAGCCTGGTGCGGGCCGCGCAGTTGCTCAACCTCACGCAGTCGGCGCTGTCGCACCAGATCAAGCTGCTGGAAGACCGCTACGGCCAGCCGCTGTTTGAGCGCAAATCGGTGCCGCCGCAGTTCACCGCCGTGGGCGAACGCCTGCTCGCGCTGGCCGATGCCATGCTGCCGCAGGTGGAAGGGGCCGAACGCGACATTGCCCGCCTGGTGCTGGGGCAGGGTGGGCAGATGCGCATTGCGGTGGAATGCCACACCTGCTTTGACTGGCTGATGCCCGCCATGGACGCCTTTCGCACCCGCTGGCCCGAGGTGGAGCTGGACATCGTGAGCGGCTTTCATGCCGATCCGGTGGGCCTGCTGCACCAGGGCCGGGCCGATGTGGCCATCGTGTCAGAGGTGGATGCCGACGAGGCGGGCGTGGACTACCACCCGCTGTTTGCCTTTGAGATCCGCGCGCTGCTGGCCAACACGCACCCGCTGGTGGCCAAGCCGCACCTGGTGGCGCAGGACTTTGCCGACCAGACCATCATCACCTACCCCGTGCCCGACGAAATGCTCGATTTGATTCGCCAGGTGCTGGAGCCCGCCGGTGTGCGCCCGCCACGCCGCACCACCGAGCTGACGGTGGCCATGCTGCAGCTGGTGGCCAGCGGGCGCGGCGTGGCGGCGCTGCCGCTGTGGGCGGTGCAAAGCTACCTGGACCGGGGGTATGTGACGGCGCGGCCCATCGGTGAAAAAGGCCTGCGCGGCGAGCTGCACGCCGCCTGCCTGCCCAGCCTGTCGGCCAAGCCGTACCTGCAGGACTTTGTGCAGGTGACGCGCGAGACGAGTTTTGTCACGCTCAAGGGCGTGGAGTTGTTGTGACCGGATCAGGCGCGTACTTGTCGCCCACTTCTTCGCGCAGCGGGTGGGTGTCGTAGACGATGTTCATGTCGCGGATGCGGGTGCTGCCCGCGTCGAACGTGAACACATCCACGCAGGTGAAAGTCACCTCGCGGCCGTCGTTCAAAGTCCAGTCGTAGCGGAAGTAGGCGGCGACCCGCACGGCGCCGCCGTTGTCTGGCTGGGCGGACACAAACAGATCCAGCACGGTGATCACGCTGCCGCTGGAAGCCTGGGCCAGCTTCTTGAAAAAGTCGCTCGCGCGCATGGTGGCCAGAAACGGCGAGTGCACCACGCCATCGTCTTCAAAGCAGGCAATCAGCCCGTCGGTGTGGCTGGCGTGCAGGTGGGCGAGGTAGATGCGGACGGTGTCGAGTGGCGTGGTCATGGGCAGGAGCGTGGTGGAGAAAGAAGCCCAGAGCTTCGCCGCGCCCGGCGGCTGCGGCAAGAGACAATGGCGCCTCATACATAAAAGCTGCTTATGTATCTGCGCTACCTGCACTACCTCCAAGCCGTCATCGACCAGGGCTCGTTTGCGCGCGCGGCGCAGGCCTGTGGGGTGTCGCAGCCCGCCATCAGCCAGGGCATGAAGGCGCTGCAGGCGCAGTTCGAAACGCCCTTGCTGGTGCGGGACGGGCGCCGCTATGTGCCCTCCGACCTGGCCCGGCGTGTGGTGGCCGAAGGCGCGCCGCTGGCCCAGCGCATCGACGCCTTGCCGCTGACCCGCGCGGGCGCTGCAAACCGCAAGGTGTTGCGCGTGGGGCTCACGGCGTCCGCCGCGCTGGTCTGTGGGCCGCTGCTGTACGAGGCCTGGTGCCGGCCGCAGCCTCAGCGTTCACTGGAGATGACTACCAACGACGAGGGGAGCCTGCTGACGGGCCTGCTGCATGGCAGCTTCGACGCCGTGATTGCGCCCCGGCCGCGCCAGTTTGCCCATCCGGATGTGGTGCAGTGGCGCTTGTACGAGCTGCAGCCGCAGATTTATGCACGGCGGCGCCACCCGCTGGCGCAGGCCCGGTCACTGGCCGATTTGCAAGGCGCCGCCTGGGGCTGTGTGGGCCCGAGCGTGAGCGGCCCGGTGGATGTGCTGACCGAGGCGCACCGCGTGCGGCGCATGCCAGTGCCGCGCATGGCTGCGCGCTGCCCGGACTTTGCCAGCCTGCTGAACCTGGTGGTGGGCTCTGAACTGCTGGCCGTGCTGCCACACCCCGCGCTGCTGGGGGCTGCGGCAGAGCAGGTGGTGCCGCTGCAACTGGCCGAGGCGCTGCCGCTGTATGGCATGTGGCTGTTCGAGCGCAAGGCGCGCAAGCCCCGCCTGGGGCCGGAGGTGTTTGCGGGGCGGGTGTGAGGCAGGGGCGCCCGGGTGTGGAGCTTGATGCTATTTATTTGATAGCTGACAAGGCATGATGGACGCGCGCAAACAGCCTAAAAAGCTTGAAAAACCAACGGTCAGCCAGCCACCGTGCCTGGCACCGGCACCCGCACGGCACCCGAGGTATAGAACGCATGCAGGTTCTCCAGCACCAGGTCCGCCATCGCACGGCGGGTTTCGTGCGTGGCACTGGCAGTGTGGGGGGTGAGCACCACGTTGTCCAGTGCCATCAGGGCGGGGGGCACATGGGGTTCGTTGTCGAACACGTCCAGGCCCGCACCGGCGATGCGGCGCTCGGCCAGGGCGTCGATGAGCGCCGCCTCATCCACCACGCTGCCACGCGCCACGTTGATGAGGTAGCCCTGCGGGCCCAGGGCGTCAAGCACATCGCGGTTGACCAGGTGGCGCGTGCCCGCGCCGCCCGCCACCGTCAGCACCAGGTAGTCGGCCCATTGCGCCAGTGCGGTCAGCGACTCGAAGTACGAGTGCGCGCAGCCCTCGGCCGGGCGGCGGTTGTGGTAGCCCACCTCCATGCGGAAGCCCGCCGCGCGCTCGGCCACGGCCTGGCCGATGCGGCCCATGCCCACAATGCCCAGGCGTTTGCCCGACACCCGCGTGCCCAGCGCAAACCGCGCCTGGGGCCATTGGCCCTGGCGCACAAACCGGTCGCTGGCGGCAATGCCGCGCGACACGTCCAGCATCAGCGCAAACGCCATGTCGGCCACACAGTCGTTGAGCACACCGGGCGTGTAGCCCACCTGCACGCCACGCGCCGTGGCCGCGTCGATGTCGAGCGCGTCAAAGCCCACGCCAAAGCTGCTGATGACCTGCAGGCGGGGCAGGGCGGCGATCACCTCGCTCGTGAGCCCGATGGACGCCGTGGTGACCACGCCCGAAAACTCCGCACCGTGCGCTGCCAGAAAGCCCTGCGGGTCGGCCTGGTCGGCCAGGCAGGCCACGCTGTAGCGCGCGGCCAGTTCGGTTTCGAGGGCGGGCAAAGGCAGGCGGCCGATTTGCAAGATGCGGGGTGTGGCGTGTGTCGTCATGGCGGGTGACAGGTGGGTGCAGAGAAGAGGTGGCACGGCGAGCGCTGCCAGACC
>NZ_JALEGG010000289.1 GCF_022763525.1 Acidovorax sp.
CTTGCGGCTCGCGCCACTGGGCGTGTTCGGGAGCCAACCAGAGCAGGTCGTCCAGCGACAATGCCAGAGCCTGCGCCACGTCGTCGGCCGTGGCCAGGATGGGCGAGGCGCTGCCATGGCCCCGCCAGGCGGGCACGGGCCCCGGCGTGGCGGGGCGCAGTAACCAGTGCAGCGGTTTGCCGGCGCCGGGGTTTATTGCCCAGCGTCGGAAGGCGCTGGAAAGGTGGGATGCGGTCCATGCATGAACCGGCGAGGAGGGCGGTTCGACGTTGAAGGCGTCTTCGTCGAACAGGTCGTCCGAAGCATCGTCGTGCTCGCTGTCTGCGTCCAGCTGCGCGTCGTCATCCAGGGGCTGCTGCAGTGCCAGCGCGCTGTTACGCACCCCAGCCTTGCGCCACCAAACGCCTTGGGCAAGCCAGGTGGTCACGTCTTCCGGTTCCAGCCGCGCCCATTCCAGCGGGTCCATGACGGACAGCCGCCGCAATTGCTCGAACAGAGGCGCTGGCAGCGGGGACGGGTCCCGGGCTGTGGCCGGGCCGCCCAGGCAGTCCGAGACCCGCGCGACCAGAGCGGGCAGCGCTCGCCGCTCGGGGCCGCCTTGCGCATCGGCCAGCACGGCCATGGCGATGGCCCTTGCCAGTGCGCGGACAGGGGGAGGCAGCCGCGTCACGGTGGGCAATGGAGAAAAGAGGACGAAGCCACCAAGGTGGCCCGGCACCAACCAGCGGGTTGGGCGCGAACTGGGCGCCATCGAAGGCGGGTGGTTCGCGCGCCGCAATGGGCGCTTTGGGAGTCAACACCATGGGGATGCCCCACGGCTCGAACCTGGCAAGGCTCGAAGTGCTTGGCGCCGGGCCGTGGCAATTCTATGCTTGCTATCAAATAAGGAGCTTTTTGCGCTTTCTGCATCAGCGCTGGGGCCCAAAATTTCAAGAAATGTCGACCTTGAGGTAATGTGCCCCCGCGATCGGGTTGTGGTAGTACGGCGGGATCTCTTCGAAGCCCAGATCCGTGTACAGCGCGCGGGCCGATTCCATGTCGTCCAGCGTGTCGAGCAGTACGCAGGCATAGCCTGCCTGCCGTGCGCGGTCGAGCATGGCCTCGGCAAGCTCGCGGCCCAGGCCGAAGCCGCGGAAGGCCTTGCGCACGTAAAGGCGCTTCATCTCGCTCGCGTTGGGGTAGTCGGCCGTGTCCAGCGGGCGCAGGGCGCAGCAGCCGGCCACGGCGCCGTCCACGCGGGCCAGCAGCAGTGAGCCGCGCGGCTCGGCGTAGTCTCCGGGCAGGTGGGCCAGTTCGTTCTCGAAATCCTGGAAGCACAGGTCCACGCCCAAGGTGCTGGCGTATTCCCGAAAGATGTCGCGGACCTCGTGCATCTCGGCATCCGAGGTTGGGGTCAGCAGGGTGACGGAGGGCTTGTCCACAACGCAGGTCAGCAAAACGGCGGAAGCGGCAGTGTAGCGAGTCCCGCTCAGAAGGAGGGCGCGCCCGCCAGTGTGGACACCCACCAGGCCAGGGCGCTGCTGGCAGCCAGCACCACCAGGGCGAGAGCGCGGCTCGCCCCATCGTCGCGCGACGGCGCGGCCGGGGTGGGGAGCACCTTGTCGCCGTGCACCATGGGTCCCACCAGCCGCTGGCGCCGCACGACCACGTAGAACACGATGGCCAGCAGATGCAGCACCACCAAGCCGATGACGAGGTACTGGCCGATCTCCTGGTGGTAGCTCGTGGCCTGCCCGACCACGGCATTGGAGACAAACCGGGTCAGCGGCCCGGCGAACGCGATCTCGTCGTCGCTGAGCAGGCCCGTCACCACCTGGGCCGCCAGCACCGCCAGCAGGGCGAAGACCGACAGCGCTCCCAGTGGACTGTGGCCGATGCCGTCATCGGCTTGCGCTGCACCCCGGAGGTAGCGCACCAGGCGCGCGGGCGAGTAGATGAATGCGGCGAAGCGCGACCAGCGGCCGCCAACCACGCCCCACACGATGCGGAACACCAGCAGGGCCAGCACCGCGTAGCCCAGACGGAAATGCCACTCCATGGCATTGCCGCCCATCTTGGCCGTGATGACGAGCGCGATCACGCAGGCGGCCAGCGCCCAGTGGAAGAGCCGAACTGGGAGGTCCCAGATGCGGACGGTGTGCTGTGGGGGCGGGGACTGCGTCATCGTGTCTGCGGCGAAGTGGGGGGGAAGTGGCTGAAGGCGTGACAGACCGTGGGGTGAATGGGCGCATTGTGATGGAGACAGGCCTTGCACGAAAGTGGCGCGCGTCCTGGCGGTGCCCCGCCGGGCACTGCAGCAAGAACAGCGCCAAACCGGCATACTGCCAGCGCTGGGAATCTGTTCCCGATCGCGCCGGGGTCGCCGAGGCACCGGTCCGCCGATCGCCGGGCCGGTTCCGAGCGCCGATCTCCATCTCAACCCCACGACAAAAAGGAAGTACCCATGAAAGCAATTGCTGCGTTGTCCCTGGCTGCCGCTGCCCTGACTTTGTCGGCACCAGCCTCGGCCCAGTTCGCCAAGGCCGAGGACGCCATCAAGTACCGCCAGAGTGCGCTCTTCGTGATGGGCCAGCATTTCGGCCGCCTGGGCGCCATGGCCAATGGCCGTGCTCCTTTCGATGCGAAAGCGGCGCAGGAAAACGCCGACGTGGTGGCGCAGATGGCCAAGCTGCCCTGGGCGGGATTTGGTGCGGGCACGGACAAGGGCGCGCCCACGAAGGCACTGCCTGAAGTCTGGACCGAGCAGGCCAAGTTCAAGGAGCACTCCGACAAGCTCGAAGCTGAAACAGTCAAGCTGGCTGCAGCCGCCAAGACGGGCAATCTGGACAACCTCAAGACGGCATTCGGCGCCACGGCCGGCACTTGCAAGGCCTGCCACGACAGCTATCGCGCGAAGTAAGGTACTTCCCCCTGCACGGCTACGCCGCTCGGCGCTGGTCGCCGGAGGCGACAGCTCTTCGGACCGTCCAAGCCTGCGCAGGCAGGC
>NZ_JALEGG010000038.1 GCF_022763525.1 Acidovorax sp.
ACGGCGGCGCGATTGCCCTCGGCCACCCCTACGGTGTGTCGGGCCAGCGCCTCACGGGCCATGCACTCATCGAAGGCAAGCGCCGCGGCGCCAAGAAGGTGTGCGTGACCATGTGCATCGGCGGCGGCATGGGTGCTGCGGGCATCTTCGAAGTGTTCTGACCGCTGTGGCAGGGCTGCAGGGCGCCTGTGGTCGCCCGCCGCCCTGCCGGGCCATCGCGATGGCGAGGTAGCGCACTCCGTGAGAGGGATGAGAAGGGAGCAAGGCTACAAATTGTTGCTTTGTGGGTTTCCGCGAGCGGCTGGGGCGGCGCGAGCGGCGGCAGAATCCGCCGCGGCCGCTGGCCCGCGCGGAGCCTGATCGGGGCTCCATTTCCTTCCCCTTTCCAAGAACGATTTCTTCATGCGTTGCACGTCCTTCTTTCGCCTTTTCGCCGCTCTGCCCATCGTCACTGCGGCCTGCAGTGCCCATGCCCAGAGCTTCAAGCTCCAGCTGCCCCTGGAGTCCGACCCGGATGTGGTGCTGCAGGAGATCGTGCTCGATGCCAAGCAGACCCGCGTGACGCTGGCCGTGAAGAACAGCACGAGTGATTCGTTCGAGGCCTGCGCCCAGCCCACCGGATCGGCCGACGCGTTCACGCTGAAGGACCTGGCCGGCGGCACTGTGCTGCCGCAGCAGTCCATCAGCGGGCTGTCGTTGTGCAATGTGAAGATGGATGTGGTCAAGCCCGGGCGCACCAAGTTTCTGAAGATCACTTTCCCGCCCCTTCCCGCAGGCGCCACGCGCCTGCAGCTGGGAGAGGCCAATTGCCAGCCCAAGCCCGATTCGGACCTGGAGTTCTGGTGTTTCAAGAACATCGTGCTGCCTGCACGCTGATGCCCTGACTCTTTCGGGGCTGCGTACAGCAGCGACAAGGAGACCTGATGACCCTGCGTTCCACGCTCGACTTCCTGCTGTACGACTGGCTGGGCGCCGAAGGCCTCACGGCCCGCGAGCGCTTTGCCGACCACTCGCGCGAGACCTTTGACGCGGTGCTGGACACCTGCGAGCGCATTGCACGCGAGAAGTACGCCCCGTTCAACCGGACGGTGGACACCGAAGAGCCGCACTTCGACGGCGAGAAGGTCATCCTGCCCCAGGCCACCTACGAGGCTCGCAAGGCCTATGCGGAATCGGGCCTGCTGTCGGCCGCGCAGGACTACGATATCGGCGGCATGCAGCTGCCCTATGCCGTGGAGGCCGCGGCCAACAGCTTCTTTGCGGTGGCGTCCATCAGCATCGGCTCCAACCTGCTCACCTCGGGCAACGCCAACCTGCTGATGGCGCACGGCACGGCGCTGCAGAAAGAGGTGTTCGCGCTCAATGAGTTCAACGGCCGCTGGTCGGGCACCATGTGCCTGTCGGAGCCGCAGGCGGGCTCGTCGCTGTCGGACGTGGCCACGCGTGCCGTGCCGGATGGCACCGACTTCGAATCCGACCCGCTGGGTCCGCGCTACCGCCTCACGGGCAACAAGATGTGGATCAGCTCGGGCGATCACGAACTCACCGAGAACATCGTGCACCTGGTGCTGGCCAAGATCCCCGGGCCGGACGGCAAGCTGGTGCCGGGCACCAAGGGAATCTCGCTCTTCATCGTGCCCAAGAAGCTGGTGGACACCAAGGGCCAGCTCACCGGTGTGCGCAACGACGTAGCCCTGGCGGGCCTGAACCACAAGCTGGGCTGGCGCGGCACCACCAACACGCTGCTCAATTTTGGCGAGGGCAGGTTCCCGGTGGACGGCAAGCCCGGCGCTGTGGGCTACCTGGTGGGGCAGCCAGGCAAGGGACTGGCCTGCATGTTCCACATGATGAACGAGGCGCGCATCGGCATTGGCATGGCGGCCACCATGCTGGGCCTGGCCGGTTACTACGCCAGCCTCGACTACGCAAAGAACCGTCCGCAAGGCCGCCCGGTACAGGGGCCGAAAGACGGCGCAGCGGCGGTGATCAAGGACGCCGCCCAGCCCCAGGTGCGCATCATTGAACACGCCGACGTCAAGCGCATGCTGCTGGCTCAGAAGTCGTATGGCGAAGGGGCGCTGGCGCTCAACCTGTTCTGTGCCAAGCTGGTGGATGAGCAGCACACGGGCGACGCGGCATCGGCCGACGAGGCCCGTCTGTTGCTGGAGGTGCTTACGCCCATTGCCAAGAGCTGGCCCAGCGAGTTCTGCCTGGAGGCCAATTCGCTGGCCATCCAGATCCATGGTGGCTACGGTTATACGCGCGATTTCCCGGTGGAGCAGTACTGGCGCGACAACCGCCTGAACATGATCCACGAAGGCACGCACGGCATCCAGGCCATGGACCTGCTGGGCCGCAAGGTGCTGATGGAAGGCGGCCGCGGCCTGCAACTGCTGGCCGGGCGCATCAATGCCACCATCGAGCGCGCGACCCAGGTGCCGGCGCTGGCGGCACATGCCAACGCGCTGGGTGCTGCCCTGCAGCAGGTGGGTGCGGCCACCAAGGCGGCCTGGGCCA
This sequence comes from Acidovorax sp., assembly GCF_022763525.1. GTDB lineage: Bacteria > Pseudomonadota > Gammaproteobacteria > Burkholderiales > Burkholderiaceae_C > Acidovorax. Next base: position 2,518 of record NZ_JALEGG010000038.1, read on the forward strand.
CCGGCCAGCCGGCCGAGGCACTGGCCAACGCCGTGCCCTACATGCAGGCGTTTGGCCACACGGTGCTGGCCTGGGCGTGGCTGGACCTGGCCCTGGCCACGCTCGCGGGCGACTCCGCCCTGGCGCAGCCCGCCAGCGTCGGCCGCATGGGCGCGATGCGCTACTTCTTCCACTACGAACTGCCCAAGATCGGCGCCTGGCTCCAGGTGGTAAGCACGCGCGATGCCACGTGCGCCGACTTGCCGGAAGACGCCTTCTGATGCCCTCTGCCCAAGCCCTGCAGCGCCTGCACACCCTCATCTGGGTGCTTGTCTATGGCGGTCTGATCGCGCTGATCCTGGGCATTGCCACGGCTCGCGCTGGCGACGACGCCCTGGGCTGGAGCCTCATGGTGGGCGGGAGTGTGGTGGCGGGTGCGGGCGTCGTCTTGATTGCCGTGCGCTCGCGTCTCAAGGCAGGCCCTCACGCCTGACCCGGCAGCACGTGGCAGGGCCGACGCGGCGGCGACACAATGCGGCAGCGAGGCACCGCACAATGAATGGCTGAAGAAACGAAATCCGCTGCGGAGCTGGGGCGCTGAAAACGTTCCAGTCCGGGCTTGGAAGATCCACCGATATCCCGAACAACCCAAGGAGACATCCCGATGACACGCACCATCCAACAACTGTTTGACCTGACGGGCAAGACGGCGCTCGTCACCGGCGGTTCGCGCGGCCTGGGGCTGCAACTGGCCCACGCGCTGGGCGAGGCCGGCGCCAAAGTCCTGCTGAGCTCGCGCAAGGCCTCCGATCTGGAAGAGGCCGCGGCGGACCTCCAGGCCGCGGGCATCGATGCCCGCTGGATCGCCGCCGATTGCGCCAAGGAGGAGGACATCCGCCGCCTGGCCGATGAAACCCTGCAGCGCCTGGGCCATGTGGACATCCTGGTGAACAACGCCGGTGCCGCCTGGGGCGCGCCCGCCGAAGACCACCCCGTGGACGCCTGGGACAAGGTGATGAACCTGAACGTGCGCGGCTACTTCATCCTCTCCCAGCACATTGCCAAGCACAGCATGATCGCGCGGCGGGCCGGCAGCATCATCAACGTGGCGTCCATCGCCGGCTTGGGCGGCAACCCCAAGGGCATGAACACCATCGCTTACAACACCTCCAAGGGCGCCGTGATCAACTTCACCCGGGCGCTGGCGGCTGAATGGGGCAAGTACAACATCCGCGTCAACGCGATCTGTCCAGGCTTCTTCCCCAGCAAGATGACGGTGGGCACGCTCAAGGCCATGGGCGAGGAAGCATTGGCCGCGCACGCCCCGCTGGGCCGCCTGGGCGATGATGAAGATTTGAAGGGCCTGTGCGCGCTGTATGCGTCGGATGCGGGCAAGCACATCACGGGGCAGTGGCTGGCGGTCGACGGTGGCGTCAGTATTGTTACTGGAGGGTAGGCAGGGTACAACCCCCTGAGCGGCTGCGCCGCTTCCCCCTTCTCTCGGCTTCGCCGGGAAGGGGGACGCAGCCCTCGCTGCGGGGCGGCCCTTGCTCGGCTGCCCTGGCTTGGGCCGCGCCAGTTTTCAAGTTCGTGTACTGAGGAAATGCCTTGAAAAGTTTCGGTGTTGAAATCCCCTTTGTCAGCCTTTTGGGCTTCGCGCTGCACCGCATGGAGGGTGGCGAGTCGGAGCTGCGCTACGAGGCCAAGCCTGAGCACCTGAACTCGTTTGCCGTGACGCACGGCGGAGCGTCGATGACGCTGCTGGACGTGACCATGGCCACGGCCGCGCGCAGCGTGACGCCGGACATGGGTGTGGTCACCATCGAGATGAAGACCAGCTTCATGCAGCCCGCGCGCGGACCGCTGGTGGCCAAGGGACGGCTGATCCATCGCACCGCCACCATGGCCTTCACGGAAGGCACGGTGTACGACGCGCAGGGCAAGGTGTGCTGCCACGCGACCGGCACGTTCAAGTACGTCAAGCGTCTGCCGGTGGATGGGCGCAATGTGAACGACCTCCAGGTCATTTCCACCGACTGAGCACCATTTGAGCCATTTTGGGCTCTAGCGCTTGATAGGAAAGCGCAAGCAGCTATTGTTTTTATAGTAAAAGTTTTTGAAGGAGCCTCACATGCCACGCAACCAGCAAATCGTTCTCGACAACCGCCCGCAGGGCGAGGCCGTGGCCAGCAACTTCAAGCTGGTCGCCACCGACACGCCTGCGCTCAAAGACGGGGAAGTCCTGGTGCGCCACCACTACCTGAGCCTGGACCCGTACATGCGCGGCCGCATGAACGAGAGCAAGAGCTACGCCGCCAGCCAGCCGCTGGGCGAGGTGATGATCGGCGGCACGGTGGGTGAGGTCGTGGAAAGCCGCAACGCCAAATATGCCGTGGGCGACAAGGTCGTCGGCATGGGCGGCTGGCAGGAGTACAGCGTGGTCAATGCCGACCAGCCCGGCGCGCTACGCAAGGTCGATACGACCCACGTGCCGCTGTCGCACTACCTGGGCGCCGTGGGCATGCCCGGCGTGACGGCGTGGTACGGCCTGGTCAAGATCATCGCGCCCAAGGAGGGCGACACCGTGGTGGTGAGCGCAGCCACCGGTGCCGTGGGCAGCGCATTTGCTGCCCTGGCCAAGGCCCGTGGCTGCCGCGCGGTGGGCATTGCCGGCGGTGCCGAAAAGTGCAAGTACGCCGTGGAGGAGTTGGGCTTTGACGCCTGCATCGACTACAAGGAACACAGCGACGTGAAGGCCATGTCCAAGGCCCTGAAGGAAGCCTGCCCCAACGGCATCGACGGCTACTTCGAGAATGTGGGCGGCTGGATCATGGACGCCGTGATGCTGCGCATGAACGCCTTCAGCCGCATCGCCCTGTGCGGGATGATCGCGGGTTACGACGGCGCGCCGCTGCCCATGGCCAACCCGGCACTCATGCTCATCAACCGCATGAAGGTCGAGGGGTTCATCGTGAGCGAACACATGGAAGTGTGGCCGGAGGCGCTCAAGGAGCTGGGCACGCTGGTGGGTACGGGCAAGCTGCGCCCGCGCGAAACCATTGCCCAAGGCATCGCCGCCGCGCCCGAAGCCTTTCTGGGCCTGCTCAAGGGCAAGAACTTTGGCAAGCAACTGGTGAAGCTGGTCTGATGGCACTGCGCTGGATCTGGAACCGCTTTGATGACCTGGGCGTGCATGCGCTGCACGACGCCCTTGCCTTGCGGTGCAAGGTGTTCATCCTGGAGCAGGGGCCCTACCAGGACCCGGACGGCGCCGACAAGCAATCGCATCACCTGCTGGGCTATGGCGAGGATGGTGCGCTGCAGGCCTGCCTGCGCGTGGTGGACCCAGGCGTGAACTACGCCGAGCCCTCCATAGGCCGTGTGGTCACGGCCAAGGAGGCGCGCGGCAACGGCACGGGTCGGTTGCTGATGCAGGAGGGCATTGCCCGCTGCAGCCAGGCCTGGCCGGGCCGGGACATCCGCATCAGCGCGCAGGCGCACCTGCGGGGCTTTTACGGCAGCCTGGGCTTTGAGGCCGTATCCGATGAGTACCTGGAAGACGATATTCCCCACATTGAGATGCTGAGGCGCGCGGGCTGAATCTGCGCGTCATTCGCCCCCCGTGAAGGAGCCGACATGAACCTGCCCACCGCCACCCTGGCGCGTACCCATGACGTCTTCAACCAGAGCACGCCCTGGGCGGACGTGAACCTGTTCACCTCCAACCAGCCGCTGCAGGACGCCTTGCGCCTGCAGGCGCCCGGGCTGCCGCTGGCAAGCCTCGCAGCCTTGGGCGCCGAGATGGGCTCGGCCGAAATGCAGACGCATGCGCGGCTTGCCAACACGCACAAGCCGCAGCTGCGCACGCACGACCGCTTTGGCCACCGCACGGACGTGGTCGAGTTCCACCCCAGCTACCACGCGCTGATGAGCGCTGCCCTGCGCCACGGCCTGCACGCCACGCCATGGTCGCGGCAGGGCACGGGCCACGCGCATGTGGAGCGCGCGGCGGGCTTCATGCTGTTCACCGAGGCCGAGCCGTCCATCCTCTGCCCCGTGTCGATGAGCTACGCCGTCACGCCCGCCTTGCGGGGCAACGCTGCCGTCTGGGCTGACTGGAGCGCGGGCCTCATGGGCACGCAATACGACCCGCGCCTGGCGCTGTTTTCGCAGAAATCCGCGCTCACCATGGGCATGGGCATGACCGAGAAGCAGGGCGGATCGGACGTGCGCGCCAACACCACGCAAGCGGTGGAGGACGGCGAGGACGCCTGGGGGGCGCGCTACCGGCTCACCGGCCACAAGTGGTTCTTCTCGGCGCCGATGTGCGATGCCTTCCTGGTGCTGGCGCAGGCACCCGGCGGGCTCACCTGCTTCTTCCTGCCGCGCGTGCTGCCGGATGGAGGCGAGGGTGCGCTCAACACCATCCGCATCCAGCGCCTGAAGGACAAGCTGGGCAATCACGCCAACGCCAGCTCCGAGGTCGAGTTCATCGATGCGATGGCCTGGCGCGTGGGCGACGAGGGCCGCGGCGTGGCGCAGATACTGGAGATGGGCACGATGACGCGGCTCGATTGCGCTCTGGGCACCAGCGGGCTCATGCGCCAGGCCCTCAGCATTGCGCTGCACCACACGCGCCAGCGCTCGGCCTTTGGCAAGAAGCTCATCGAGCAGCCGCTGATGCGCAACGTGCTGGCCGATCTTGCGCTTGAAAGTGAAGCGGCTACCGCGTTGTCCATCCGGCTCGCCAGCGCGTTTGACCGCAAGGACAAGGGCGAGCACGAAGCCGTGATGGCCCGCCTGCTCACGCCCGTGGCCAAGTTCTGGGTGTGCAAGCGCGGCAGCGTGTTTGCGCAGGAAGCCATGGAATGCCTGGGCGGCAATGGCTACGTGGAAGAGGGCGGCGAGGGGGTGATGGCCCGCATCTACCGCGAAATGCCGCTCAACTCCATCTGGGAGGGCGCGGGCAACATCATGGCGCTGGACCTGCTGCGCGCCGTGCGCCGCGCCGATACGGCCGCCGCACTGGCCGATGAACTGGCGCCCGCACGCGGCGCCCACCCGGCGCTGGACCGCCTGGCCAGCGCACTGCCCCTGCGGGTGGACGCCATGACGACGGAAGCCGAAGCCCGGCGCCTCGCGCAGGACGTGGCCCTGGCCGTGCAGGCGGCGCTGCTGTACCGCAGTGCGCCCAGCGCTGTGTTTGGCGCGTTTTGCAGTTCGCGGTTGGGCGGCGACTGGGGCTACAGCTTTGGCACCCTGGGAGCGGGCGTCGATCTGGATGCCTTGCTCTCACGCGCGCTGCCGGCCTGATACCTCTTTGCGGAGACCCCCATGTCCCACCTCATCCTGCACCACTACCCTTCATCGCCCTTTTCTGAAAAGATCCGCGCCGTGCTGGGCTTCAAGCAACTGGCCTGGAAGTCCGTGATCATCCCCAGCGTCATGCCCAAGCCCGATGTGGTGGCGCTCACGGGCGGCTACCGCAAGACGCCGTTCCTGCAGATCGGCGCCGACATCTACTGCGACTCGGCCCTGATCTGCGACGTGCTGGAGCACGAGCAGCCCGAGCCTGTGCTCTACCCACCGCACTTGAAGGGCGTGGCCCGTGTGTTTGCGCAGTGGGCCGACACCACGCTGTTCTGGGCCGCCATGGCCTACAACCTGCAGCCCAAGGGCGCGGCCGTGCTGTTTGCCAACCTGCCGCCTTCTGCCGCCCAGGCCTTTGGCGAAGACCGCCGCGCCATGAGCACCGGAATGCACCGGCTTCGCCCGGCAGACGCCACGGCCGCCTACCGTTCGTACCTGCGCCGCATCGCCAACATGGTGGAAGAGCACGACTACCTGTTCGGCGCCGAGGCGTGCCTGGCCGACTTTGCCGCCTACCACCCGCTGTGGTTCACGCGCCAGTGCGTGCCGGTGATGATGGACATCTTCACCAACACCCCGGCGGTGCTGGAGTGGATGGACCGCATCGCCGCGCTCGGGCATGGCCGCATGGAAAAGTTCAGCGCGCAAGACGCCATCACCGTGGCCGCAGGCATGGACCCGCTGCCGCTGGCGGACGACGTGTTCCAGGACGAGCACAGTATCCCCCTCGGTACGCGCGTCATCATTGCCGCCGAGAGCTTTGGCACCGAACCCACCGAAGGCGATCTGATCGCCGCCACGCGCACCCGCTATACGCTGCGGCGTACCGATCCGCGCGCGGGAACGGTGCATGTGCACTTTCCCCGTATCGGCTATGTCTTGAGGGCCGTGGCGTCCTGAAAGGCGCACCATCCACGCCACTGCACGTTTCACGGACCGTTGGATCACGCCGCACCTGCAAGCCACTCCCGACCGTTCGGGCTGAGCCTGTCGAATCCAGGTCCCGGCGCAGGCAAGCCCGTCGACAAGTTCAGACCGAACGACTCGGGGTCAAAAAAAGCGCGCCTGGTATCGGCCCCCCACACCAAAAACCATCACTACCTTTAGGAGACACGACATGATCGACAACTTCGCCGGCAAGACCGCCGTACTCACTGGCGCAGGCTCGGGCTTTGGCCTCGAATGCGCACGCATCGGCGCACGCCTGGGCATGAACCTGGTGCTGGTGGACGTGCAGCAGGACGCGCTGGACGCCGCCACGGCCGAGATGCAGGCCGCAGGCGCGCAGGTCCTGGCACGCAAGGTGGACGTTTCGAACGCCGCCCAGATGGAGCAGCTGGCCGCGGACGTGCAGCAGCGCTTTGGCGCGCCCCACCTGGTGTTCAACAACGCCGGCGTGGGCGCGGGTGGCTTGGTGTGGGAGAACTCGGTCAAGGACTGGGAATGGGTGCTGGGCGTGAACCTCTGGGGCGTGGTGCATGGCGTGCGCCTGTTCACGCCGATGATGCTGGCCGCCGCCAAGGCAGACCCCGCCTGGCGCGGCCACATCGTCAACACCGCCAGCATGGCGGGGCTGGTGGACGCACCCAACATGGGCATCTACAACGTGAGCAAGCACGCGGTGGTCAGCCTGTCGGAGACGCTGTACCAGGACCTGTCGCTGGTCACCGACCAGATCGGCGCGAGCGTGCTGTGCCCCTTCTTTGTGCCCACCGGCATCCACCAGAGCCACCGCAACCGCCCGCAGGACATGCCGGCCGACAAGCCCACCAAGAGCCAGCTCATCGGCCAGGCCATGAGCGACAAGGCTGTGACGAGCGGCAAGGTCACGGCGGCCGAGGTGGCGCAGAAGGTGTTTGACGCCGCAGCCCAGGGCCAGTTCTACATCTACAGCCACCCCAAGGCCATCGCATCGGTGCAGACGCGGATGGAGGACATCATGCTCGGCCGCAACCCCACCGATCCGTTCGCTGGCAAGCCCGAGGTAGGCGCGCAACTGCGGGCCGCGCTGCGGGCCGATTGATGGGCGGGCAGCTGCCTGAAAAATGGGAAGGCAAATTCGCTCGGAACGCTTTTTCGTCCAGCGCAAACAGCTATCAATTGAGTAGCGGTGCACCTGCCTGAAGACGCATCCTTGCCGGCCCGCAACACCCCTGCGGACCCGGGCCATCTGCTGTTTGAAACGGCCCTGGGCACCTGCGGCGTGGCCTGGGGGACGGGTGGCATCGTGGCAGTGCAACTGCCCGAGCGGGATGCTGCCGCCACGCGTGCGCGCGTGCTGCGTGGTCTGCCGCTGTGCCAGGGCACGGGCGACCCGCCCCCGTATGTGTGCAGTGCGATCACTGGCATTCAGGCCCTGTTGGCGGGCGAGCCTCGCGACCTGCGCGAAGTGCCGCTCGATATGTCGCGCATTTCCCCCTTCCATCAGCAGGTGTACGCCATTGCGCGTGCCATTCCGCCGGGCCGCACACGCACCTATGGCGAGCTGGCGCAGCAACTGGGCGGCCTCGGGCTCGCCCGTGCGGTGGGGCAGGCGCTGGGGATGAATCCGTTTGCGCCGGTGGTGCCCTGCCACCGGGTACTGGCGGCAGGCGATAGGCCGGGCGGCTTCTCGGCCGAAGGTGGCGCGGCCACCAAGCTGCGCATGCTGCAGATCGAAGGGGCTTGCCCGGGCGGAACGTTGCCGCTTTTTTGACAGAACCGGTGTGAATTGCGTCGCGGCATTTTGCTATTAATTCAATAGCTGGTCGCGCTGGATGGAAGAGCGCTGGAGCCCGATTTGATCCAATACTTCCTGCGTCGGCAGCCGCACGCCGCGCAGCAGGGGCTTGGCTGCGCACCCCCTGAACAGTTGCTAGAAACCGGGCGGCATTTCGAGCCGCAGTGGTTCGCCGGAGACCGGGTGGTTGAACGCCAACTGGCAGGCGTGCAGCAGCAGGCGGGGCGACAGGGCTTGCACCGCCACATCGGCATACAACGTGTCGCCCAGGATGGCGTGGCCCATGGCCGCCAGGTGCACCCGCAGCTGGTGGGTTCGGCCGGTGATGGGTTCCAGCGCCACCCGGGTCGTGTGCGCCGCGGCGTTGTAGCCCAGCGCGCGCCACCGGGTGTGGCTGGGCTTGCCGCTGGCGGGGTCGATCACGCGCAGCGGCCTGCGAGCCCAGTCGGCGGCGATGGGCAGGTGGATATCGTTCCAGGCACTGCCACCATCGCCGGTTTCACCGTGCTCGCCGTCTCCTGCTGGCACGCTGCCTTCGAGCCGGCCATGCACCACCGCCACGTAGCGCTTGTGCACCTGGCGTTCCGCAAACGCGTGGCTCAACAGGCGCTGCGCGTCAACGTGCCTTGCCATCAGCACCAAGCCGGAGGTGGCCTGGTCCAGCCGGTGCACCACCAACGCGCCGGGCCAGCGCTGTTGCGCGCGGGCGCTCAGGCAGTCCTGCTTGTCCGGCCCACGGCCCGGCACGCACAGCAGCCCCGCGGGTTTGCAGAGCACCAGCAGGTCGGCATCTTCGTACACCGCCTGCACATCGCCACGGGGCCCTTCAGGCTGCATCGTCGCCAGCCACCAGCCGCTGCACCGTGGCGCAGAGTTCTTCCACGTCGTTCGGCTTGTGGATCAGGGCGCGCGCGCCCTCGGTCAGGGCGGCCTGTTCGATCTCGGCCGTGACATAGCCCGATGCCAGCGCAACGGGGAGGCCGGGCCGGATCAGACGGGCCTCACGCACCAGGTCCACGCCGCAGAAGCCGGGCATGTTGTAGTCGGTCACGAGCAGGTCGTACGCGTGGGGCGCCTCGCGCAGCGCGGCCGTGGCTTGGTGCGGATCGGTAAAGCCGCTCACTTCGTAGCCTCGGCGGCGCAACAGGCGCTGCACGAGGAACACCAGTGCCTCGTCGTCGTCCACGTACATCACATGGTGCTTCTTGGGGGGAACGACGCTGGCACTGGCCTCGGCGACCGCGGAGACCGTGGAGGGCTGGGCCGGAGAGGCCTGAGGCGGTGGCGCATCCGGCGGCGATGCCGCAGATCTCACGGGTACCGCTGCGGCCGTGAAGGTGCCTGCCGCTGCGGGCGCGACAGGGAAATACAGCGTGAAGCGGCTGCCCTGGCCGGGTGCGCTCTGAACGTCCACGCCGCCTTCGTGGGTGCGCATCACGCCATGGACGACGGCCAGCCCCAGCCCCGTGCCCTGGCCTACCGGCTTGGTTGTGAAGAACGGCTCGAAGATGCGCTCCAGCGTCGCCGGATCCATGCCGGGCCCGCTGTCGCGCACGGTCAGCGCCACGTAGTCGATGGGCGCCAAGCCCAGCCGTTCGGAGAGGCGCTGGTCGGGCTGCACGGTGGCCGCCTCGACGTGGATGCTGCCGCGCTCCGAGCCGATGGCATGGACGGCGTTGGTGCAGAGGTTGAGCAGGGCCTGCTCGACCTGGGTGGCATCGGCCAGCACGGGGGGCAGGCCGGCCTGCAACTGCATGTGCAATTCGATCGCGGGGGGAAGGGTCACCCGCAGCAGGCGTTCGGTGTCGTGCGCCACGTCTGCCAGCGAAACAGCCGTGCGTTGCGGCGGCTCGTTGCGGCTGAAGGTGAGGATCTGGCGCACCAGGTCGCGCGCGCGGCGGCCGGCCTTGTCGATCTCCAGCAGGCTCTCCAGCACGGGCGAGCCCGGCACGCAATCGGCCTTGGCGAGTTCGACGTTGCCCAGGATGGCGCCCAGGATGTTGTTGAAATCGTGCGCGATGCCGCCCGCCATGGTCCCTACGGCCTGCATCTTGTGGGACTCGCGCAACTGGGCCTCCAGCTCGGTGCGATGGGCCTCGGCCTTCTTGCGGCCAGTCAGGTCGCGGGCGAAGACGGTGGTGGTTTCGCCGTCGGCATGGCGCTCAAACGAGACGCTCACTTCCACCGCCAGTTCCTTGCCCCCGGCCGTCAGCGCCGTCATCTCGCCCAGCATGGCCTGTGTGGTGAGCTGGGCAAATGCCAGGGCCTGTCCTGCGTCAGGCAGGAACCGGTCGAGCGTGCTGCCCAGCGCGTCGCTCGCGCTGCACTGGAACAACGCGGCGGCAGTGGGGTTGAACACGGTGATGCGCCGGTTCTGGTCCACGCAGATGATGGCGTCGAGCGCGGAGTTGATGACAGCCTCCAGCCGCTTTTCGCTGGCGCGGATCTGCTCGTTGCGCTGCTGCAGCGTGACCGCACTGTGCTGCAGCGCCTGGCGCTCCGCCAATAGCGGCCCCTGGTCGATCACGGCGCACAGGAACTGGGGCAACGGCGGCCCGCTGGCCTGCGGGGCCTCGATGTGCGCGATGTGCAGGTCGCCGGTGATCCGGGTGTCTTCATTGATGGAGAAGAGCACTTCCTTGACCTCGCTGCGCCCCAGGTCCCGCGCCAGCGCAAAGGCCTCGCGCACGCGCGCGGCATCCTGTTCATGAACGAAGGGCATCAGCGCGCTGAGGGGGCGGTCGCGCTCGGTGGGCTGGAACGAGCGGTGGGCCATCGAGTTGGCTTGCACCACCAAGTCGTGCTCGTCCACGACCATGAGCGCCAGGGGCACGCTGGCAAACAGGGTCTCGAAGCGCTCATAGGCACTTTCGGCCACTGTCTGGCTGTAGCGCAGCACCTTGTTCTGGCTTTCCAGCTCGGCCTGGTAGGCGCGCAGTTCGGCGACCAGGCTTTCTGCCGAGCCGGCCGGTGCATGGCCCTGAACCCTTGGCGGCGGGGCGGGCTCAGCGGGGAGGGGCTGCTGCCGACCGTCGGGGTCCAGAAACGAAAGATCGGGTTCACTCATGGAAGGATGCGGCCGCCGGGAAGCGCGCGGGGGGCAAGTTGGCGCCGCGCAAGGCAGAGGGGGCCTGGAAGCATGGCCGCCAGTGTACGCCCGCAGGCCGCAAACCTTGCCCCCTGGCGGGCTTTGCGCCCGCCGTACCGCAGAGCAGGGCGGATTGTTGATCAATTGCGAACAATCCTTTTCGGCGGCGGTGCTTACCGAATGCACCAGCGCTCTCTACAGTCCCACCATCGCGCCCTGTTTCGGCCAATCCGGTGGAAAGGGCGCGTTGCCATTCAGGATTTTTACCATGAACACTACCGAGAACACTGCTGCCCAACCTCTGCTGAACACACTGCAATGGCGCTACGCCACCAAGAAGATGGATCCCGCCAAGGCGGTGCCTGAGGACAAGGTCGAGCGCATCCTTGAAGCAGCGCGCCTGGCGCCCACGTCCAGCGGGCTGCAGCCGTTCGAGATCGTCGTGGTCACGGACCCTGCCGTGCGCGAGCGCATCCGCGCCATCGCCTGGAACCAGGCGCAGATCACCGATGGCTCGCACCTGCTGGTGTTCGCCGCCTGGGACAACTACACCCCCGAGCGCATCAACCAGATGTTTGACCTGACAAACGAGCAGCGCGGCTTCAAGAACGAGGGTTGGGAGAACTACCGCCAGATGCTGCTGTCCAGCTACCCCCAACGGGACGCCGAGGTTAATTTTCAGCACGCGGCCCGCCAGGCTTACATCGGCATGAGCACGGCCCTGATTGCTGCCGCCTTTGAGCAGGTGGATTCCACCCCCATGGAAGGCTTTGAGCCTGCTGCCCTGGACGAAATCCTGGGCCTGCATGCACGGGGCCTGCGCAGCGTGGCCATCCTGCCGTTGGGCTACCGCGCCGAGGAAGGCGACTGGCTGCTGGGCCTCAAGAAGGTGCGCCGCCCGCGCGAGCAGTTCGTGACCGTGGTCTGATGCTTTGATGCCTGGCGCCGCGGGTCTGCAGCAGGACTCGCGCGCCGGCCGGGTCGCGTGGCCGAAGTACCCGTGGTGTAAGACGACTTCGCCAGATGCAGGGCTCGGGGCAGGGGCGTGCTTATGATCGTTGTGCCTTGCCATCCTGGCTTGCGCAACGCATATCCTGCCCCACGCGAACAGCCCCCTCCGTGAACCAACTTTCACGCCGTCCTTTGCTTCCGCGCCCGCTGCCGCCTTGTACCGTGGCGCAGCCATTCGGCGACCGCCCCTGAGGCCGAGCCATGCCGTGGCTCAAGCTGCTGCACATCACGGCCGTCATCCTGTGGTGCGGGGCGCTGCTGTACCTGCCCGCGTCGATTGCCTCTGCTGCCGATGGTCCACGGGCGGCGGCGGTCTACGCAGCCAGCCAGCGGCAGCTGTTGCGGTGGTTGTTCACCCTGATTGCAACGCCCGCGGCGCTGGTGGCCATTGCTTCGGGCACGGCCATTTTTGTGTTTTACGGGCCTCTGACGCTCTGGCTGATGGCGAAGCTCGCCACCGTGGGGTTGCTCGTTCTGGCCCATGCATCCTGCGGGCTGCTGATCCTGCGCGTCGAGCGTGCCCAGGCGCAGGGCCTGAAAGGGCTGTGCTGTGCCGTGGGCGCCACGGCCATGGCGGCCGTGCTGGCCATTGCGTGGCTGGTGCTGGGGAAGCCGTCGTGACGGCGCTGCTGACTGCCCAGGCCGCGGACGAAGCGGCGGATGTGCTCGCCGCAGCGTGTGGCCAGGCGGGGCTATGCGCTGGTGTCCACCCCCACAGCGTGCTCGTAGACCAGGCGGCCGCCCAGGTAGGCAGCCAGGCCGATGAACGCGGCGGTCACTACCGAAATGCCCATCCCCCAAGGCCAGACCAGGGCCCCAGGCTCGGGGCCCAGGCGCAGCGTCCAGTTGAACGTGGCGAGCGACAGCATCATCACCGCGATAAGCGCGTGGCCCCAGGCAGTGATCAGGCGGCGCACACGCCCCACCGTGAGCAGATCCACCAGCCCGGCCAGGCTGGCACCCCAGCCTCCCAGAGCACCAACGCCAGCCAGCCATACGCCGGCCCGCGCCCAGAATGGGTCCCCACTGTGCACGAACGCTGCATCGCTGCCCACCAGCGCGATCAGCGCCGCCACGGGGAAGTGGATCATCATCGGATGCAGGGGATGGCCCGCAATGGACGCTCGGCTGAGGATGGGATCGGGCGCTGGCGCTGGCATGCGTTCATTCTGCCTTGCTTGGCGCCGTGGATGCTCAGTGCCTGCAAAGGCCCTTTGTCCGCGCTGGACCCGGCAGGGCCCTCGGCCCGCGCGATCGCCATGGTGTGGTGGGGGATGCTGGCCGTGGCCTTGGTGGTGCTGGTAGCGGTGGTGGCGGTGTGGCTGGCGGCCATGCGGCGGGCCCCCGGCAATACGCTCTTGCGCGATCCCCCGGTGCTGGCCGGCGAGGACACCCCCGCCGGCCAGTGGTGGATCGTGGGTGGCGGCATCGCGCTGCCGTCGGTGTGCATTGCCGCGCTGCTGGCCTGGGGCTCGGGTGCTGGCGTGCACCAGTTGCCCCTTCCTGGTGCGGCCTCTGGCACGGCGGCACCGCTACGCGTGGAGATCACGGGCCACCAGTGGTGGTGGGAGGTGCATTACCCCGGCACCGGTGTCCGCCTGCGCGATGAGGTGCGCGTGCCCGTGGGGCGGCCAGTGGATTTCCGCACGGGCAGCCGTGACGTGATCCATTCTTTCTGGGTTCCCCGACTGGGCGGCAAGCTCGACGCCATCCCCGGACGCACGCCCGTGG
>NZ_JALEGG010000290.1 GCF_022763525.1 Acidovorax sp.
ACCTCGGGCGCCTGACCAGCGGGGCCACGGGCGCCTGGCTCAAAGAACGGCAGGACGACCACTCCTACGCCGTCAACGTCCGCGCAATCACCCCCAACGGCGGAATGCTGGACGTGCGCATTTTCGAGTTCGACACCAAAGGTCGGCTGGCATCACAGACGCGCGCTGCATCGGGCGAGTTTGGTGCCGACGGCGCATGGAATCTGCGAGACGTGCAACGCAGTCGCTTCGAGCAACGCAGCGCCGAAGAGGCGCGTGTGGAGCATCTGCAAGCCCCCACGCTGCAGTGGCCCACCCGCATCAGCGCAGACATGGTGGCGGCCTCACTGCTCAAACCGGACCGCATGGCCACCATCGATCTGTTCCAGTACATCCGCCACCTCGATGCCAACGGCCAATCCGCACAGCGCTATGAGATCGAGTTCTGGCGCAAGGTGTTCTACCCGCTCAGCTGCCTGGTGATGGTGGTGCTGGCACTGCCCTTTGCCTACCTGCACTTCCGCTCTGGCGGCATTGCCGGCTACGTGTTTGGCGGCGTGATGGCGGGCATCAGCTTCTTCCTGCTTAACAACGTGTTCGGCTACGCCGGCAACCTGCAGAACTGGTCGCCCATGCTCACGGCGGCAGCGCCGGGGCTGATCTATTCCGTGCTGTCGCTCGCGGCGTTTGGATGGCTGGTGCTGCGGCGATGAACGGCGCAACCCCCTCCCTGGCGCAGCAGGCCATTGTGCTGTTCTCCCATGGCTCACGCGATCCGCTTTGGCGCGCCCCCATCGAGGCTGTGGCCGCCCGCATTGCGGCGCAGCACCCCGAGCGGCCCGTGATGTGTGCCTATCTGGAGCTCTCGGAGCCTTCGCTGGCGCAGGCGGTGGATCAACTGGTGCAGCGGGGCGCCACCGCCGTCACTGTGGTGCCCATGTTCCTGGGCACGGGCAAGCACGCGCGGGCCGACCTGCCCGTACTGGTGGAACAGTTGCGCGCCGCGCACCCGGGCGTGCGCCTGCACGTGCAGCCGGCCGTGGGCGAAGACCCCCGCATCACAGCCCTCATGGCCGAGATCGCCTGCGAACTCCCGCCCGACTGACGTCCCGAAAAATCCAGCCCACCTCTGATTCACTTAGACGATTGCAGCATAATGATGCAATTCTTTAGGCGATATCAGATATGAACCTGCACCAGTTCCGTTTTGTGCAAGAGGCGGCGCGCCGCAACCTCAACCTGACCGAAGCCGCCAAGGCGCTGCACACCTCGCAGCCGGGCGTGTCCAAGGCCATCATCGAACTGGAAGAAGAGCTGGGCGTGGACATCTTCGCCCGGCACGGCAAGCGCCTCAAGCGCATTACCGAGCCCGGCCAGCATGTGCTCAAGAGCATCGAAGTCATCATGCGCGAGGTGGGTAACCTCAAGCGCATTGGCGAACAGTTCAGCGCGCAGGACAGCGGCACCCTCAGCATCGCCACCACCCACACCCAGGCCCGCTACGTGCTGCCCGTGCCCGTGGCGCGCCTGCGGGAAGCCTATCCCAAGGTCAACATCAGCCTGCACCAGGCCACCCCGCACGAAGTCGCCCGCATGGTGATCGACGAGGTGGCCGAGATCGGCATGGCCACCGAATCGTTGGCCGACTACCCCGACCTGGTCACCCTGCCCTGCTATGAATGGCAGCACGTGCTGGTGGTGCCCAACGACCATCCGCTGGCGCAAAAGGAGCGCATTGGCCTGGACGATCTGGCTCACGAGTCGCTCATCACCTACCACCCCTCCTTCACCGGCCGCGGCAAGATCGACCATGCGTTCGCGGCCCGCAAGCTGCAGCCCCGCATCGTGCTGGAGGCCATCGACTCCGACGTGATCAAGACCTACGTGCGCCTCGGCCTGGGGATCGGCATCGTGGCCGAGATGGCCATGCGTGAAGACCCCGTGGGCGACTTGGCGGTGCGGCCCCTGGGCCACCTGTTCGGCCAAAGCGTGGCCCGCGTGGCCTTCAAGCGCGGAGCCTACTTGCGCAACTTCGTCTTCCGGTTTGCCGAACTGCTCAGCGACCGCCTGAGCCGCGAGCTGATTGCGCGTGCGATGACGGGCCATGTCAATGACTATGAGTTGTGACGCCCCCCTGAGTCGCTTCGCGCCTTCCCCCCACTGGGGGGACGACGCCGGTGGCCGGGCGAAGCCCGTTCCACGGCGTCTGCTGGCCTCCCCAGATCCACGGCCTTTAGCCTGACAAACGCTGCGCCCATTTCCAACGATTGCCACGACGCGATGACCACACCTACCTTCCCCAGCAAGCTGCCCAACGTGGGCACCACCATCTTCACCGTGATGTCGGCCCTGGCCACCGAGCACCAGGCTGTGAACCTGGGCCAAGGCTTTCCGGACTTTGAATGCGCGCCCGAGTTGGTGGACGCCGTCACCCGGGCCATGCAGGCCGGCCACAACCAGTACCCGCCCATGCCCGGCGTGCCCGTGCTGCGCGAGGCCGTGGCCCGCAAGATCGAGGCGCTGCACGGCCGCG
This sequence comes from Acidovorax sp., assembly GCF_022763525.1. Taxonomy (GTDB): domain Bacteria; phylum Pseudomonadota; class Gammaproteobacteria; order Burkholderiales; family Burkholderiaceae_C; genus Acidovorax. The sequence continues at coordinate 2,513 of NZ_JALEGG010000290.1, forward strand.
CCTACAACCCGGGCTCCGAGATCACCATCACCGCAGGCGCCACGCAGGCCATCATCACCGCGATCCTGGCCATCGTGCACCCGGGCGACGAGGTGATCGTGCTCGACCCCTGCTACGACAGCTACGTGCCCAACATCGACCTCGCTGGCGGCAAGGCCGTGCGCGTGCCGCTCACGCCCGGCACCTTCCGCCCCGACTTCGCCAAGATCAGCGCCGCCATCACGCCGCGCACCCGTGCCCTCATCATCAACAGCCCGCACAACCCCAGCGCCACCATCTGGACGTCTGAGGAGATGCGGCAGCTCGAAGACCTGCTCCGCAATACCAACATCCTGCTCATCAGCGACGAGGTGTACGAGCACATGGTGTTCGACGGCGCCGAGCACCAGAGCGCCGCCCGCTTCCCCGGCCTGGCCGAGCGCGCCTTCATCGTGTCCAGCTTTGGCAAGACCTTCCACGTCACGGGCTGGAAGGTGGGCACCGTGGCCGCGCCCGCCGCGCTCACAGCCGAGTTCCGCAAGGTGCACCAGTTCAACGTGTTCACCGTCAACACGCCGATGCAACACGGCCTGGCGGCCTACCTGCAGGACCCGACGCCCTACCTGCAGCTGCCAGCCTTCTACCAGGCCAAGCGCGACCTGTTCCGCCAGGGGTTGCAAGGCTCGCGCTTCAACCTGCTGCCCAGCACCGGTAGCTACTTCCAGTGCGTGGACATCTCGGCCGTGAGCGACCTGAGCGAATCCGACTTCTGCCAGTGGCTCACTCGTGAAGTGGGCGTGGCGGCCATTCCCCTCTCGGCGTTCTACGCCGATGGATTCGACCAGCGCGTGGTGCGCTTTTGCTTTGCCAAGAAGGACGAGACACTGCGCGCTGCGCTGGAGCGCCTGCGTAAGCTCTGATTTCCCCATTACATATAAAAATTGGCTGCAGCGCTTGTGAATCAAGCGCAGGCAGCTATCATTTTTGATTCACCTGATTTCAGCACCGCCTGAAACCCAGCCTGTCTTGATGCTTTCTTGATACCGCCTTTGCACCTCTTAAACCCATCTTGATGCGTGCATTCCTAGCATCGGTCCATGTCTCAAGGAGAAGCACATGGACTGGGTTTTTATCGGTATCAGTGGCGCGCTCTGGCTCGCCGCTTATGGCTTAGCCAAAGGCTGCGCACGACTGCAACAGCAGGCGCAAGGGGGGCGGTCATGACCAGCGGCTGGGTGATTCTGGCGGCCGTGCTGGCTGCAGGCCTCTTGGTGTATCTGGTCGCCGTGCTGCTGCGGCCGGAGGACTTTTCATGAGCGCCAGCGCCCTGCTGCAACTGGCAGTGTTCATGGCACTGCTGCTGGCGCTGGCATGGCCGCTGGCGCGCTGGATTGACGCCGTCATGGCGGGCCGCTTTGCCCTGGGGCGGCGGCTGGAGGGGCCGCTTTTCAAGCTGGCTGGCGTGCGGCCCGACGAAGAAACCGGCTGGCTGCGCTACACGCTGGGCCTGCTGGTGTTCAACGGCCTGGGCGTGCTGGCGGTGTATGCACTGCAGCGCTGGCAAGCGGTGCTGCCGCTCAACCCGCAAGGCATGGCTGCGGTGGCGCCGGACTCGGCCTTCAACACCGCCATCAGCTTTGTCACCAACACCAACTGGCAAGGTTATGGCGGCGAGAGCACCATGAGCTACCTCACGCAGATGCTGGCGCTGACGGTGCAGAACTTTCTGTCTGCCGCGACGGGCTTGGTGGTGGTCATCGCGCTGGTGCGTGGCTTTTCAAGGCACTCTGCACAATCCATCGGCAACGTATGGGCCGACCTGACCCGCGCCACGCTGTGGGTGCTGCTGCCGCTGTCGCTGGTGCTGGCCGTGGTGTTTGCAGGCCAGGGCGTGATCCAGAACTTGTCGCCCTATACCGAAGTGCAGACGCTGGAGCCCGTGCACTACGACGCCCCCAAGCTCGATGCCGCAGGCCAGCCCGTGCTGAACGCCCAGGGCGCTCCCGTCACCGAGCCCGCCACACAAACCGCCCAAACCCTGGCCATGGGCCCCGTGGCCTCACAGTTGGCCATCAAGCTGCTGGGCACCAACGGCGGCGGCTTCTTCAACGCCAACTCGGCCCACCCGTTCGAGAACCCCTCGGCCGCCAGCAACCTGCTGCAGATGCTGGCGATCTTCCTCATCCCCGCCGCGCTGTGTCTGGTGTTTGGCCGCATGGTGGGCGATGAGCGCCAGGGCTGGACGATTCTGGCAACGATGAGCCTTCTATTCCTGATCGCAGTGGTGGCAGCCACCACGTTTGAGCAGCAGGGCAACCCGCTTCTGGCCTCGCTGGGCGTGGACCAAGCCGCCAGCGCGCTGCAGCCGGGCGGCAACATGGAAGGCAAGGAAACGCGGTTTGGCATCGCCGCCTCGGCCCTGTTCGCAGTGATCACCACAGCCGCGAGCTGCGGCGCGGTGATTGCGATGCACGACAGCTTCACTCCCCTGGGCGGCATGGTGCCCATGGTGCTCATGCAGATGGGCGAGGTGGTATTTGGCGGCGTGGGCTCGGGCCTGTACGGCATGCTGGTGTTCGCCATCATGGCCGTGTTCATTGCCGGGCTGATGATTGGCCGCACGCCCGAATACCTGGGCAAGAAGATCGAGGCGCACGAGATGAAGCTTGTGTCCATCGCGATCCTCATCACCCCGCTGCTGGTGCTGCTGGGCACGGCCGTAGCGGTGATGAGCGAGGCGGGCCGCGCTGGCCTGGCCAACCCGGGCGCGCATGGCTTCAGCGAGGTGCTGTATGCGCTGTCTTCCGCCGCCAACAACAACGGCAGCGCCTTTGCAGGCCTGTCGGCCAACACCCCGTTCTACAACACGCTGCTGGCCGTGGCCATGTGGCTGGGGCGCTTTGGCGTGATCGTGCCTGTGCTGGCCATGGCCGGCGCCCTGGCCGCGAAGAAGCGCGCCACCGCCACCGACGGCACCCTGCCCACGCACGGCCCACTGTTTGTGGTGCTGCTCGGCGGTGTGGTGCTGCTGGTCGGACTGTTGAACTATGTGCCCGCCCTCGCGCTGGGCCCGGTGGTCGAGCATTTGATGCTCTGGCCACGTTAAGAAGATAGCTGGGAGATTGTGATGACTCGCAAGACCTTGACCCTGTTCGACCCCGCCCTGGTGCGCCCCGCGCTGCTGGAGGCTTTCAAGAAGCTGGACCCGCGCGTGCAATGGCGCAACCCCGTGATGTTTGTGGTGTACGTGGGCAGCGCCTTCACCACCGCGCTGGCCGCCAGCAAGCCCGAGGGCTTCACCGCTGCCGTGGCGCTGTGGCTGTGGTTCACCGTGCTGTTCGCCAACTTTGCCGAGGCCATGGCCGAAGGCCGCAGCAAGGCCCAGGCGGCCTCGCTGCGTGGGCTGAAAAAGCAGACCTGGGCCAAAAAGCTGGACGGCCAGTTTGACCGCACCACCCCACGCACCGATCTGACCTGGCTGCCGCTGGAAGCCGCCCACCTGCGCAAGGGCGATGTGGTGCTGGTGGAAGCCGGCGACACCATCCCTGCCGATGGCGAGGTGATCGACGGCGTGGCCTCGGTGGACGAAAGCGCCATCACCGGCGAATCCGCCCCGGTGATCCGCGAATCCGGCGGCGACTTCTCGGCCGTGACCGGCGGCACCCGCGTGCTGTCCGACTGGATCGTGGTGCGGGTGGCCGTGAACCCCGGCGAGACCTTTGTGGACCGCATGATCGCCATGGTGGAGAACGCCAAGCGCCACAAGACACCCAACGAAATCGCGCTGACCATTCTGCTGGTGGCGCTGACCATCGTGTTCCTGGGCGTGGTGGTCACGCTGCTCCCGTTCTCGCTGTTCAGCGTGCAGGCCAGCGGTGCGGGCGATCCGGTGAGCCTGGTGGTGCTGGTGGCCCTGCTGGTGTGCCTGATCCCCACCACCATCGCGGGTCTGCTCAGCGCCATCGGCGTGGCAGGCATGAGCCGCATGATGCAGGCCAATGTGATCGCCACCTCGGGCCGCGCCGTGGAGGCGGCAGGTGATGTGGACGTGCTGCTGCTGGACAAGACCGGCACCATCACCCTGGGCAACCGCCAGGCCAGCCAGTTCGTGTCTGCGCCCGGCGTGACCGATGCCGCATTGGCCGATGCCGCCCAATTGGCATCGCTGGCCGACGAAACGCCCGAAGGCCGCAGCATCGTCGTACTGGCCAAGCAGAAGTTCAACCTGCGCGAGCGCGACATCGAGGCCATGGGAGCCCAGTTCGTGCACTTCACCGCCCAGACCCGCATGAGCGGGGTGGACCTGCCCGGCCCGCGCCTGCTGCGCAAAGGTGCAGCAGACGCCATCCGCAAGCATGTGGAGGCACTGGGCGGACGCTTTCCTACCGCCGTGCAGACGGCGGTGGACGACGTATCCCGCCGTGGCAGCACGCCCCTGGTGGTGGCCGATGGTGCCCACGTGCTGGGCGTGGTGGAGCTCAAAGACGTGGTCAAGGGCGGCATCAAGGAGCGCTTTGCCGAGCTGCGCCGCATGGGCATCAAGACCGTGATGGTGACCGGCGACAACCGCCTCACTGCCGCCGCGATTGCTGCCGAGGCCGGTGTGGACGACTTCCTGGCCGAGGCCACGCCCGAAGCGAAACTGCAGCTCATCCGCAGCTACCAAACGGCCGGGCAGCTGGTGGCCATGACGGGCGACGGCACCAACGACGCCCCCGCCCTCGCCCAGGCCGACGTGGCCGTCGCCATGAACACGGGCACACAAGCCGCCAAGGAGGCCGGAAACATGGTGGACCTGGACAGCAACCCCACCAAGCTCATCGAGATTGTGGAGACCGGCAAGCAGATGCTGATGACGCGCGGCTCGCTGACCACCTTCAGCATCGCCAACGACATCGCCAAGTACTTCGCCATCATCCCAGCGGCGTTTGTCACCACCTACCCGCAGCTGTCGGCGCTGAATTTCATGCACCTGGCCAGCCCTTCGTCGGCCATTCTGTCCGCCGTGGTGTTCAACGCGCTGATCATCATCTTCCTGATCCCCTTGGCCCTGAAGGGCGTGGCCTACCGCGCCGTGGGTGCCGCCGCGCTGCTGCGCCGCAACCTGGCCATTTATGGACTGGGGGGCATGGTGGTGCCATTCGTTGGCATCAAGTTGATTGACATGGTGCTGGCAGCAACTGGCCTGACCTGAGCCGCGCCCCATCCAAAGACATAGCCCACCGAATGACTGAAAAGGAAAATCCTATGCCTATCCGCATTCCCCGCGACGACGTGCCCGCCAGCCCAGGCGGCCTGCTGCGCCCCGCCCTCACGCTGTTTGTCGTGCTCTCCCTCATCACTGGCCTGCTCTACCCGCTGCTCGTCACCGGCGTGGCGCAGACCGCGTTCCCCCACCAGGCCAATGGCAGCCTGATCACCCAGGGTGGCAAGACTGTAGGCTCCGAGCTGATCGGCCAGGCCTTCACCGAGCCCGGCCACTTCTGGGGCCGCCCTACGGCCACGGCACCGATGCCCTACAACGCAGCGGCGTCGGGCGGATCGAACCAAGGCCCCACCAACCCTGCGCTGGTAGATGCCGTGAAGGCCCGCATCGAGGCCCTGCGTGCTGCGGACCCCGGCAACACCCGCCCTGTGCCCGTGGACCTGGTCACCGCGTCGGCCAGCGGGCTCGACCCGCACATCAGCCCCGCAGCCGCCGCCTACCAAACCGAGCGCGTGGCCCGTGCCCGGGGTCTGCCCGTGGCGCAGGTGCAGGCGCTGGTGCAGCAACACACGGATACCCCCTGGCTGGGCCTGCTGGGTGAGCCGCGTGTGAACGTGCTGGCCTTGAACCTGGCGCTCTATGTGCTACTAAAACAATAGCTGCTTGCGCTTGATGAATAAGCGCTAGAGGCCAATTTGAATACAAATTGATGGATACACTGTAGCCATGCAGGATCGCCCCGACCCCGACGCGCTGCTGCAGCGCATCCAGCAAGAGCAGGCCCAGCAGCAGCGCGGGCGGCTCAAGGTGTTCTTCGGTGCCTGCGCCGGGGTGGGCAAAACCTTCGCCATGCTGTCGGCCGCGCGGGCTGCACAGACGCAGGGCCTGCCCGTCACCATTGGCGTGGTCGAGACGCATGGCCGCGCCGACACCGAGGCGCTGACCGCGCACCTGCCCCGCCTGCCGCTGCGCGCCCTGCCCTACAAAGACCGCACCCTGCCCGAGTTTGACCTGGACTCCGCCCTGGCTTGGGGCGCAGAGCACCCCGAGGGCCTGGTGCTGCTCGATGAATTGGCCCACAGCAACGTGCAAGGCTCGCGCCACCCCAAGCGCTGGCAAGACGCCGAAGAACTGCTGGCCGCAGGCATCGACGTGTGGTCCACCATGAACGTGCAGCACCTGGAGAGCCTGAACGACATCGTGAGCGGCATCACCGGCATTCGCGTGTGGGAGACGGTGCCCGACCAGTTTTTTGACGCAGCCGATGAGGTGGTGGTGGTCGACCTGCCGCCCGACGAGCTGCTGGCGCGCCTCAAAGCTGGCAAGGTCTACCTGCCCCAACAGGCAGAGCGCGCGGCCGCCAACTTTTTCCGCAAAGGCAACCTGCTGGCCCTGCGCGAGCTGGCCCTGCGCCGCACCGCCGACCGGGTGGACGATGAAATGCGCGCCTACCGCCGCGCCAGCACCACCACTGCCGAAGCCGTGTGGCCCAACCGCGAGGCCCTGCTGGCCTGCGTGGCCACGGGCGACAACGCCGAAAAGGTGGTGCGCAGCTGCGCCCGTCTGGCCGCGCAGCTCGACCTGCCCTGGCACGCCGTGCATGTCGAGACGCCCGAGCAGCAAGGCCGGTCGGCCACGCTGCATCCGCAGGTGGAACGCACCTTGAAACTTGCGCAACAGCTGGGGGCCGTGGCCTGCACGGTACTGCCTGCTGCCCAGCCCGCGCAGGCCCTGGTGCGCTATGCGCGCGAGCACAACCTGGTGCGCGTGGTCATGGGCCGCAGCGCACGCCGCTGGCCCTGGCAGACCACGCTGGCCGACCAGGTGGGGCATCTGGCCAGCGACCTCGACCTGCTGCAGGTGGGCACGCTGCCCGCCCGCGCAGGCCTGGCGCGCCCCCCCACCTCCAATGCATCGCCTGAAACCACGAACAAGGGCACTGCCTTCTGGCCTGGCTACCTGGCGGCGGCCCTGGCCTGCTGCATTGCCGCCGTGGTGGCCACGCCGCTGGCCGATGTGCTGGAGCTGACCAACATCGTCATGCTGTTTTTGCTGGTGGTGGTGGGCGTGGCCTTGCGGTTTGGACGCGGCCCTGCCGTGATGGCCGCCATTCTGGGTGTGGCGTTTTTCGACCTTTTCTTTGTACCGCCGCGCTTCACGTTTGCGGTCAGTGACGCGCAGTACCTCGTCACATTCGCCGTGATGCTGGTGGTGGCCCTGGTAGTGGGCCAGCTCACCGCCGGGCTCAAGGTGCAGGCCGAGTCCGCCACCGAGCGCGAACACCGGGTGCGCAGCCTCTACGACATGGCACGCGACCTGTCTGCCGCGCTGCTGCCAGAGCAGGTGGCCGAGATTGGCGCGCGCTTCATGACCGGCGAATTCAATGCAGGCAGCACCCTGGTGGTGGCCGACGACGACAACCGCCTGCAGGTATTGCCCGGCGGCACGGCCGCGGTGGACATGGCCGTGGCGCAATGGTCGTTTGAGCGCGGCGAGCCCGCGGGCCGGGGCACGGACACCTTGCATTCCAGCCCCACGCTGGTGCTGCCGCTCAAGGCGCCCATGCGCATCCGCGGCGTGCTGGTGGTGGCCATGCCCCACGGGCAGGTACCGGGGGTGGAACCGCGCCGCCTGCTGCAGACCTGTGCATCGCTGCTGGCCATCTCGCTGGAACGCATCCACTACATCGACGTGGCACAAAAGAGCACGGTGCAGATCGAGTCCGAGCGGCTGCGCAACTCGCTGCTCTCGGCCATCTCGCACGACCTGCGCACGCCGCTGGCCTCGCTGGTGGGCCTGGCCGAATCGCTGGCCATGGTGCAGCCCCCGCTAGCCGCTGAGCAGCATGCGCTGGCAGGCTCCATCCGCCACTCGGCCCAGCGCATGAGCGCGCTGGTCAACAACCTGCTGGACATGGCTCGGCTGGAGGCCGGGGCCGTGCAACTCCACAAGGCCTGGCAGCCGCTGGAAGAGGTGGTGGGCAGTGCCCTCGCCGCTTGCACGCCCGCCCTGGCCGCGCACCACGTGGAGGTGCAGCTACCGGACGACCTGCCCCTGGTGCAGATCGACGCCGTGCTGATGGAGCGCGTGCTGGTCAATCTGCTGGAGAACGCCGCCAAGTACACGCTGCCGGGCACTCCTATCCGCCTCGCGGCACAGGCGCTCAGTGATGCCGTTGCGATCACGGTCAGCGACGAAGGCCCGGGCCTGCCCAAGGGACGCGAAGAGCTGCTGTTTGAAAAATTCGAACGCGGCGCCCGCGAAAGCGCCACGCCGGGTGTGGGCCTGGGCCTGGCCATCTGCCGCGCCATCGTGCAGGCACACGGCGGCAGCATCCGCGGCGATACCATCCTGAATCCGCAGGGCCAGGCCGCCGGAGCGCGCTTCACACTGCTGCTGCCGCGCGGCACGCCGCCGACCGATCTGGGCGACGATGTGCAGACACATCCCATCGACGCCTGACCGCCCACCGCCCAACCCATGACCGACCTGCCCACCCACATCCTCATCGTCGAAGACGAAGCCGACATCCGCCGGTTTGTGCGTCTGACGCTGGAGACCGAAGGCCACACGGTGCACGAGGCCGCCACCTTGCAGCGCGGCCTGATTGAGGCCGGCACGCGCCGCCCCGATCTGGTGGTGCTGGACCTGGGCCTGCCCGACGGCGACGGGGTGGACTTGATCCGCGACCTGCGCACCTGGTCCGCCATGCCCATCATCGTGCTGTCGGCCCGCAGCGCCGAATCGAGCAAGATCGCCGCGCTGGACGCAGGGGCCGACGACTACCTCGTCAAACCCTTTGGATCGGGGGAGCTGACGGCCCGGGTGCGCGCACAGCTGCGCCGCAGCCAGCGCCCCTCCAACGCCGACGCCATGCCCCTGATCCAGTTCGGCAACATCACCGTGGACCTGGCCCGCCGCACCGTGGAGCGCCGCGCGGGCAAGCAAGGCAGCGAGGCCCTGCACCTCACGCCCATCGAATACAAGCTGCTCACCCACCTGGCCTCGCAGCCCGACCGTGTCATCACCCACCAGCAACTGCTCAAGGCCGTGTGGGGGCCAGGCCACGCCGACGACACGCACTATGTGCGCGTGCACATGGCCAACCTGCGCAAGAAGGTGGAAGACAACGCCTCCATGCCCCGGCACCTGCGAACGGAAGCAGGCATCGGGTATCGGTTCGTGCCCTGAAGCGCATCACGAACCAGCCGCGCCAGCACAGCGCAACGCCCGCTCCCCCGCCACGTGCAGACGATCCGCCAGCGATGCGGGCGCGAGCACCTCAAACTCCACATCCAGCGCCATCAGCCAGTACACCAGCGAATCGCTGACGCCGCATTCCATCAGGCAGCGTCGACCCTCTTCCAGGGGTTGCACGACGGCCGCCGACGGGGGTATGCGGCGGGACATCTCGGCATGGGGCGCGTGAAGCACCACGCGGGCGGTTTCGGCGTGGGGCGCCACCGAGATGGAGCGCGCGACGTAGGCTTTGAGATCGCCCCCGTCGGGTGATGCCCGCGGAGCGAAATGCGCCCCCAGTTGGGGAGCCCCCACGATGCGGTCGATGCGGAACGTCCGCCAGTCGCCGCGCGTCCGGTCCCACGCCACCAGATACCAGCGCTGCCCAGTGTGCACCACGCCCTGGGGCTCCACTGAGCGCTGTGCGCTGCGGCCTTTGCTGTCTTCGTAGTGGAACTCGGTGCGCAGCTGGTCACGGCAGGCCGACGCCAGCGCGGCCAGCACCGAGACCTCCACCACGGGGCCCACGCGGTCCAGCGGCTGGATGGTGGAGCGCAGCGCATCCACCTGCTGACGCAGCCGCGCGGGCATGGCCTGCTCCAGCTTGACCAGCGCACGCAACGCCGGCTCCTCAATGCCACCGACGGCGCCGGCCGTGGCAGTGCGCAGCGCAATCGACACGGCCAGCGCCTCCCCGTCGTCCAGCAGCAGCGGTGGCAATGCCTGCCCCGCGCGGAAGGCGTACCCCCCGGCCACCCCGCTGCTGGCCTCGACCGGGTAGCCCAGCTGGCGCAGCCGGTCAATGTCGCGCCGCAGCGTGCGGGGGTGTACTTCCAGGCGTTCGGCCAGGTCTTGGCCCATCCAGTGGCTTCGGGTTTGCAGCAGTGAGAGCAGACGCAGCAAGCGGGTGGACGATGTGAGCATGGGTGCACTTTAGCGTTCATTGAGGACTAAAGCTGTCCGCAATGGCTTCTACAGTGACTTCACCTTTTTCTTTCAACCCAACTTAAGGAGTCCTCCATGTCCATCGTTCTGTACTGGCACCCCATGTCCAGCGCCACCCCCATCGCCTGCGCGCTGGCCGAACTGGGCGTGCCCCATGAGCGCGTCAAGATCGACATCCTGGCCGGCGAGCAGCGCCGCGCGGACTACCTCGCGCTCAACCCCAACGGGAAGGTGCCCACGCTGACCGTGGACGGCGCCCCGATGTTCGAGGCCCTGGCCATCCACCTGTGGCTGGGCCATCGTTTTGGTGTGGAGCGCGGACTGTGGCCCGCCGCCGGCACGCCGGAGGCGCTGCAGGCCCTGTCGTGGTGCGCGTGGGCCTATGTGACCTATGGCGCGGTGCTGGTGCGCCTGCAGGTCGCCACGAAGGGCGAAGAGGCCCTGCGCAGCACTCCGCACGCCGAGGCCGCCCTGCGCGGGCTGAACGATTTGCTCGCAGTGCTGGACGCGCGTCTGGCCGCACAGCCCTGGATGCTGGGGGCCGACTATTCGCTGGTGGACCTGGTCGTGGGCTCGGTGATGGGGTACAGCGTGTACCTGGGCGCCCCGGTGCAGGCCCATCCACATGTGAAGGCCTGGCTGGCGCGGGTGCAGGCACGGCCCGCCATGCAGATCGACGCCTGAATCAAAAAACGCGTCTCGTCCCGCAGTGCAAGCCCGGCCTGCGGGGCCAAGACCCCCGGCTAGCCAGAAGCTACAGCAGCACGATGTCGTACTGCTCCTGCCCCATCGCGCTCTCGGCCTGCAGCGAGATGGGCTTCTTGATGAAGTCCGAGAGGCCGGCCAGATGCTGGCTTTCCTCGTCCAGGAACAGCTCCACCACCCGTGGTGACGCCACCACGCGGAACTCGCGCGGATTGAACTGGCGCGCCTCGCGCAGAATCTCGCGCAGGATGTCGTAGCACACGCTGCGCGCGGTCTTCACGCTGCCTTTGCCCTGGCACACCTCGCAGGGCTCGCACAGCATGTGGGCCAGCGATTCGCGGGTGCGCTTGCGCGTCATCTCGACCAGGCCCAGTTGCGAGAAGCCGCCGGAGGACATGGTCTTGACCCGGTCGCGCGCCAGTTGCTTCTTGAACTCCGCCAGCACCGCCTGCTGGTGGTCGTCACGCACCATGTCGATGAAGTCCACGATGATGATGCCGCCCAGGTTGCGCAGGCGCAGCTGGCGCGCGATGGCCTGCGCGGCTTCGAGGTTGGTCTTGAAGATCGTGTCGTCAAAATTGCGGGCACCCACATAGCCGCCGGTGTTCACGTCGATGGTCGTGAGTGCCTCGGTCTGGTCCACGATGAGGTAGCCGCCCGATTTGAGATCCACCCGGCGACCCAGCGCCCGGGCCACCTCCTCGTCGATGGAGTACAGGTCGAAGATGGGCCGCTCCCCGCGATAGTGCTGCAGCTTGCCAGCGGCGGCGGGCATGAACTCCTGCCCGAAAGCCCGCAGGCGCTGGAACTGCTCCATCGAATCGATGCGGATGGTCTGGGTGTGGTCACCCACCAGATCGCGCAGCACGCGCTGCAGCAGGTCCAGGTCCTGGTGCAGCAGCGATGTGGCGGGCAGCTTCAGCGATGCCTCCTTGATGCGGGCCCAGGTCTTGCGCAGGTAGGCGATGTCCTCGGCGAGCTCCGCATCGGACGAGTCCTCGCCGTTGGTGCGCAGGATGAAGCCCCCGCCACCGCCCTTGGACTTGTCGCCCACCAGGGCCTGCAGCCGCGCGCGCAGGGCATCGCGCTCCGCCGACGGGATCTTCTGCGATACGCCCACATGGTCATCCTGCGGCAGGAACACCAGCAGCCGGCCCGCGATGCTGATCTGCGTGGAAAGCCTGGCACCCTTGGTGCCGATCGGGTCCTTGATCACCTGCACCATGAGCGACTGGCCCTCGAACACCTGTTTTTCGATCGGCACCTGGGGCTCGTTCTTGCGGGCGAACGCGGGCGGCTCGCCATCGGGCTGGCGCTGCCACACATCGGCCACGTGCAGGAATGCCGCGCGCTCCAGGCCAATGTCGATGAAGGCCGACTGCATGCCCGGCAGCACGCGCGAGACCTTGCCCAGGTAGACGTTGCCCACCAGGCCACGCTCCAGCGTGCGCTCCACGTGCAGCTCTTGCACCGCGCCGTGCTCGACGATCGCCACGCGGGTTTCCTGGGGCGACCAGTTGATCAGGATGTCTTGTTGCATGGCTTTTTGTTCTCGGTATTCACTTGCGATTGTTCCGGCACACCAACATACGCACGAGCTAAGCGCAATGCGAGCGCCGCCGGGGAACTGGCTTTGCCAGGCCCCGGGCGGCGTCCCCCTTTGGGGGAAGGCGCCGCAGGCGACTCAGGGGGGATTCAGAACTCGAATCCCGCTGCACGCAGCAGCTGCGCCGTCTCGTACATGGGCAACCCCATGATGCCCGAATAACTGCCCGCCAGGTGTTCCACGTAGGCCGCCGCGCGCCCCTGGATACCGTACGCGCCGGCCTTGCCCAAGGGCTCGCCGGTGGCCACGTAGGCATCGATCTGCGCCGCCGTCATGGGCGCGAACTGCACGCGCGACACCGAAAGCGCCGACAGCCGCTTGGCGCCCACCTGCAGCGCCACGGCGGTGAGCACGCGATGCTCATGCCCGGCCAGTTCGGCGAGCATGCGGGCAGCGTGCGCCGCGTCGTTGGGCTTGCCGTAGATGGTGCGGCCCAGCGCCACCGTGGTGTCCGAACACAGGATGGGCGCCGGTGGCAGACCCCGCCGCGCCAGGCGCGCTACGGCGGCGTCCAGCTTGAGGGCGGTGACGCGCTCCACGTAGCTGGTGGGCGCCTCGCCGGGCAGCACTGCCTCGATGGCCTCGGTGTCCTCCGTTGCATCGCCGTCCACGTTGGGCAGCAGCAGTTCGTGGCGCACGCCCAGTTGTTCAAGCAACTGGCGGCGGCGCGGGCTTTGGGAGGCGAGGTAGATGAAGTCGGGCATGAACGGATTTCGAATCAAAATCGCCTTCAGCGCTTATTCATCAAGCGCCGGAAGCTACTAAAAATATAGCAAACAGATCCCGTCGCATGGACACCCGCATCATTCGCGGTGGTACGGGTGACCGGCGTTCACCGACCACGCCCGATACAGCTGCTCGATGAGCAGCACGCGCACCATGGCGTGCGGCAAGGTCAGGTCCGACAGGCGAATGCGTTCGTGCGCAGCCTGGCGGAAGGCGGGATCCAGCCCGTCCGGGCCGCCAATGACCAGCGCCACATCGTCACCGCCCAGTTGCCAGCCCTTGAGCCGTTCGGCCAGGGCCTTGGTGGTCAGGCTGGTGCCGCGCTCGTCGAGCGCCACCACGCGCGTGCCGCGGGGAATGGCCGCCTCGATGCGCTCGCGCTCGGCGGCATAGAGCGTTTCCAGTGTCTTGGATCCACGAGGTTCGGTCTTGACAGCCTTGAGCTCGACCTTGAGCTCGGGCGGGAAGCGCTTGGCGTAGTCGTCGTACGCGGTCTGGGCCCAGTCGGGAACCCGCTGCCCTACCGCCACGATCAGCAGCTTCATGGGGTTTGACGCCGTTCAGTTCAGGGAGGAAGAGCCGGTGCGCAGGCAGCCCGGACACCCGCCGGACTCGACCTGCACCCCCGCGGATCAGGCCTTCTTGGCGCGCGCAGGAGCCTTCTTGGCCGCTGGCTTGACTGCGGGTTTTGCCGCGGCCTTGGTTGCGGCCGGTTTCTTGGCGGCAGGCTTCTTGGCCGTGGGCTTGACGACCACCGTCTTCACCGGCGCCTTCTTGGCGGCAGGCTTCTTGGCTGCGGGGGCCTTGGCGGCCGCAGAGCCGGCAGTCTTGCTGGCGGGCGTCTTGGAGGCCGGCGCCTTCTTGGCAGCAGCCTTGGGTTTGGCTTCTGCAGCCTTGGCGGCAACGGCGGCCACCTTGGGCTTGCCCGGCTTGCGCGCCGGCACAGCGGCTTCGGCGGCAGCCTTCTTCGCCGGGGCCTTCTTCTTGGCCGCAGCTTCGGGTTTGGCCGCGCCCAGCTTCAGCCGCACGGGCGTGTCGCCCCACAGCTCTTCCAGGCGGTAGTACTGGCGGATGGCTGGCTGCATGATGTGCGCCACGGCGGGGCCGCAGTCCACGATGATCCATTCGCCGTTGTCTTCGCCTTCGATCCGGGGCTTGCTGAAACCGGCTTCCTTCACCGCGTCGCGCACGCTGGCCGCCAGGGCCTTGGTCTGGCGGTTGGAGGTGCCCGATGCCACGATCACCCGTTCAAACAGCGGCGAGAGATGCTCGGTGTTGAAAACCTGGATGTCTTGCGCCTTGACGTCCTCCAGGCCATCGACGATGGCACGCTGCAGTTTGGTGACGTCTTTTTTGGCGGCGGTTTCCGATTTGGTGGAGGTGGTCATCAGGCGGTGGTTAGAGAGGGAATGGAATCAATATAGCGTGCAAACTGGCGAGCAACCAATAGGGCAGCGCCTTGGGTGTTGCGCGGGTGTTGTACGCGGCCGCGGCGGGGCGTTGAGGTGTTTTTGGCCTCTAGCGCCCATCTAAAAAGCGCGGGCAGCTATTGAAATTATAGCTTTTGCGCTTTTTGCCACTTCAGGAAGCTGGCGCGGCCCCGCTGGCCAGCCAGTCGCGACGCACCAAGAAGCGCTGCAGCAACTCGGCTTCGGCCGAATCGGCGGCATCGGTGCGCTGGTACGACCAAGCCACGAGCGGCGGCATCGACAGCAAAATGGATTCAGTGCGGCCGCCCGACTGCAGGCCGAAGTGCGTGCCACGGTCCCATACCAGGTTGAACTCGACGTAGCGCCCCCGGCGGTAGAGCTGGAAGTCGCGCTCGCGCTCGCCGTAGGGAGTGGCTTGGCGCTTTTCAACGATGGGCAAGTAGGCTCCAAGGAAGGCATCGCCCACCGACTGCGTCATCGCCAGGCTCTGCTCGAAGCCCAGCTCCGAGAAGTCATCAAAGAACACCCCCCCCACGCCGCGCTGCTCGCCCCGGTGTTTCAGAAAGAAATACTCGTCGCACCACTGCTTGAAGCGCGGGTATTTGTCCTCGCCAAAGGGAGCCAGTGCATCGCTGCAGGTGCGGTGGAAATGCACCGCATCCTCTTCGAACCCGTAGTAGGGCGTGAGGTCCATGCCGCCGCCAAACCAGCAGGTGGGTGCCTGCCCGGGGTGGCCGGCCGCGATCATGCGCACGTTCATGTGCACGGTGGGCACATACGGGTTGCGCGGGTGGAAGACCAGCGATACGCCCATGGCCTCGAACGGTGCCCCCGCCAGTTCAGGCCGGTGCTGCGTGGCCGATGGCGGGAGCTGCGGGCCCCGCACGTGGCTGAAGCCGCAGCCCGCGCGCTCGAACACGCGGCCGTTTTCCAGAATCTTGGTGATGCCGTCGCCCTGCAGCGGCTCGCCGGGCGATTTGCTCCAGGCATCCGCCAGGAAACTGGCCCCGCCCTCGCCTTCCGCGGCCTCCACGGCCTCCACGGCCTCCACGGCCTCCACGGCCTCCACGGCCTCCACGGCTTCCACGGCTTCCAGCGTCTCGGTGATACGGGCTTGCAGGCCCAGCAGGTAGCCGCGCACGCGGCTGACCGTATCGGCCGTGTTCAATGCTTGTGCGACCGCCATCAGCTCTTCAGCGCCCGAAAGCCGATGTCGCGGCGGTATTGGGCACCCTCGAAATGGATGCCCCGCGCCACGTCGTAGGCGCGCTGCTGCGCCAGTTTCACGCTGTCGGCCAGCACCGTCACGCACAGCACGCGGCCGCCCGTCACGCTGACCACACCGTCCTTGAGCTGCGTGCCGGCATGGAAGACGACCGCATCGTCGGCGTCCTGCGGCAGGCCGGTGATGGGGTCGCCCTTGCGCGGGCTTTCGGGATAGCCGTGGGCAGCCATCACCACGCCCAGCGCGGGGCGGCGGTCCCACTGCAGCTCCATCTGGTCGAGCTTGCCGTCGATCGCCGCGGCCATCACGTCGCTGAAATCGCTCTTCAGGCGCATCAGGATCGGCTGCGTCTCCGGGTCGCCCATGCGGCAGTTGAATTCGAGCGTCTTGGGCTGGCCCTTGGCGTCGATCATGAGGCCGGCATAGAGAAAGCCCGTGTAGGGAATGCCGTCCTTTTCCATGCCACGGATGGTGGGCAGGATGATCTCGCGCATGGCGCGGGCATGCACGTCGGCCGTGACCACAGGGGCGGGCGAATACGCGCCCATGCCACCCGTGTTGGGACCTTCGTCGCCGTCCTTGAGGCGCTTGTGATCCTGGCTGGTGGCCAGGGCCAGGACATTCTTGCCGTCGCACAGCACGATGAAGGAGGCTTCCTCGCCTTCGAGAAACTCCTCGATCACCACGCGCGCGCCGCCTTCGTTGTGCTGCACGCCGTATTTGTTGTCCACGAGCATGAAGTCCACGGCATCGTGGGCCTCCTGCAGCGTCATCGCCACCACCACGCCCTTGCCGGCGGCCAGGCCGTCGGCCTTGATCACGATGGGCGCGCCCAGGCGGTCCACGAAGGCGTGGGCGGCGGCCGGGTCAGTGAAGGTGTCGTAGTCGGCCGTGGGGATGCCATGGCGGCGCATGAAGGCCTTGGAGAACGCCTTCGAGCTTTCGAGCTGGGCAGCGGCCTTGGTGGGTCCAAAGATGCGCAGGCCGTGGGCACGGAACTCATCGACCACGCCCGCTGCGAGGGGGGCCTCGGGGCCGACCACCGACAACGCGATCTTCTCGGCCTGCGCCCAGGCGCGCAGGGCCTGCACGTCGGTGATGGCCACGTTTTCGAGCTTGGGATTCAGGGCCGTGCCCCCGTTGCCGGGCGCCACATACACCTTGGTCACCTTGGGGGACTGGCTCAGTTTCCACGCCATTGCGTGTTCACGGCCGCCGCCACCAATCACAAGTACTTTCATAGGAACCTTTGGTGAACCCTTGCCCGCAAAGTCAGCGGCCAAAAGGTTCGAGGGTAAAAATCAACAGTCCACGGTTGCGCTGCACACCGGCCACGGCCTCCGATACCGGGGAGGCCCAGACCAGTGCCCCCGTCGAACTGGCTTTGCCAGGCCACCGGGTGCGTCCCCCCTCCCGCAAGCGCAGCGCAGCGAGAGAGGGGGAAGGCGCAAAGCGCCTCAGGGGGCGCCTCAAAGCGCTGCGTTGTGATAGACCTCCTGGGTGTCGTCCAGGTCCTCCAGCACATCCAGCAGCTTTTGCATCTTGGCGGCGTCTTCGCCCGTCAGTTCGATGGTGTTCTCCGGCCGCATGGTCACCCCGGCCACTTCGGGAGTCAGGCCGGCCGCCTCCAGGGCATTCTTGACGGCTTCGAAATCGGCCGGGGCCGTGAGGACTTCCACCGCACCGTCGTCGTCCGTGATGACGTCGTCGGCACCAGCTTCCAGCGCCACTTCCATCACTTTGTCTTCACTGGTGCCGGGCGCAAAGATGAGCTGGCCGCAATGCTTGAACTGGAACACCACCGAGCCTTCGGTGCCCATGCTGCCGCCGTGCTTGCTGAAGGCGTGACGCACCTCGGCCACGGTGCGCACGCGGTTGTCGGTCATGGTGTCGATGATGATGGCCGCGCCGCCAATGCCGTAGCCCTCGTAGCGGATTTCTTCATACGTCAGGCCCTCGGCGTTGCCCGTGGCCTTGTCGATGTTGTATTTGATGCGGTCGGCGGGCATGTTGGCCGCCTTGGCCTTGTCCACCGCCAGGCGCAGGCGGGGGTTGGCAGACAGGTCGCCGCCGCCAGCACGGGCCGCCACGGTGATTTCGCGAATGATGCGGGTCCAGATCTTGCCGCGTTTTTCATCCTGCCGCCCCTTGCGGTGCTGGATGTTCGCCCATTTGCTGTGTCCTGCCACGAGAAGTCCTTTTGTATTGATTTAATCTACTGGCCGCGATTTTACTTTTGACTCCACCCGGAACCTCCGCCATGGCCGAACCCCTGTTGATTGCCAAGCACGACACCACTGAATGCCACCTGCTGCCCGGCCTGGCCAACCGCCACGGCCTGATCACCGGGGCCACCGGCACCGGCAAGACGGTGACGCTGCAGACCCTGGCCGAAAACTTCTCCCGCATCGGCGTGCCGGTGTTCATGGCCGATGTGAAGGGCGACCTCACGGGCGCCAGCCAGCCCGGCAAGATCGGCGACAAGCTGGCCGCCGTGCTGAACGAGCGCGGCCTGGACTTGCCCACACCGCTGGCCTGCCCCACCACGCTGTGGGATGTGTTTGGCGAGCAAGGCCACCCCGTGCGCGCCACCGTCTCCGACATGGGCCCCCTGCTGCTCGGGCGCATGCTCAACCTCAATGAAACCCAGCTGGGCGTGCTCAACCTGGTGTTCAAGATTGCCGACGACAACGGCCTGCTGCTGCTGGACCTGAAAGACCTGCGCGCCATGCTCCAGTACGTGGGCGACAACGCCAAGGAGTTCACCACCGAATACGGCAACGTGAGCGCGGCCAGCGTGGGCGCCATCCAGCGGGGGCTGCTGCAGATCGAGCAGCAGGGCGGCGACAAGTTCTTCGGCGAGCCCATGCTCGACATCCAGGACTTCATGCAGACCGATACCAACGGCCACGGCGTGGTCAACATCCTGGCGGCCGACAAGCTCATGAATTCGCCCCGCCTGTACGCCACCTTCCTGCTGTGGATGCTGTCGGAGCTGTTCGAAACGCTGCCTGAAATCGGCGACCCTGAAAAACCCAAGCTGGTCTTCTTCTTCGACGAGGCCCACCTGCTGTTCAACGAAGCGCCCAAGGTGCTCATCGAGCGCATCGAACTGGTGGTGCGCCTGGTGCGCTCCAAGGGCGTGGGGGTGTACTTCGTCACTCAGAATCCCCTCGACATCCCTGACAGCGTGCTGGCCCAGCTGGGCAACCGCGCGCAGCATGCCCTGCGCGCCTTCACGCCACGCGACCAGAAGGCCGTGAAGGCCACGGCCACCACCATGCGGCAAAAGCCGGGCCTGGATATCGAGACCGCCATCACCGAGCTGGCCGTGGGCGAGGCGCTGGTGAGCTTTCTGGACGCCAAGGGCCGCCCGAGCGTGACCGAGCGCGTCTTTGTGCTGCCCCCGGGCAGCCAGCTCGGGCCCATCACGCCGCAGCAGCGCCAGGCGCTGATGGCCGGCTCGCTCGTGGCCGGTGTGTACGAAAAGATCGTCGACCGCGAATCAGCCTACGAAACACTCAAGGGCCGTGCTGCCGAAGTGGCCGCACAGGCCCCCGCCAACGGCAAGGGGGCGCCCGCGAGCGCTCAAGACAACGGCGGCGGGCTGATGGGCGGACTGAACGACGTGCTGTTTGGCAGCACCGGCCCGCGCGGCGGCCGGCGGGATGGCCTGGCGCAAACCATGGCCAAGTCGGCCGTGCGCACCATGGGCACCACGCTGGGCAAGGAGATTTTGCGCGGAGTGCTGGGCAGCCTCTTTGGAGGCAGCGGACGGCGCCGCTGAGCCGCCAGGGCCAACCAAGAACTCCGCTCGATTGGTTTGCTCTGCTTGCCCGCCGTCGGTCCGGGGCATGCCCCCGTATGCGTGTGGTGCCGCCGCCCATGGGAGCCCACCTGCCCGGCATGCCCGCGAGGTCGACCCCACCGGTTGCATTCACGCGACTGACATGAATTTGTCACGTGGACGCCGTGCAATCGCGGTACGGATCGATCACAACAACAAGAAAAAGAAAGGGAGGAGTCGATGAAAAAGACCGAATACGCCCTGGTGCACTGGGGCAGCAAGGCGCCAGCGGTGGCCATCGGTGCCTGGGTGGTGGCATTCGCGGGAGTATTGGCCGGCGCGTGGCAAATCCGTTGGTCCTGGGCCGTATTCGGCGCAGGCACCCTGGCCATCCTGGCCCTGATGTCGCGCTGGACCACTGCCGTGCGCGAACACTACATTCGCGAAGCGCCCCTGCCCCGCTTCCTGCAGCGCAAACTGCGCGAAGCCTACCCCCACCTGAGCACGCGCGATTGCGAGCTGGTCGAGCGCGGACTGCGCCAGTTCTTTCTGGCCTGCCTGCGCAGCAAGAAGCAGTTCGTGGCCATGCCGTCGCAGGCTGCCGATGCGCTGTGGCATGCCTTCATCCTTCACACGCAGGCCTACAAGGGGTGGTGCCAGAATGCGCTGGGCTTCTTCCTGCACCACACCCCTGCGGAAGCCCTCGGCGCAAAAGCCCGGCACAACGATGGCCTGCGCCGCTGCTGGTACTGGGCTTGCAAGGAAGAGTCCATCGACCCCAAGGCGCCCAGCCGCCTGCCGCTGCTGTTCGCGCTGGATGCCAAGTTCGCGATCCCCGGCGGCTTCTCGTACGTGCCCGACTGCGCAGACATCGCCCGCAAGAGCGACGCGGGCGGCAGCGGCGGCGATAGCTACTGCGGCACCAGCTTCTCGGACGGCAGCTACAGCGGCAGCTCCGGCGACTTTGGCGGCGCCGAGAGTTCGGACGGGGGCGGCAGCGACGGCGCCGGAGATGGCGGCAGCTGTGGCGGGGGCGGCTGCGGCGGCGGTGGGGGCGACTGACACCCCGGCAAGCCCGCACCCAGACAGCAATCGCTCCAATTTCGATAGCTGGTGGCGCTTGATGGATAAGCGCCAGCGCCCAAAAACACTACAAGTCGCCCTGGCGACGACCAGGCGCCCCCACCCGGGTCTACAGTGGCGCCCATGAACACCACCTTCACCTGCTTCACCCTCCGCATTACCGACCATGTGGCGCATCTGGTGCTGAACCGCCCCGACGCGATGAACACCATGCACCCGACGTTCTGGCGGGAACTGGACGAGGTGCTGGCCCACCTGCACCAGTCGGGCGAGGCGCGTGCGCTGGTCGTCAGCAGCACCGGCAAGCATTTCAGCGCGGGCATGGCGCTGGAGACCTTTGGCGGCGCCATCACGCTGGATGACCGCAGCCCCGAGGGCCGCGCCGCCATCTTCGACCTGCTCACCGACATGCAGGCCACCTTCACCCGCATCGAAAACCTGCGCATCCCCGTCATCATGGCCATCCACGGCGGATGCATTGGCGGCGCGGTGGACATGGTGACCACGGCCTGCGTGCGCTACGCCACGGCCGATGCCTTCTTCTGCATCCAGGAAATCAACATTGGCATGGTGGCGGACGTGGGAACCCTGCAGCGCCTGCCCAAGCTGATTCCGCTGGGCGTGGTCAAGGAACTGGCCTACACCGGCCGGCGCCTCGGCGCCGCCAGGGCCCAGGGCTACGGCCTGGTGAACGAGGTGTTCGACACCCAGGAGGCGATGGTGGCCGCCGCGCTGCAGTGCGCCCAAGAGATCGCGGCCAAGCCGCCGGTCGCCATCTGGGGCACCAAGCAAGCCGTTCACTACGCGCGCGACCACAGCGTGGAAGACAGCCTGCGCCAGATGGGCTGGCTGCAAGGCGCGATCTGGAGCAACCGGCACGTGATGGAATCCGTCACGGCCATGAAGCAAAAGCGCGCGGGCGACTTCCCCGACCTGCCCGCGCTGCAGCGGTTCAGCGAACTGGGTTGATGCGGGCGGGCGCGCCTCTCCCCTCGTGCCTCTTCCCTTTTGGCTACCCTGCGTCGTCCGATCTGGCTGTCGAGAATTCACACGATCCACGGCCCTTGGTCCGTTCGGGCTGAGCCCGCCGCAGCCACCCAGCACCTCAAAATTCATAGCTACCCGCGCTTTCCCCACAAGCGCTGGCGGCCATTTTCGTCCCTACGCCAGCGCCGGCGGGCTATCATGTGACGGCTTGGGGGCCACCGTCGCCCCGCTTCAGCTCTTTGGAGGACGCCGTCATGACCCTGCCCAGCCTCACCCCGCCCACCTTCGACGACGTGGCCGCCGCGGCCCACCGCCTCCATGGCATGGCCCACCGCACGCCCGTGCTGCGCTCCACCAGCGCCGATGAAATGCTCGGCGCCCAGCTGTTCTTCAAGTGCGAGAACCTGCAACGCACGGGCGCGTTCAAGTTCCGTGGCGCCTTCAACACGCTCGCCCAGTTCACGGAAGAGCAGCGCGAGCGCGGCGTGCTCGCCTTCTCCGCCGGCAACCACGCACAAGCCATCGCGCTGTCGGCCCGCCTGCTCGACATGCCCGCCCTCATCGTCATGCCCGAGGACGCACCGGCTTCCAAGATGGCGGCCACCCGCGAATACGGCGCCCAGGTCGTCACCTACAACCGCTACACCGAAGACCGCGAGGCCATCAGCCGCCGCCTGGCGCTGGAGCGCGGCATGACCCTGGTGCCGCCCTACGATCACCCCCACGTCATCGCGGGCCAGGGCACGGCCGCGCTGGAACTCTTTGAAGAAGTGCCCGACCTCGACTACCTGTTCGTCTGCGTGGGCGGCGGTGGCCTGCTCGCCGGCAGCCTGCTGGCGGCTGAGGCCCGCGCCCCACATTGCCGCGTGGTAGGCGTGGAGCCCGCCGAAGGCAACGATGGCCAGCAATCCGTGCGCGCGGGCCACGTGGTGCGCATCCCCACGCCCCACACCATCGCCGACGGCGCGCAGACCCAAGCGCTGGGCGACCTTACCTTTCCCATCATCCAGCGCCTGGCCGACGACATGGTGACCGCCACCGACGAAGAGCTGGTGGAAGCGCTGCGCTTCTTTGCCGAGCGCATGAAGATCGTGGTCGAGCCCACGGGCGCCCTGGCGTTTGCCGGCGCGCGCCATGGCAGCGTGGACGTGCGCGGCGCCCGCGTAGGCATCGTGATCAGCGGTGGCAACGTGGACCTGTCGCGGTATGCCCGCTTTCTGGCGGATTAGCAGGCTGTTAAAATTCCCCGCTTGCCACCGAACGCCCCCACTTGAAGTTGCGGGTGCGCAGCAAACGGCTTGTTTGGCCAGCTCTTGATGCCGCTTCGCGCTGGGCATCGGCCGCCCTTCTCCCCCTATTTGCTCATCTGTAGCCCATTGCACTGAACATTCGCGCCATCCGCACGATGTTGCTGGCCGTCATGGTCAGCTTGAAGTGCTGGTCCACCCGCTCAATAACTCGGTAGACCGTCTGGCGGATGCGCCCCACCGTCTTGCCCCAGCTAAAGTACTCTTCGATGCGCTTGCGGATGGTCTGGCTGATAGCATAGCCCTCGTGCTGTGTCGTCCTGCCATCGATGGCACGGCAGCCCCAACGGGCGCTGTGACTGGCTACATGGGGCGTCACATGCCGCTGGCGGCACACCGGCACGAAGTCCCGGGTGTCATAGGCCCTGTCTGCCGCAACCGTTCGCGCACGCTTGCCTGGCAAGCTGTAGAGCATCGCCAGCGCGGCGGAACGCTCTCCATAGCCATCGGCACCCACCACCAAACCTGAGCGGTGCTCCATCAGCACATGGCCCTGGTAGGCCAGGATGGCCGCTGCATTCTGGCTCTTTCTGAACAGCCGGGAGTCGGGGTCGGTGGTGCTGGCATGGGTGGCGTTGCTGCGGGGCTTGCCATGCCAGTCGGCCGCAGCATTGCGTCTCGCCCCTGCGCCAGGATTGGAGTCGGAATCGTTGTTCTTGGCCTGCCCGCGGTCCTTGGGCGTGAAGCTCTTGTGGCTGACCCAGGCCTGGATCAAGGTGCCGTCCACCGAGAAGTGGTCTTTGCTGAGCAGCTTGCGTTTATCTGCCAGAGTCATCACTTCGGTGAAGAAGTTCTCCACCACGCGGTGCTCCAGCAGCCTGTCGCGGTTCTTGGAAAAACTGGAGTGATCCCAGACCTCGTCGTCGATGGCCAGACCAATGAACCAGCGATACAGCAGATTGTAGCGGATCTGCTCGACCAGTTGGCGCTCGCTGCGCACTGAGATGAACACCTGGATGAGCATGGCGCGCAGCAGCTTCTCGGGGGCGATGGAGGCGCGGCCTGTGTCCGCCTAAATGGTGTTGAACGGGCCGTTCAGGTGGGACAGGGCCTCATTGACCAAGCTGCGGATCGGGCGAAGTGGGTGGTCTGCTGGCACGAAGTCCTCCAGCTTGGCCACCGTGAACAGTGACTCCTGCATCGCATCTGATCCCCGCATCGTCTGCACTCCTTGTTGCGCGAGGCCTCAGTATCGACAACGATGCTTTTGAACGCCAGGTTTTACGGGGATGAAATTCAACAGCCTGTTAGGGCAACGCTGAACAAGCCTGCGCGATGCAGCGGACCCTGGATCAGGATGGGCGGCAAGGCGCAAACCACGGCGATAGCCGGTGCTATCGCGAGGATTTGCAACGCCGCAGGGCGTCTTGAGCCAGGGATGCGCCGTGCGCGAAAGGCTTTTTCAGCGTTGCTTTCGGCCATGCAGAGCTAGGCGGTGCGGGCGAATGTTTGCCAGCCCAGCGGGCTCCTGTCAGGCACCACGCATGCCCAGCAACTGCTCTCGCGGCACCGCCTTGCTGAACAGAAAGCCCTGCGCCAACTGGCATCCTTCCGCCGCCAGGAACTCTGCCTGCTCGGGCGTTTCCACTCCCTCCGCCACCACCTCCTGGTTCAAGCAGCGCGCAATCGACAAAATGGCCTTGATGAGCTCGGCTCGGAAATGGTCGGTGGTTGCGGAATGGATGAACGACTTATCGATTTTGAGCGTATCGATGGGAAAGCGGGCCAGATAGGACAGGGCTGAGTAACCCGTGCCAAAGTCGTCAATCGCAATGGTGGCCCCCATCTCGCGCAGGGCCTGCAAGGCCTTGACCGCAACACCGTCCTCGTCCAGGAGGAGGCTCTCGGTAATTTCAAACTCCAGCCACTGGGGGTCGCATCCAGTTTCTGCCACGATTCCCTGCACCTGCGCCACCAGGCCGGAGGCCTGGATCTGGCGGACCGACAGATTGACCGCCACCTTGCGTGGCTGTGAGGCTCCGGCATTCCAGGCAACGGCGGTCCGGCAGGCTTCGCGCAGCACCCACGCGCCCAGCTCGTTGATCAAGCCAGCGTCTTCTGCCACCGGAATGAACAGCTCTGGCGACACTTGGCCCAGGCGAGGATGCGTCCAGCGCAAAAGTGCCTCACAACCCACCGTCGCGCCAGACGCGAGCAGCACCTTGGGCTGGTAGTGCAGCGCCAGCTCGCCGCGTTGGAGCGCACGGCGCAGATCGAACTCCAGCGTCAGCCGCTGCTGGGCATGCTCCGTCAAGTCCCTGGAGTAAAACCTGAAGTTGTTCCGCCCAGAGCGCTTGGCGAAGTACATCGCCGAATCTGCGTACTTGAGCAGTTCTTCTGCCGCCTCGCTGTCCGTCGGGTACACCGCGATACCGACGCTGCAGGACACGAAAATTTCCTGCCCCTCCAGCCAAAAGCTCTGGTTGAAAGCGGTCTTCACCTTCCCTGCCACCCGTGCCAGATGGCTGGCGGTATGGATCTTCGGCAGCAGCATGCCGAACTCGTCCCCTCCCAGCCTGGCGACGGTGTCATAACTGCGCACACTGGCACGCAAGCGATGGGCGACCTCCTTGAGCAAGGCGTCTCCCGCCGCATGGCCCATGGTGTCGTTGATCTGCTTGAACCGGTCCAGATCCACGACCATCACCCCCGCCTGGCCGCGGTGGTAGGCGGCATCCTTCAGCATTTGCGCCAAGCGGTCATGGAACAACACCCGGTTGGGCATCCCCGTCAGTGCGTCGTAGAAAGCCATCTGGTGGACCTTGTCCTGGTAGGCCTTCAGCTCACCGATATCGCGCCCCACCAGCAACACGCTGGAGACGCTGGCATCGTCATCCAACTCGGGGGTCAAACTGACCAAACTGCAGATGCGGCGCCCCAACGCATCGGACCATTGCAACTCCAACTCGACGGGCGTCTTGCTGCCCACCACCTGCACCAGATGTTGCTCCAACTTTGCTCCAGCTTCCTGCCCCCAGAGCGCCTGGGGTGAGCATCCGAGCGCACCCGTCTCCAGCCGTCCCACTGCCTGCAGCAGCACGGGGTTGGCATAGCGGCAGCCGAACTGAAGATCAAAACGGGCAATCACATCGGGAGAGTTTTCGACCAGGGTGCGGTACTCACGCTCGCGCAGGCTTAACTGCTGCTGCAGCTCCAATCGTTGGGTTACATCGCGGGAAACGGTGATGAAATGCGGATGCGCATCCGTGCTGGTCCGCATCTGCGATACCGACAGTTCAAACCAGCGCAGGCCGACAGAGGTCACGACCGATATGACGTGGCCCAGTGACACCCCCTTTTGCTCCGCCTCTGCGCAGGCAAGCTCGGCAATCGCAACACTCTCGGGCGGCAGCACTTCCCGCAGAGTCCGCCCCAGCAAAGCCTCCCGGCTGGCTGCCAGTAACTCGGGGTTGCGCGTCCAAATATTCAGGTAACGGCCTTCCCGGTCGGTTTCGAACAACAGGTCCGGAAAGGCGTCGATCACCCCCTGGGCGAAGGCCAGCGCTTTCTGAAGTTCGCTCTCGGTGTGCTTGCGGTCCGTGATATCCCTGGAATATCCCACCGTACCCACCACCTTGCCATGCTGGTGCAACGGTGATTTCCACACCTCCATCCAGCGCCGCTGGCCGTGTTCATCGACGTACAGCTCCTCCACATAGTGGGCCACGCCCGCCGCCATGACAGCTTTGTCGTCGGCCACATACGTTTCCGCCAGATCCTTGGGGAAGAAATCGAATTCAGTCCGGCCTTCCAGTTCCGCCGTGGAGGCCACCCGCGCCACTCTGGCATACGCGGTATTGGCTGCCAGCAAACGGCTGTGCTCGTCCTTGAGCCAGACAAAAAATGGAAACTCGTCCAGCAAGGTGCGCCAATACTGCTGCCGTTGCTGCAACGCTTCCTGCATTCGCTGGGCTTCTGACATGTCGCGGACGATGGAGACAGCGAACAAGCGTCCCTCCCGTTGCAAAGTCACGCCATGCACTTGCACGGCAATCAGCTTGCCGCTCCTAGTCTTGTGAACCGTGTCGATGACAAAAGCCTGGCCTTCCGGGCTTTGCAGTATTTCCAGGCATTGCCCTCTGGAAATATTCGGATCGATGTCCGGCGGCCCCATGGCCAGCAGCGCCTCACGGCTGTACTCCAAGGCGCGGGTGGCGGCATCGTTCACATAGACGAAGCAGCCATCCTCACCCACGATGAGCACAGCATCCTGGTACAGGTCCAATCCTTTGCCCAGCAGCACCCAGGCCAGGTTCGGGTCGCCATCAGGCTGAGCGACGATGGTAGGGGGTATGGGCATCCTGCTTCCAGATCAACAATCTGCTTGTTGTGGTCCTACGTCTGCCCTGGAGCCTGGGATCGCTTCAGTCAGTCCTGATCGCAACATTTTGCAACGATTGCGGAGACGCGCAAATGCGCAAAAGCCCGAACCGTTGCCGGTTCGG
>NZ_JALEGG010000291.1 GCF_022763525.1 Acidovorax sp.
CCCATCTCGGGACAGGGCCATGTCCTTTAGCAAGCCCTTTGCGATACCGCCGACAAGGCGCTGAAACCCCGAAACGCTTGATATCTATCAAGGAGCACTCGAAGGGTTACTCGTACAGTTCGTGCTTTATTGCACCGTAGGATGGCCATGGCCCTGGAACTCTACCGCGACAAGAACCATGCTTGTCTGATGTTCACCGACCTCATCGAAGAAGACGGTCAGGCTGTGCAGGCCAACCAGTTCTTGATCGTGGATGACGATACGGGCGCCATCATCGACCCAGGCGGCAACCTCGCGTTCAACGAGCTGTTCATGGGCATGACCAAGCATTTCCCCCCGCACAAGCTCTCCTACCTGATCGCCTCGCACGCCGATCCAGACATCATTGCTTCCCTGGACCGCTGGATGACCAGCACCAAGGCACACTTGGTTATCTCGCGCGTGTGGGAACGCTTTGCCCCGCACTTCACCAAAGTTGGCAAAACTGAGAACCGGGTCATTGGCGTGCCCGATGGCGGCGGGCATCTTCCGCTGGGGCGCCATGAGCTGGTGCTGCTGCCAGCGCATTTCATGCATTCCGAGGGCAATTTCCACTTCTACGATCCGGTCAGCCGCATCCTGTTCACGGGGGACCTGGGCGTCTCCCTGATGTCTGGCGCAGAGGCACAGGTTCCGATCACCGATCTACGGCCGCACATCCCGCGCATGGAGGGCTTCCACCGCCGCTACATGGTTTCGAACAAGATTCTGCGGCTGTGGGTTCGCATGGTGCGCCAGCTCGACATCTCCATGCTGGTGCCTCAGCACGGCGCTCCCATCATGGGCAAGCAGGCCATCAATGACTTCTTCAACTGGATCGAGAACCTGATGTGCGGCATCGATCTGTTTGACGACCGGGCCTACCAGATTCCTTCAGCTTACATCGACCCCGTGACCCGACAGATGCGCCCCGCAGCGGGACGGTAGTTGTCGGTTTTTCAACTTGGTGAAATCTGGCTCCAGGCCTTATCCATTAAGCGCAAGAAGCTATATTTTCGATAGCACATAACCACCAACGCGAGCCTAGTGCGTTCGCGTGCTGGCGGGCACTCGCGCTGCGGGACCGTGCGCCGGCTTGTGTTTTCGCCAGCGGTTCCAAAGCCGCCAGCCCAGCAGGGCTGCCAGGATCAACGCGTAGATCGCCACTTCGCCAAAATCATTCTTGCCTGCACGCATCCAGAAAAAATGGAGGACGGCGAGCCCCGCCACCCCATAGATGCTGCGGTGCAGGGTTTGCCAACGCTTGGCACCCAGCGCCTTGATGGCCCGGTTGAACGATGTCGCGGCGAGCAGCATGAGCAGCAGCAGGGCCAGAGACCCCACCAGGATGAACGGCCGCTTGAGGATGTCGCGCACGATGTCGGCCACCTCAAAGCCCATGTCGAACCAGGCGTAACTCAGCAAGTGCAGCACGCCATAGAAAAACACGAACAGGCCCAGCATGCGCCGATAGCGCGCCAGTTGTGGCGTAGAGGTCATCACGCGCAGCGGCGTGACCGCCAGCACCAGGCACAGTGCGCGCAGCGTCCAGTCGCCGGTGGCACGTACCAGCGCTTCGGCCGGATTGGCGCCCAGCCGGTCCGCCGCCGTGGCGTAGACCAACCAGGCCAACGGCAGCAGGCACAGCACAAAGACCAACGGCTTGGCAGCGGGATGGAGCAAGAGTTTGCGCATGGCGATACCCGCCCTCCCCTGCAGCCTGAGCACCCCAGGCCAGATGAGACCAGGCGAGAGATGAAAGGCTGAAAGCGGAAGGCGTCCGAAAATCAGTAGAACTTTTTGAGGTCCATACCGGCGTACAACTGGCCCACCTGGGCTTCGTATCCGTTGAACATCAGCGTCTTGCGCTTCTTGGCAAACAGGCCGTCTTCGCCAATGCGCCGCTCGGTCGCCTGGCTCCAGCGAGGGTGGTCCACCTCGGGATTGACGTTGGAGTAGAAGCCATACTCCTGCTTGGCCGCCTTGTTCCAGGCCGTGCCGGGCTCTTTCTCGACAAAGCGAATCTTGACAATGCTCTTGGCGCTTTTGAAGCCGTACTTCCACGGCACCACCAGGCGCACCGGCGCACCGTTCTGGTTGGGAAGCACCTCGCCGTACATGCCAAACGCGAGCAGGGTCAACGGGTGCATGGCCTCGTCCATGCGCAGGCCTTCCACATAGGGCCAGTCCAGCACTCGTGAGCCGACGTATGGCATGGTGGCCTTGTCCGCCAAGGTCACGAATTCCACGTACTTGGCGCTGCCTTGCGGCTCCACCCGCTTGATCAGCTCGGACAGCGAGTACCCGACCCAGGGGATGACCATGGACCAGCCCTCCACGCAGCGCAGCCGGTAGATGCGCTCTTCCTGAGCGCTGAGCTTGATCAGGTCTTCGATGCCGTATTTGCCCGGCTTCTTGACCAGCCCCTCGACCTCGACCGTCCAGGGACTCGTCTTGAGGGTGTGGGCGTTGCGAGCGGGGTCGGCCTTGTCGGTGCCGAACTCGTAGAAGTTGTTGTAGGTGCTGGCGTCCTTGTAGTCGGTGAGCTTTTCCATGGACACGGCGCCCGCCACGGCGGACTTGGCACCGGCCAGGGGAGCGAGCTTGTTGGGGCGCACCACCTGCGCCGGCTGGGCCAGGGCTTCGCGGCCCGCCCATGCAGCAAGGGTGGCACCGGCCGCGCCACCGGCCATTAGCCGCAGCATCTGGCGCCGGTCTTCGTAAACCGCACGCGGTGTGATTTCGGAGGGATGCGGGTGGATGAAACCCTGGTCGCGCGATGGGATCAGCATGGAAGGCTCCGGTGGTGGTCTCGTGGAAACGGCTGCCGTGGTGGAGCAGCACAACGGTTAGTTCGTTCCCTGAACCGCTCAGGTTACACGGACCGTGCCATCGTTGCCGGTCCGCACCCAGATGCCCGAGCTCAGCTGCGCGACATCACAGCGTTCCGTAGCTGTGCAATCCGCTCAGGAACATGTTCACGCCCAGAAAGGCGAAAGTGGTCACCGCCAGCCCCACCAGCGCCCACCAGGCCGACACGGTGCCGCGCAGGCCTTTCATCAGCCGCATGTGAAGCCAGGCTGCGTAGTTGAGCCAGACGATCAGGGCCCAGGTTTCCTTTGGATCCCAGCTCCAGTAGCCGCCCCAGGCCTCGGCAGCCCACAGCGCACCCAGCACCGTGGCAATGGTGAAGAAGGCAAAGCCCACCGCGATGGACTTGTACATGACATCGTCCAAGATCTCGAACGAGGGCAGGCGCGCAGCGATGCGTTTGCGGCCCAGCAGGATGCCCGCCACGATGAGCGCGGAGATGCCGAAGTAGACCATCCAGTAGCTGCCGCCATTCTCGGTTGCTCCCTGGCGGAAGACGATGGGTTCAAAGCACAGCACTACTCCCAAGAGCCACAGGGGCGCCAGCTTGTACCAGCGGGTCTCGGTGGCCTGCTGCTTGATGAGGTAGGCGAATGCCACCATGGCCGAGAGGGCGAACGTGCCATAGCCGATGAAGTTGGCTGGCACATGCAGCTTCATCCACCAGCTCTTGAGCGCGGGCACCAGGGGCTGGATCTCGTGCGCCTCGCGCACCACGGTGTACCAGAGCAGGAAGCCCACCGCTGCGCTGACCACCAGCATCACAAAGCCCCCGAGCGCACGGGTGTCGTACTGCTGCTCGTAGTACAGGTAGAACGCCGCCGTCATCCAGCAGAACAGTACGAACACCTCGTAGAGGTTGCTGACCGGGATATGGCCGATGTCCGGGCCGATGAGGTAACTCTCATACCAGCGCACCAGCGTGCCGATGAGCGCCATTGCCACGGCCACCCAGGCGATGCGCGAGCCCAGCATGCTCATGGTCTGGCCCTCGCCGCGTGAAAACATGCCAATCCAGTAGAACGCCGTGCTGATGAAAAACAGCATGCTCATCCACAGGATGGCGGACTGGCTAGAAATGAAGTACTTGAGGCCAAACACCGTGTCGGCCCGTGCGAGATTGCCGGCGCCGTCCTGCTGGTACAGCCCGACAGCCATGAGCGCCACCGCGGCCACAACCAGCATCAGGATCCGCAGCGGCCGCCAGAACCAGCCCAGCCAGACCGTGCAGGGAATGGCCCCCAGCAGAATGCCTTTTTCATACACATCCATGTAGCTGCCATAGCGCTGCAGGGAATAGAGCCCCCCTGCGGCAACGATGGCCGCAAACAGCCAGTCGAACCAGTTGCGGCGAGCAAAAAAACCCTCGTTCAGGGTGATAGCCGTGTTGGCGGGGGTGTTGGTGGAGGTGCGGGTGGCGGTATTCATGCGTTGCCTTCCGGTGCCTTGCCGGCCCCGATCAATTTTTGTGCGAGCTGTACGAACTCACGATCGCCGTCCATGGTCTTGCGGTTGCTGGACAGGGCCATGGTGGCATGGGTTACGCCTGCCTGGGGCATTACCCACACCCACACCCGTCGTTCACGCACGTACAGCATGGCAAAAACACCCATGATCAGCAAGGCGCAGCCGAGATAGACAATGCTCTTGCCAGGGGCTCGCGCCACCTGGAACACGCTCGCCTGCACCTGGGTGAAGTCCTTGAGCTCAAAGGCCAGCGGCGCGGGGTAGATCTGCGCATCGCTCAACGAGAGCACGGCCTGGGTCATGAAGGCGCGCGTCTGGTCGTCCTGCGGCAGCGGGGGCAGACCGGCCCGCTGGCGCGAGAGCTGGGCCACTTCGAACAAGGTGCCATTGAGGATGCGGACCAGCACCTCGCCTGCACGGGCCCGCTCGGCCTCGGGCACGTTGGCCTCCATGAAATCCGAAACGGCCTGCAGTCCGCCCGTCGGTTTGCCATCGACCACGCCACGGCCCGCAAAAAGGGCGAGGGCGCGAGACGCCGATTGCTGCAGTTGCTCGGCCAGGTCCGCGCGGGAGGTATCGATGGCCTGCGCAACATACCGGCGCACGGCCGCCTCGCGGGCGTCGGGGTCGGCCAGCACGGACTTCATGCGCAAGAAGCCATCCATGCTGCCCTTGTCGTCGGCCGGTACGCGCAGGTAGCGAAACGGCTCCGCCGGGGTTTCGCGCACACCCAGCAAAAACACCGGCACGCCATCGCCGGTGTCCACGGGCAGCATGTAGTTGTGGAACTCGCGCGCCTGGCCCGAGGCGTCACGCAGCTTGTAGCTCACGCTGGGACCCACGTTGCGCAGCTCTTTCTTGGTGACAGTCTTGTTGGCTGCGCCCAAGCGCGATTCCACCGATTCGCGGAGGTCCACCTTGCGCACGTCCACGCCGGAGGTGTCCGACCCCGCTGCGCCAAAGTTCTCCACGTTGATGGTGCGCAGCGCGGTGAACTCCAGCGTCAGCGAATCCCCCCCCGCAGCGCCGCCCTGGTTGACGAGTTGGGTGGAGCCCCCCACGACACCCTGGACCTCGATCGGCTTGGCGCCTGCCACCATCGGCACGCCGCGCAGCTTGAGCTGCGAGCCGCCATCGTCAAAGCTCGACTGGTAGATCTCGATGCCCTTGTAGCTGGCCGGATGGTTCACCTCCACGCGGGCGGGGGTCTTTTCGCCCGTAGCCTTGTCGTGGATGACGATTTCGCTGGCAAACAGCTTGGGCATGCCGGTGGAGTAGTGCTCGACGATGAATTTTTTGAGCTCGATCGCAAAGGGCAGATCCTGCAACAGCACCCCGTCCGATTGGTTGAGGATGGCGGTGCTCGACTGCGTGCCCTCCGCCACCAGCAGGTTGCCGCGGAAGGTTGGATTGCGCTCGGACAGCCGATGCTCGGGTTTCACGTCGGCAATCAGGCCGCCGCCCTGGTAGGGCGTCTTGCCGCCCAGCAGCATCTGGGCGCGCACAATCAAATCCCCGTCGAGCAAGCCGCCCACGCACACCAGCACGATCGCGCTGTGCGCAGCGATATAGCCGAGCTTGTTGGCCGCGCCAGCCTTGGCGGCCACCATCCAACCCGTGCCGGGGCCCGCCGCGGTATCGCGCTGCTGCAGGCGCACCTTCCAGCCGCCTCCGGCCAGCAGGGTGCCGATGCGGCGCGCTTCGGCCTCCGCAGGCTCGGGCAACACCGCCTCGGCCTTGTGGTGGAAGGCCTTCAGGCTCAGTTCGCGGATGTTCTCCTTGTACGCCCGCAGATCGACCAGGATCTTGGGCGTATTGCGCGCAATGCACAGGGACGTGCTGATCACCAGAAATGCCAGGATCAGCAGGAACCACCAGGCGCTGTACACGGCGTTGAGCTGCAGGGCACCGAACACCTCGGCCCAGAACGGCCCGAACTGGTTGACGTAGTTGACCGCGGGCTCGTGCTGCTTGAGCACCGTGCCGATTACCGAGGCGATGCAGATCACTGTCAGCAGCGAAATGGCGAATCGCATCGACGACAGCAGTTCGACCCCGGCGCGCAGGGCCTGCGAACCAGACTTCATGCGGAGGCCTTGCGTGTTGTCGGACATGGATGAACCCGGAGAAAAGGGATGCGCAAGAACGCGAGGGGAGAGAAAGAAAGAAAAAAGGGCGGGACCATCTGTGCGATGGACCCGCCCGATTTTGGGATTGTTATTGGCGGTAGGTTCCGTGTCGCCCAGCCAGCCGGGCGGCAGGGTTGACGCAAGTCAAATCAAATCCATCAACGCAGACCTGCGATGTAGTCCGCCACCGCCTTGATTTCCTTGTCGTTCAGCTTGGCAGCCACCTGGGTCATCTGAACGCTGTTGGCGCGCGAACCATCGCGGAAGGTGTTCAGCTGGGCCACGGTGTAGTCGGCATGCTGGCCCGAGAGGCGCGGATACTGTGCCGGAACACCGGCACCGTTGGGGCTGTGGCAACCCGCGCAGGCAGCGATGTTGCGGTCGGCGACGCCGCCGCGGTAGATGCGCTCGCCCAGGGCGACCAGGTCCTTGTCCTTGGCAAAACCCGTCTTGGCGGGCTTGGAGGCCACCCAGTAAGCAATGTTCTTCATGTCGTCGTCCGACAGCATGGAGGCAAAACCCTTCATGACGGGGTTGTTGCGCTTGCCGGATTTGAACTCTTGCAATTGCTTGACCAGGTACTCAGGGTGCTGCTGCGAAAGTTTGGGATTGGCCGCGATGGCCGAGTTGCCATCGGCGCCGTGGCAAGCGGCGCACACTGCCGTGTAGCTCGCCTCGCCCTTGACCAGGTCTGGCTTGGCCGCCTTGGGTGCAGCCGCAGGAGTTTCCCCCGCTGCGTAGGCCGAGAACACAGGTGCTGCCAGTGCGGCAGCCGTCAGCAAAGAGGCGAGCAACTTCATATCGAGGGTGTATGTTTATGTGCGCAAAACCTCGCGATTCTACAATGAGGCTCCCAAGCCTCCCAATATTCCATGACGACCTCCTCCACCGCGCCAGTTGCTGGCTCCCTTCCGCCTGCACCCGACGCCAAGATCGCCATGGGCTGGATGCACACCGCGCGCTTTCTGACCACTGCGGCCCAGCTGCACCACCTGCCCCCCATCGACGTACCCGAGATCGCGTTCGTGGGCCGCTCCAACGCGGGCAAATCCACCTGCATCAACACGCTCACGCAGCAAAAGCAGCTGGCCTTCGCCTCCAAGAAGCCCGGGCGCACGCAGCACATCAACCTGTTCGCCCTGGGCAAGCAGGGCGTGACGGATGCCGTGCTGGCCGACCTGCCCGGCTACGGCTATGCGGCCGTGTCGCGGTCGGACAAGGTGCGCTGGCAGCAGGTGATGGTGAACTACCTGGTCAGCCGCCCGGGCCTGACGGGCATCGTGCTGCTGTGCGACCCCCGGCTGGGGCTGACCGAACTGGATGAAGCGCTGCTCGAAGTCGTGCGTCCGCGTGTCGAGGAGGGCTTGAAGTTCCTCATCGTGCTGACCAAGGCCGACAAGCTCACGCGCGCCGAGCAGGCCAAGGTCCTGTCCATTACGCGACTGAACGCGGGCGGCGGAGAGGTGAAGATGTTCTCTGCCCTCAAGAAGCAGGGCGTGGACGAGGTGGCGCAGTTGCTGTGGCAATGGGCGCACCCAGTGCAGGCGGTGGCCGCCGAGGCACCGCCGCAAGACACTGCGGCCCTGCAAACGCCCGCTGCGCACGCCCCTGAGGATTCTCAGCAAAACTAGGCCCTGACGCTGATGCAACAAGCGCAGGCCGCTACTGATTGCATAGCATCATGATCGACACCTGCGCTGTTGCCCTGCCCCACGGCACCACCCTGCATTGCCACGTGGCCGGGCGCAAGGGCCGCCCCGTGCTGCTGTTCCTGCACGGCTTTCCCGAGGGCGCCTTCATTTGGGATGAGCAACTGGCGTACTTCGCCCGCCCCGAAAACGGCGGCTACCGCTGCGTGGCCCCCTACCTGCGGGGCTTTGGCGCATCCAGCAGCCCGGCGGAGGTCGATGCCTACCGCGCCAAGCACCTGGTGCAGGACGTCGCCGCCCTGATTGCCGCCGAATCGCCCCAGGCACCGCTCGAATGCCTGGTGGCGCACGACTGGGGCGGCGCCGTGGCCTGGAACTTGGCCAACCAGCAGCCGCAGTTGCTGAAACGGCTGGCCATCATCAATTCGCCCCACCCGGGCGCCTTTGTGCGCGAGCTGTCGCACAACGCCGCGCAGCAAGCCGCGAGCCAGTACATGCACTTCCTGTGCCGCCCGGACGCCGAGGCGCTGCTGGCCGAAGACGGCTTTCGCCGCCTGTTCGCCTTCTTCGACGACCCCCAGGGCCGATCCCCCGCCTGGCTGACCGAGCCGGTGCGCGCGCAGTACCGCACGCTGTGGCAGCAGGGCCTGACAGGCGCGTGCAACTACTACCGCGCCAGCCCCATCCGCCCGCCCCGCGACGGCGATCCGGGCGCCCAGGCGATCACCCTGCCTGAATCCATGCTGACGGTGACCGTGCCCACGCTGGTGCTTTGGGCGATGGACGACCCGGCCCTGCTGCCGGGGCTGCTGGATGGCCTGCCGGACTGGATCCCGCAGCTGCAGGTGCAAGAAGTGGAGCAGGCGTCGCACTGGGTGGTGCATGAACACCCCGAGCGCGTGGCCATGGAACTGCGGCGTTTTTTGCTATCCAATTGATAGCTTTTGGCGCTTATCCAGAAAGCGCCAGAGGCCAAATTGGCTTCAAAGAACCGAGGGGGGCACACTCAGGAGTAAACGGAAGGCTCGCCCTCGGGCCGTGTCTTGAAGCGCTTGTGCACCCAGTAGTACTGCTCGGGCATGGTGTCGATCACCGCTTGCAGCTCGCGGTTCATGCGCACGGTATCGGCCTCCACGTCGTCCGAGGGAAAGTCCGGCCAAGCGGGCGAGACCTCGGCCACATAACCGGTGGGCGTCATGCGCGAATACACGCCCACCACCTTGGCCCGCCCCAGCCTTGCAAAGCGCGAGAGCGACGGGATGGTGGCGGCGATCACGCCATAGAACGGCACGAACAGCGAATCGTTGCGGCCATAGTCCATGTCGGGCAGCAGGTACAGCAGGCCCCCCTTGCGCAGGTTGGCGATGATGGGTTTCACGCCGTCGGAGCGGTTGAGCATGCGCACGTCACCAAACCGCTGTCGCCCGGCCATGAACCATGCGTCCACGGCCGGGTCGGGGTGCGTGGCGAAGATCGACGTGAAGGCGCGCTGCGAGTGCAGCGGCAGCGCCAGACCGCCCGCGTCCATGCCGTAGAAGTGGGGCGCGAACAGGATGGTGGGTGTGTCACCCTCCAGCTCATGGATGGCGCCGGCCAGTCGCACGCGCCGCTCGACCACCTCGCGCGGTGCAGCCCACAGCCAGCTTCGGTCCAGCCAGGTCTGGCAGAACGCCACGAAACTGGCCCGCGCCACCGCGCGGCGGCGTGCCTCGGACCAGTCCGGGAAGCACAGGGCCAAATTGCGCAGCGCCACCTTGCGCCGCCGCACCACCAGCACGTAGGCCACTTGGCCCAGCAGCCAGCCCATGCCCCGCAGCACGGGCAGCGGCAGCAGCGCCAGCACCCGCATGAACCACACGCCCAGACGGCCGGTCATGCGGCAGCCTCCGCGGCGGGCAGCGCCTCGGCGCGGGGTTGCTTGTAGCGGGCGTAGCCCCAGAGGTATTGCTCGGGGCACTGGCGGATGAGGTGTTCCATGGCCTGGTTGATCTGCCGCACCGCCTGTTCCATGTCGGCGGACAGCGGTGCGGGCAGGGGTTCGAAATGCGTGACGTAGCCGCGCCCCCAGGACAGCCGCTCGCAGCGCGCCAGCACCACCGCCGCGCCCGTTTGCTGCGCCAGACGCACAGCCAGCGTCATGGTGTAGGCATCGCGGCCAAAGAAAGGCGCCCACACACCCTGTCCCTCGGGCGGCACCTGGTCGGGCAGCAGGCCCACGGCCTCGCCACGGCGCAGGGCCTTGATCATCTGCCGCACGCCTGCCAGCGTGGTAGGCACGGCCAGCATGCCGGGGCGGTTGCGCGCGGTCTCCATCACCTTGGCCAGCCAGGCCTGGCGCGCGGGGCGGTACAGTACGGTGATCGGGCCGCGCTCCGCGCTCCAGCGCCTGGCCGCTGCCTGGGCCGACAGCTCGAAGCACCCCAGGTGCGGCGTGAGGTACAGAATCCCGCGCCCCGCCGCGTAGCCCTGCTCCACGCAGGCCTCGCCTTCGATCCGGCATGGCAGAGGCGCCCCGAGCCACAGTCGCGGCAGCTCAGCCACCATGCGCCCCGCGTGGGCCACCGCGGCACGCACTGCGCCGAACGAATAGCCCGCCAGCGCCGCATTGGCCAGGAACCTGCGCCGGTACGTTGGCGACGCACAAAAAGCCACCCATCCCATGGCCGCGCCCATGATGTGCAGCAACCACAGCGGAAATACGGAAAAGAATCGGAAGACGACTGGCATTAAAATGGACGGGTCGCTGAGTTAAATGAGCAACTTGCAGGGCGACGTTAAAAAAATCTGCTAAAGCGTTCGCCAAAGCTCCTTCGGGGTGAGGGCAACGCCCTAAATGCCGCAGCACAGGAGTTTATTCAAATGGCGAACGACTTTCTCTTTACCTCGGAATCCGTCTCCGAAGGCCATCCCGACAAGGTGGCCGACCAGATCTCGGACGCGATTCTCGACGCAATCTTCCAGCAAGACCCCCGCAGCCGTGTCGCCGCCGAAACGCTGACCAACACCGGCCTCGTCGTGCTGGCCGGCGAGATCACCACCAATGCCCACGTGGACTACATCCAGGTGGCGCGCGACACCATCAAGCGCATCGGCTACGACAACACCGACTACGGCATCGACTACAAGGGTTGCGCCGTGCTCGTGGCCTACGACAAGCAGTCCAACGACATCGCCCAAGGCGTGGACCACGCGAGCGACGACCACCTGAACACCGGCGCTGGCGACCAGGGCCTGATGTTTGGCTATGCCTGCGACGAAACGCCCGAGCTGATGCCCGCGCCCATCTACTACGCCCACCGCCTCGTGGAGCGCCAGGCCCAGCTGCGCAAAGACGGCCGCCTGCCGTTCCTGCGCCCTGATGCCAAGAGCCAGGTGACGATGCGCTACGTGGACGGCAAGCCCCACAGCATCGACACCGTGGTGCTCTCCACCCAGCACCACCCCGACCAGAGCGAAACGCAGACCAAGATGAAGGCCTCGTTCACCGAAGCCGTCATCGAGGAAATCATCAAGCCCGTGCTGCCCAAGGAATGGCTGCAGAACACGCGCTACCTGATCAACCCCACCGGCCGCTTCGTCATCGGCGGCCCGCAGGGCGACTGCGGCCTCACGGGCCGCAAGATCATCGTGGACACCTACGGCGGTGCCTGCCCCCACGGCGGCGGTGCCTTCAGCGGCAAGGACCCAACCAAGGTGGACCGCTCGGCCGCCTACGCCGCCCGCTACGTGGCCAAGAACATCGTGGCTGCCGGCCTGGCCCGCCAGTGCCAGATCCAGGTGGCCTACGCCATCGGCGTGGCCGAGCCGATGAACATCACCGTTTACACCGAAGGCACGGGCGTGATTCCCGACGACCAGATCGCCAAGCTGGTGCGCGCGCACTTCGACCTGCGCCCCAAGGGCATCATTCAGATGCTGGACCTGCTGCGCCCGATCTACGAGAAGACGGCCGCCTACGGCCATTTCGGCCGCGAAGAACCCGAGTTCAGCTGGGAAAAGACGGACAAGGCTGCTGCGCTGCGCGCAGCGGCGGGCCTGTAAAGACCCCGAGCGAAGCGCGCTTGTGTGGCTTGCGGCGCAGGCTCATATCGCGCAGCGATGTGAAGAGCCGCAAGGCCCGTGCGCAATCAACGTACGGACAAGGCTGCCGCGCTGAGGCGCGGCTCGTCGGTACGTGGGGGAGCGCATATCGGGTCAGCGATGTGGCCACAGACCCAGCAAGAGCCGCGCCCGCAGCGCTGACAGGAGCCCCCAATGAACGCGCAACCATCGCTCCCCTGTTTTTGGCGCGACCCGGACCTTCCATTTGTGGAGAGCCGACGCGCAGTCAGCAGCCGTGCCTGCTATCGGCCACACACCCACGTCACGTATTCCATGGGTGTGGTCGATGCGGGGCGCAGCGTGTTCACTTCCCATGGTCACAGCGTGCGCCTGGCGGCCGGCTCACTGGTCGCAGTGCCTGCCGGTTGCGTGCATGCCTGCAATCCAGAGCCGGGCGGAGAGTGGAGCTACCAGATGCTTTATCTCGACGCGTCCTGGGTCGAAAACACGATGCAGCGGAACAACGCCCCTGCCTGGCCCCACTGTGCACTGGTAGTGCGTGATGCCAGGGCGTACGACGCTTTCTGTGCACTGAATCGCCTGCTGTTTTCCAACGCGGATACCAACGTCAAGACAACGGCGCTGAACAGGTTTCTCTCCCAAGGAATCTGGCGCACGGGCGATGCGGTAGCGCTGACGCCGCCACCAGCGCCCGCATCCTTTGCACGCGTGCAAGCCATGCTGCAGCAGAGGTGTGCCGACCCCCTCCCCCTCGCCACGTTGGCGCAGGCCGCCAGGATGACGCCGCATGCGTTGGTCCGTGGCTTTCGCGCAGCCACAGGACTGACTCCCCACGCCTATCAGCTGGACATGCGCATCAACGCCGCCCGGGGCCTGCTTCGCGCGGGCAGCGCCCCGGCCGTGGTGGCACAGGAACTCGGTTTCTACGATCAGAGCCATTTTCAAAACGCTTTCAAGCAACGGGTGGCAACCACGCCGGGCCACTACCGGCGCTGAGCACCTGTTTGCGATCTCGCAGAGGTCGCATCGCGGCATCGAGTCGTCCGCAATTTTTTCCAATACAGCCCGGGAGCAGTTAACGAAACTGCGCGCCTCGCGACGAAGGTCGCACTGCACGAAAGGCGCTGCATTGCTGGAACAATTTTTGATGGTGGCGGGAGCCCACTTCCTGGCCCTGCTCAGTCCGGGCCCCGATTTCTTCCTTATCGTTCGCACTGCGCTGCTGCACGGATGGCAGCGCGCCAGCGGCATCAGTGCGGGCGTGGCAATGGCCAACGGCCTGTTCATCGCACTGGCCTGGGCGGGTCTTTCGGCCATTGCACCCGGCAGCGCTGCGTTCGTGCTGCTTCAGTTGGGTGGCGGCCTGTACCTCGGATGGCTAGGCTGGCGCCTTTTGCATTCGTCCGGCACCGCGATCGCGATGGGTGCGGACAGCAGCACTGCGCCCAGACCGAGTTGGTGGCAAGGGTTGCGCATGGGATTCATCTCCGCACTGCTGAACCCCAAGAATGCACTTTTCTACGCCAGCCTGTTTTCCCTGCTGACCGAAACCGACCGCAGCGTCCAGGCACTCTACGGTGTGTGGATGGTGTGCGCCGTCCTTGGATGGGATCTGTTGATTGCAGTGAGCGCGGGCCACCGGGTGGTTGTGGAGCGCTTTGCGAGGCATCTGGGGTGGATCGAACGCACGACCGGCGTCCTGCTGCTGCTCATAGCGGCTGGCGTGGCTGTTCAGATCAGTATCGCCGGATGAGCAATCGACCCGCTCCTACCGGCGGACAGCATGCGCTCCCACAGCGGTCCGCCAGGCGCTGTATACGCTTGCATGTCAAGACAAAGCTGCCATGCGCGGCTTTCCCATCACAGCCCAGTCAAGGAGTGAACCCCCCATGCTGAAGTACGCCATCATCTTCGCCCTCATATCGCTGGTCGCCGGCGCCCTGGGCTTTACCGGCGTGGCCGCAGGTGCCGCAGGCATTGCCAAGGTGCTGTTTGTCATCTTCCTCATCATTGCCGTGGTGTTCATCGTTTTGGCCATCCTGGGTGTGGGCGCGGCACGCAAGGTGCTCAAGTAGTTGCGGACCGCACTTTTCAACAGAACCGAGAACACCCATGCCCCTCAACATCTTCGAAGCCCTGCGCGAAAGCCACGAACGGCAGCGCGAGCTGTACCGGCAGCTGATCGAGACCAGCGGCGACACGCCCGAGCGGCGCGACTTGTTCGAGCAACTCAAAGCCGAGCTTCTGGCGCACGAACTGGCCGAGGAGCGGCATTTCTACATCCCCCTGATGGAGCACGATGCGGGCGTGGACCTTTCCCGCCACGCGATCTCCGAACACCACCAGCTCGACGAGCTGGTGGAGTCGCTGGAAGAGGCGGACCCGGCCACGCCCAACTGGCTGCCCCTGGCGAAGAAGCTGGCCCAGAAGGTGGAGCACCACCTGGAAGAGGAAGAACACAAGTTCTTCCAGATGGCAGGCAAGCTGCTGACGGAAAAACAGAAGGTGCAGCTGGCCAAGGATTACTTCTCCACCTACGAAGAGGCCAAGACCACGACGGCTTGACGCCTGGCCGGCGGGGCCTCAGGCGGTTTCTTCAGCGCGCACCACGCAGTTGCGGCCCTTGGACTTCGCCACGTAAAGCGCGGCATCTGCCCGCTTGATCAGCGCATGCGCATCCTCGTTGTGGTCCCAGGTCGCCACGCCGAAGCTGGCGCTGACGTGGCCGACCGCATCGAACGGCGTTCCCGCAATGCGCGCGCGCACGGCTTCGGCCATGGCCATGGCGGCATCCAGCGGGGTTTCCTTGAGCAGGATGATGAATTCCTCGCCACCGAAACGGGCCGCGCAATCGGACGAGCGCAGCAACTCACGCACGCGCAGGGCCGTGCTCTTGAGTACCACGTCGCCGGAGTCGTGGCCAAAGGTGTCGTTGATGCGCTTGAAGAAATCGATGTCGAACATCACCACCGAGAGGCTTCCCTTCTTGATGCGGGTCTCGGCCATCTCCGTCTCCAGCCGTTCGAAGAAGCGGCGCCGGTTGACCAGATCCGTCAGGAAGTCCTTCGTGGCCAGGTCTTCGAGCTTGCTGTTGAGCCGCGCCATCGGCTCGATCACCAGCGAAGACAACGACAGGTTGAGCGCCACAAACAGCAGGACAAAGCTGCCCACCAGCGCCGCCATCACGGTGTTGAAGGTCTGGCGCGCCTTCTCGAGCGGAAAGTACATGGGCACCTTCACCACCTGGATACCCACCGTCTCGTTCAGATTCCAGCCAAAGCCGTTCTTGTCGCCGTACACCTTGAGCATGGTGGGCGGTGCCACCGCGGGCGTGCTGTGGCAGGCCATGCACTGCGTTTGCTTGATGGTGATGGGACGGGCCACATACATGGCGCGGTGCATGCCCTCACCCACCTCGCCCGTGACCTCCTTCTTCAGATCGGCCCGGCCTTCGCGAAAATCGCTGATGATGCGCTCTTCCCACTCATTGGCGCGGTCGCGCAGATTGGTGGGGTTGAGCACTGCCTCCTTGTATTCGTAGCCCGGAAAGCGGCTTTGCAGACGGCGCAGCGTCTCGGTGGCGGCGTAGGCGGGCACCGTCTGGGGCAGAAACTTGTCGGCCAGCGTGACGTCCAGATGGGGCTTGACCAGCTCGGTGGTGTAGTCGCGGATCGCCATGGCCGCGTGCATCATGATCTGCGAGTTGTGCTGCACTTCCTCGATGGCCGACTGCTGCAGAAAGCGGTGCACATAGGCGCCCGCGCCCAGCACCGCCAGCAGCAGCACTCCTGCCAGCACCAGATTGAATTTGAGCCGCAAAGACATGGACCTCCCTCAGGCGCCAGCGTCGCGCTGGCTTGTTGTTGGCGAGGCCACGGCGGCCACCCTGGCCCGCACCGCGCCCCACCGTTCGTGGGACACAAAGTTTGCGTTTGTGCCAGATTTGGGCGCGGCGGTCCAATGTTTTGTGCGTGTGGAGCCCGCGCTACAAACCTCTGGCGCTCAACGAGAGCTGCCGCCGATAGGCAGGGCGCACCCGGTAGAGCTGCGCGGGGCGGTGTGCGCCGCCGGTCTGCAACGCACCAGGGACGGGCTCCAGCATGGCCAGCTCCTCCACCTTGCGGCGAAAGCTCACCTTGTTGACCGGCTCGCCCAGCACGGCCTCGTACACCGCCTGCAGCTGCGGCAGCGTGAAGGGCTCGGCGCACAGGTGCACAGGCAGCGACGAGTACTGGCTCTTGCTGCGCACGCGCAGCACGGCCGTGTCAATGATCTGGCGGTGGTCAAAGGGCAGCGGCGGCAACGCATCCACCGG
Source organism: Acidovorax sp. (assembly GCF_022763525.1). Lineage (GTDB taxonomy): Bacteria > Pseudomonadota > Gammaproteobacteria > Burkholderiales > Burkholderiaceae_C > Acidovorax. The sequence continues at coordinate 16,512 of NZ_JALEGG010000291.1, forward strand.
TACCAGCTCTACCCGCCCCCCGCCCTGCGCCAGCACGGTGGCGGGCACCAGGGCGCAATAGGCTACCGCCACCGACCAGCCGCGCGGGTCGCGCACTGCTCCAGTGAAGGTCGCCAGTTGCTCCAGATAGGGGCTCTCCAGCCCGGCCTTGTCCCGCAGCACCCGCGCGGCGCTGGCCTGGGCGTCCACATCGTCCTGCGCGTGGATGTAGCCACCGGGCAACGCCAGCGCCTGGGCAAAGGGCTCGCGTTCGCGGCGCACCAGGGCCACCTTCAGCGTGGACTGCTCCAGGGTGAGCAGCACCACATCTACTGTGCATATCACGGCGGGAATGCTGTCGATGGTCATGCGGGGAGATAGTTCATTGCAAAGTTGAACGAACAAGGCTACCACCAAGACTGGCTTGGGCAAAGTATTTGCCGGTGAAACATGGCCTGCGAATTGAATACATTCGCTTTCAAATTACTTAGTTGCAAAATTAACCTAACAAAATTACACTGCACCTACAGCGAAGGAGAAAAGACCATGGCCACAGGCACCACCCAGCTTCTGGTGATCGATCCCCAAAACGATTTCTGCGACCTGCCCGCCACCTATTGCCCCGCAGGCAGCGCGCCCAGCCTGCCCGTGGCGGGCGCCCATGCCGACATGCAGCGCCTCGCGGCCTTCATCCGGGCACAGGCCGATCAACTCGACGCCATCACGGTCACGCTCGATTCACACCAGCGCTTCGATATCGCTCACCCCGGCTTCTGGCAGACCGGTGCGGGAGCGGAAGTGAATCCCTTTACCCCCATCACCGCCGCCCAGGTGCGCACGGGCGAGTTCGCGCCGCGCAACCCCGCGGCACTGCCACACACGCTGGCCTACCTGGACGCACTCGAAGCCCAGGGCCGCTACACACTCATGGTCTGGCCCGTGCACTGCGAGATCGGCAGCTGGGGCCACGGCATCCACGCCGATGTGTTGGCCGCCTGTGGCGACTGGCAATGGCAGCGCCAGCGCGCGGTGCGCAACGTGTTCAAGGGCACCAACCCCTGGACGGAGCACTACAGCGCCATCGAGGCCGAGGTGCCGGATGCGGACGACACCAGCACCGCGCTCAACACCGCACTGCTGCGGTCGCTGGGCCAGGCCGATGTGCTGCTGATTGCGGGCGAAGCCAGCAGCCACTGCGTGCGCTCGACCACCGAGCACATCGTGCAGCACCTGCCGCGCCTGGTGCCCGGCTGGCAGGCCAGCCGCATCGTGCTGCTGACCGACGGCATGAGCCCCGTGGCGGGATTTGAAGCACAACACCAGGCGTTTCTGGATGCGATGCGCGCCGCAGGCGCACAGCTGGGAAACATGAGTGAAATTGGCCTCTAGCGCCTGGCCATCATCCCCTGATAGCTATAAATTCAGGAGCAAACCATGCAACCCGTCATCACCAGCCTGCTCGATACCGACCTGTACAAGTTCACCATGTGGCAGGCGCTGCTGCACCGGCATCCACAGACGCAGAGCGAATACCGCTTTGTCTGCCGCAACCAGCCCCTGTACCCGCTGGCTGAGCTGCTGCCCGAGGTGAACGCCGCGCTGGACCACCTGTGCACGCTGCGCTTCCGCGAAGACGAGCTGGCCTACCTGGGCGGCCTGCGGTTCATCAAGAGCGACTTCATCGACTTTCTGCGCATCTTCCAGTTCCAGCGCAGCTTCATCCGCGCCTGGGCCGAAGGCGATCAGTTGCACATCGTGGCCCAAGGCCCGCAGGTGCATGTAATGGGCTTTGAGATCTTTGTGCTGGCCATCGTGAACGAGCTGTACTTTCGCCGCTTCGATGCCACTGCCGCCCTGGCCAGCGGCCGCGAGCGGCTGGCGGTCAAAGTGCAGCAGCTGCAGGACCTGGCGCAGCAGGCCACGCTGCGCCACCCCTTCGAGCTGTTCGACTTTGGCCTGCGACGCCGCTACAGCGGCGCCTGGCAGCGCGAGGTGGTGCAGACCTTTGCCACGCAGGCACCGCAGTGGTTCAAGGGCACCAGCAACGTGCTGCTGGCGCGCGACCTGAACCTGGTGCCCATCGGCACCATGGCGCACGAGTACCTGCAAAGCTATCAGGCGCTGGGCGTGCGGCTGCGGGACTTTCAAAAGGCCGCGCTCGAGGACTGGGTGCAGGAGTACCGGGGCGACCTGGGCATTGCACTGACCGACACCGTGGGCATGGACGCCTTTTTGGCGGACTTCGACCTGTACTTCGCCAAGCTGTTCGACGGTCTGCGGCACGACTCGGGCGACCCCGTGGCGTGGGGCGAGAAGGCGCTGGCCCACTACGCCAAGCTGCGCATCGACGCACACACCAAGCGGCTGGTGTTTTCTGACGGCCTCACGCTGACCAAGGCGCTCGCGCTGTACCGGCACTTCGGCGACCGCACGCAGCTGGGTTTTGGCATCGGCACCCACCTCACCAACGACATGGGGGATGCGCCAGAAATGAAGCCACTCAACATCGTGATGAAGCTGGTGCGCGCCAACGGGCAGCCAGTGGCGAAGCTGTCGGACACGCCGGGCAAGACGCTGTGCGACGATGAAACCTACCTCGCTTACTTGCGCCAGGTCTTCAACGTGAAAGGCTGACACCATGCTCCGCATCACCATCGCCCAGCTCAACCTCACCGTCGGCGACATCGAGGGCAATGTGGCCCGCATGGTGGCCGCCGCGCGGCAGGCCGCCCGCGAGCAGTCCGACCTCATCGTGTTCAGCGAACTCGCGCTGTGTGGCTACTACCCCGCCGACATGCTGGACGAGCCCCCATTCTTGCAACGCGTGCAGGACGGCGTCGCTGCGCTGCAGAAAGCATCGGCCGAGCTGCCCGCACTGCACTGGGTGGTGGGCGCCCCCATGCCGGCCCGCGGCCCCGGCAAGAAGCTGCACAACAGCCTGCTGGTGCTGCAAGGCGGCAACGTGCGCCTGCAGTACGCCAAGCAGTTGCTGCCCACCTACAACATCTTTGATGAACGCCGCCATTTCGAGCCTGGCCCCGACGTGGCCAAGGTGCTGCGCATTGGCAGTGCCCAGGTCGGCATGCTGGTCTGCGAAGACGGCTGGAACGACCATGGCGCCGACTACATCGTCAACCCCTTCGAGCGCCTGCGCGATGCTGCGCCGGACCTGGTCATCAGCATCAACGCCAGCCCCAGCCACATCGGCAAGCGCGAGCAACGGCACACCATGTTTGGCGGCTCGTCGCGCCGCCATGGGCTGCCCATCCTGTACGTGAACCAGGTCGGCGGGCACGACCAGCTGGTATTCGACGGGGGCTCGTTTGCCACGGAGCCCGAGGCCGGGGTGGTTTTCGAGGCTCCGCGCTTTGCCGAGGATGTGCGCACGCTGCTGTTCGATGGCGGGCGGTTCCTGACCGCCGAGGGCAAGCGCCCTGCCCCCGTGCCAGCACAGGGCCTGCCGACGATGGAGTTCTACCGCCAGCAGATCCTGCTGGGCCTCACCGACTATGCACGGCGCTGCGGCTTCACGCAGGTGGTGGTGGGCAGCTCGGGCGGCATCGACAGCGCCCTCACCCTGGCATTGGCAGCGCAGGCGCTGGGGCCGCAGAACGTGGTGGGCATCACCATGCCCTCGCGCTACTCCAGCAGCGGCTCGGTCGATGACTCGGCGACACTGTGCCGCAACCTGGGCGTGCAACTGCTCACCCACCCGATCGCCGAGCTGGTGGCCGCCTATGCGCGGCAGTACGAGGCCAGCTTTGGCCAGCCGCTCTCGGGCTTGCCGCTGGAAAATCTGCAGGCGCGCATCCGCGGCACGGTGCTCATGGAGTATTCCAACGCCTTCGGCCACCTGCTGCTGACCACCGGCAACAAGTCCGAGATCTCGGTGGGCTACTGCACGCTGTATGGTGACACCAACGGCGGGCTGGGCCTCATCGGCGACCTGTACAAGACCGAGGTGTTTGCGCTGGCGCGCCACGTCAACGAGCAAGCCGGGCGCGAGCTCATTCCCCAGGCCATCATCGACAAGGAGCCGTCGGCCGAATTGGCCCCCGGGCAGCGGGACACGGACAGCCTGCCGCCCTACCCGGTGCTGGACGAAATCCTCAAGCTGCTGATCGAAGGCGACCGGCTGTCGCCCGCCGAGCAGGCCACTGCAGCCACCCTGGTGGCGCAGCTGGAGGAAACCGATGCGGGTGCCGCCCTGGTGCAGCGCGTGCATGGAATGGTCGCGCGCAACGAGTACAAGCGGCGGCAGGCACCGCCCATCCTGCGGCTGCGCCCGCGGGCTTTCGGCAGCGGGCGGCAGATGCCGATTGCAGCAAAGTATGTGTGACGAGCCCTGAGCCGCTGCCTTGGGTTCCGCCGTCTGCGCTCACCACTATTAAAATCGTAGCTGCCAGCGCTTTACCAATCAGCGCCAGAGCCCAAAAATACCCGAAAGCACGGAGACCCATGCACGACACCGCCCTCCTCATCGGCCGTTTTGAACCCGTGCACAGCGGCCACCTGGCCCTGCTGCACGAGGCCCTGCGCCAGGCGCCGCAGGTCATCGTCGTGGCGGGCTCGGCCTGGCAGGCGCGCTCGCCCAAGAATCCCTTCACCTGGCAGGAGCGCGAGGCCATGCTGCTGGGCGCCCTGCCCGAGGCCGACCGCGGCCGTGTGCAGGTGCTGCCCGTGCGCGACTACTACAACGAGGCCGTGTGGGTGCAAGCCGTACGCCGGGGAGTGGCCGAACACACGGCGCCCGGTGCGCGCATCGCGCTGGTGGGCCACTTCAAGGACGCCACCAGCAGCTACCTGCGCGCCTTTCCGGGCTGGACGCTGGTGGACCTGCCGCGCCAGGGCCGCATGGACGCCACCACCATCCGCGATGCCTACTTTGGCGCCACGCCTGCCACCGTGGGCACGGCGCTGGCGCCGCTGGCCGGTGAGATCCCTCCCAGCACCATTGCAATGCTGGAGCAGTTCGCTCAGACCCCACACTACCCCGCACTGCAGGAGGAATGGCGCATGCTGCGCGGCTACCGCGAAGCCTGGGCCGCCGCGCCCTACCCGCCCGTGTTCGTCACCGTGGATGCCGTTCTGCGCTGCCAGGATCAGGTGCTGCTGATCCGCCGCGCCCACGCGCCCGGCAAGGGCCAGCTGGCCGTTCCCGGCGGCTTCATCGAACAGCGCGAAACCGTGTGGCAATCGTGCCTGCGCGAACTAGTAGAAGAAACCCACTGCCAGCTGCCCGAGGCCACCATGCGCGCCGCGCTGCAGTCCGTAGCCGTGTTCGACCACCCTGACCGCAGCCAGCGGGGGCGCACCATCACGCATGCGCACTACTTCGACCTGGGCGACGCGCCCTTTCCGGTGGTGCAGGCCGACGACGACGCGGCGCTGGTGCAGTGGACGCCCATCGACCAACTGGCCCGGCTGGAAGAAGAGTTCTTTGAAGACCACTTCCACATGCTGGACCACTTCCTGGGGCTGACGGAACTGCGCTGAACGCGCGGATCCCCACACCCTGGAATAGAAACAAAACAGGCTGCAGCGCTGGCCTGAAAAGCGCTAGCAGCTATATTTTCAATAGCATCAGGTCCCTGCACGCTCCAGCATGGCGTGCAGCAGCACGTTGCACCCCGCCTCGATGTGCTCGGGTTTCGCGTCCTCGATCTCGTTGTGGCTGATGCCGTCCTTGCAGGGGATGAAGATCATGCCGCTGGGCGCGAGCTTGGCCATGTAGACAGCGTCATGCCCCGCCCCTGACACGGCCGGCATGTGGCTGTAGCCCAGCTTGGCGGCAGCGCGGCCCACGGCCTCCACGCACTCGGGCTGGAAGAGCTGCGCGGGGTAGCTGGACACCATCTCGATGTGCACCTGCACCCCGTGCTCCTTGGCCACCTGGTCGGCAAAGGCCTTGACCTCGGCGGCCATGGCGTCCACCAGTTCGTCCGTGCTGTTGCGCAGGTCGATGCTGAACTTGACCCGGCCCGGAATCACGTTGCGGCTGTTGGGGAACACCTGCACCATGCCCACCGTGCCGCGCCCATGTGGCGGGTGACGGTGGGCGGCTGCCACCACGTCTTGCATGATGCGCGTGGCGGCCAGCATCGCGTCCTTGCGCAGGGCCATGGGCGTGGGGCCAGCGTGGGCCTCCATGCCGGTGACGGTGCAGTCGAACCAGCGGATGCCCAGCACGCCGCTGACGACGCCAATGGTCTTGTCGTTGTCTTCCAGCACCGGGCCTTGTTCGATGTGGGTCTCGAAGTACGCGCCAATGGGGTGGTCGCCGGGCTCCTGGTCGCCGATGTAGCCGATGCGCTCCAGCTCGCCCTTCACGGTCTTGCCCTCGGTGTCGGTGGCTGCGTAAGCGTGCTCCAGCGTGAAGGCCTTGGCGAACACGCCCGAACCCATCATCACGGGCACGAAGCGCGATCCTTCTTCGTTGGTCCAGAAGGCCACTTCGATGGGGGCTTCGGTTTCGATGCCATGGTCGTTGAGCGTGCGCACCACTTCGATGCCAGCCAGCACGCCGTAGTTGCCGTCGAACTTGCCGCCCGTGGGCTGGGTGTCGATGTGGCTGCCGGTCATGATGGGTGGCAGGTTGTTGTTGCGCCCGGGGCGGCGCATGAAGCCGTTGCCGATCTTGTCGATGGTGACGGTCATGCCTGCTTCGCGCGCCCAGCGGGTCACCAAGTCACGGCCTTGTTTGTCCAGGTCGGTGAGGGTCAAGCGGCACACGCCGCCCTTCGGGGTGGCGCCGATCTGGGCCAGCTCCATGAGCGAATCCCACAGGCGCTGGCCGTTGATGCGCAGGTTCTCGATGTTGGTCTTCACTTTGGTGTCCATGGTGTTCTCCAGATGCATTGCAGCGGTTAGCGCGCCACCGCCGTGGGTGCCAGATCCTGCGCGCGCTTCTGCACGGCCTGGAAGTTGGCGCCAAACGCGGGGCGCTTGATGTAGCGGCCCTTGCCCTGCTCGGCCCGCAGGTCGCCGTTGGCGTACACCACGCGGCCCTGGCTCACGGTGTGGCTGGGGATGCCGCGCACGGTGCGGCCTTCAAAGATGTTGAAGTCGCCCTTGCTGAACTGGGTCTTGGCCGAGAAGGTCTTGGTGCCTTGTGGGTCCCACAGCACCAGGTCGGCGTCCGCGCCTTCGCCGATGTAGCCCTTGCGCGGGTAGATGTTGAACAGCTTGGCGGCGTTGGCCGAGGTGATGGCCACGAACTCGCTGGGCGTGAGGCGGCCGGTGTTCACGCCGCCATCCCACAGCGCGGCCATGCGCTCCTCCACGCCGCCGGTGCCGTTGGGAATCTTGGCAAAGTTCTCTTTGCCCATGGCCTTTTGCGCGGCGCAGAAGGTGCAATGGTCCGTCGC
>NZ_JALEGG010000292.1 GCF_022763525.1 Acidovorax sp.
CAATCGCCTTGGCGACGGTGCGGACGTGTCTCACCTTCTAGAATCCACCCCGCCGGTCCCGGATGCACTCCAGGGCCGGCAGCGTTCTCAGGGCGGGGCGGAATTCCCCACCGGCGGTATTTGCGGGCTGTCACAGGCTTGCAAGAGCCCGCGAGCGCCTGCGGAGCCGTTCCTTGGAGCGGATGCGCAGGGTCAGCAGATCTGGTGCGATGCCAGAGCCGACGGTCACAGTCCGGATGAAAGAGATCGCGAAACCCACGCGCCCCGGGCGGGTGCCGGCCGGTGGGCGCGCAGCTGCGCGCCCGCGGGCTGCGCCATCTGCAAGGGGTACGTGTTCGCGCGCGCCCTGATTCTGGTCTGACCTTTGCGAGGAACCCATGAATCAGTTTTCTTCTTCTGTCTCTCCCCTGGCTCCTGTGGCTGCCCATCGTGGCGCCCGCGTGGCCATCATCAGCGCCAGCTGGCACCAGGACATCGTCTACCAGGCACGCGACGCGGCCCTGGCCGAGTTCGACCGCCACGGCCTGCCGCCTGCGCAAGTGGCGCTGTTCGACGTGCCCGGTGCGTTCGAGATTCCGCTCCTGGCCCGCAAGCTGGCGCGCAGCGGGCGTTATGACGCCATCGTGGCCTGCGCGCTGGTGGTCAACGGCGGCATCTACCGCCACGAGTTCGTCACCACCGCCGTCATCGACGGGCTGATGCGCGTGCAGCTCGACACCGAGGTGCCCGTGATGTCGGCCGTGCTCACCCCGCGCGACTTCCACGACCACGAAGACCATGTGCGCTTTTTCCGCGAGCATTTCGTGAAAAAAGGCACTGAGGTGGCCCAGGCCTGCCTGCAGACCATGGCCTACCTGCGCAAGCTGGCTTCGCCCACGCTGGCCACTGCGCCGCAGGGGCCGCACGCGGCACCGGTGGCTGAAGTGGCGTAGTTGCTTTTGCTATTAAAAATATAGCTTCCAGCGCTTGATGGATGAGCGCTGAAGGCCTGTTGAATTGAAGAAATCGCTTTGCCGCCTCAGCCTGCTGCCAGGCGGGGCTGGCGGTGGGCGGCAGCGGACGTGCGGCCACGCGGCGCAGCGCTGGCCTCCGTGTCGGCCAGGCGGAACACCGCCACCGCCTGCACCAGCTGCTGCGCCTGCACCTTGAGGCTGTCGGCCGCGGCCGCGCTTTGTTCCACCAGGGCGGCGTTTTGCTGCGTGGCCTGGTCCATCTGCATCACCGCCTCGCCCACCTGCGCCACGCCCGCGCTTTGCTCGCTGCTGGCGGCGCTGATCTCGCCCACGATGTCCGTCACGCGGCGGATGGCGCTGACCACCTCGTTCATCGTGGCGCCGGCCTTGTCCACCAGCGTGGTGCCTTGCTCCACGCGTTCCACGCTGGCATGGATCAGCGCCTTGATCTCCTTGGCTGCATCGGCGCTGCGCCCCGCCAGGCTGCGCACCTCGCTGGCCACCACGGCAAAGCCGCGGCCTTGCTCGCCCGCACGGGCCGCTTCCACAGCGGCGTTCAGCGCCAGGATGTTGGTCTGAAAGGCAATGCCGTCGATCACGCTGATGATGTCGGCGATCTTCTTGCTGCTGTCGTTGATGCCCTTCATGGTCGTGACCACCTCGGCCACCACGTCGCCGCCCTGCGCGGCTACGGTGCTGGCGCTCAGCGCCAGCTGGTTGGCGGTGCGGGCGTTTTCGGCATTGGCTTGCACGGTGGAGCTGAGCTCTTCCATGGAGGCGGAGGTTTCCTCCAGCGCGCTGGCCTGCTGCTCGGTGCGGGCCGAGAGGTCGTTGTTGCCCTGTGCGATCTCTGTGCTGGCGGCGGCCACGCTGTCGGCGTTGCTGCGCACGTCGCTGACCACGCGCGACAGGCTTTGCTGCATGTCGTGCAGCGCGTTCAGCAGCAAGGCGATCTCGTCTTTGCCGCGCACCTGCCGCGCCACCGTGAGGTCGCCGCCGGCCACGGCCTGCGACACGCGCACCGCGTTGTCCAGCGGGTTCACCACCGTGCGGCTGAAGGCAATGGCCCCGGCAATGCCCAGGGCGCACACCACCAGCATCACCACCAGGCTGATGGTGGTGGCGCGCTGGGCCGCCGCGGCAGCCCGCTCGGCCACCTCGCTGCTGGCCTTGGCGATCAGGGTGCCGGCCTGGTCCAGCAGCTGCGAGGGCTCGCGGTCCATGCCGGCCACGGCCTTGTCGCCCGCCTGCGCGTCGTGGTCGGCGGCCTGGAAGGCTTCAAACCCCTTGCGGTAGGCCGCGCCCATGCGTTCATGGGCTTGGGAAAATTGGTGCACGCGCTCGCGGGCTTCGCCCGGGGGCAGGGCAGCCAGCAGCTTTCGGGCTTGCTCGCCAATGGCTTGTTCCCGCTTTTCAAACGCCGTCCAGTAGCGGGTGAGCTGGGCCGGATCCTTGCCGCGCAGCAGCACGTTCTTCCATTCCTGCACCTGCACCTTGAAGTCGTTGAGCATGCTGGCCGCCATTCGCTCGTGCTCGAAGCTTTGCGCCACGGTGGTCTGGTAGGTGTTCAGGGCCTGGTTCAGGCGGCTGATGCCGAACAGCGCGGCTGCAAACAACAAGAGCAGCGACGCGGTGAAGGCAAGCGGGAGCTTGAGACTGAGCTTCATGGCGGACTCCTGGATTTGTGCAAAAACCAGTTCGGGGTGCGGGAAGGCGGTCGGACCGCGCCACCATTGTGGAGGTTTGGAAGAAATTTGCACGAGGATTCGGCATCTGCCGCCCAGGTGGCCGGCCTGCGCTCGGGTGGCTGCCCCTGCTTGCGCGGGTAAGATCCCGCCCCTGCGCGGACGCAAGCCGCGCCCGGGCCTGCGGACAGGGTGCAACCCACTTGCCGACTCCATGAGTTGATGACCAATGATTCCCTTTGTGCTGCCGGAACTGCAGGCCGTCGGCGTCCGATGCACGGAGGTTTCTCGTGAAACGCCTTTCCCCCCGGCCCGACCTGGGCCATCTCAAGAAACAAGCCAAGGCGCTCCTGGCCGAAGCCCGAGCCGGCGATGCGGCCGCGCTGGAGCGGCTGCGCCCGCTGCACTTGCCGGCAGGCACCGACCTGCGCCTGCACCACGCGCAGTGGTGTCTGGCACGCGAGCACGGCTTTGCTTCGTGGCCACAGTTCCAGGCCTTCGTGCAGGCGCGCCGAGCGCTGGCCGAAGACCCTGCGCGTGCCTTGCTGCGGTGGCTCTGCCTGGTGTACGCGGGCGATATCGCAGGCGGCAACCACACGGCGCGCCCTGCGTTGGCGCAGCAGCTGTGGGCCGAAGGTGCCGTGCCGCGGGCCGACGCCAGCGACCCCTGGCTGGCCTGCGCAGTGGGCGACCCGGTCCGGCTGCGTGAGCAGCTGGCGCGCGACCCGGCTTGGGTGCACCGCACCGGCGGGCCGCTGCAACTTCCGCCGCTGCTGGCAGTTGCGCATTCCAGCCTGGCGCAGCTACCTGCGTTTGCGCCGGGTTTGCTGGCCTGCGCCGACCTGTTGCTGCGCGCGGGCGCCGACGCCAACCAGCGCGTGGGTAGCCGCTGGCCCCCCGCGTCGCTGCAGGCGCCGGATGCCGCCCGTCCGCTGTCGGCCCTGTACGGCGCCGCCGGCGTCAACCACCACGCAGGCATCACCCGCCTGCTGCTGGCCGCGGGGGCCGACCCCAACGACGGCGAGTCGCTGTACCACGCGCTGGGCGGCCTGGAATGCACGCGCCTGCTGCTGGAGGCCGGCGCGCGGGTGCCCGGCACCAACGCGTTGCACCGCGTGCTGGATCTTGACGGCCTGCCCGCGCTGCAGTTGCTGCTGGCCCATGGCGCGGACCCCAACGAGCCGCTGGGCGGCAGCGCCCCCGGCGCGGCGCCGCTGCTGTGGGCCGTGCGCCGCCGCCGCTCGCTGGCGCATGTGCAAGCGCTGGTGGCGGCGGGCGCGGACCCCGCGGCGTGCACTGCCGAGGGCACACCCGCGCACATCCAGGCGCTGCGTTACGGGCTGCCGGAGGTTGCGGCCTACTTGCGCGGCGTGCTGGGCGTGGCCGAGGTGCCGACGGGCGAGCGCTTTGTGGCGGCCTGCGCACAGGGCGACGCGGCCCAGGCCCGCGCCCTGCTGGCCGCGCAGCCGGGCCTGGTGGCGGACCTGACGCCCGCGCAGCAGCGGCTGCTGCCCGAGCTGGCGGCCCAGCCCGGCTGTGGCGACGCGGTGCGCCTGATGGTGCAGCTGGGCTGGCCCATCGACACACCGGGCGGCGACTGGGATGGGACCGCGCTGCACCATGCCATCTTCCGGGGCGAGGCCGCGCTCACGCGCTTTTTGCTGTCGCATGGCGCGCGCTGGCAGGCCCGGCATGGCTTCGAGGACAACGCCTGCGGCGCGCTCGCCTGGGGCTCCATCAACACGCCAGAGCCCGGCGGCGACTGGGCGGGCTGCGCGCGGGCCTTGCTGGACCACGGTCTGCCGCCCGCTGCGCCGGACGCCCTGGGCTCCGAAGCCGTATGGCTGGATGGTCGCCTGATGCGCTTTTCGGACGAGGTGACGGATTGCCTGCTGGAGGCCGCCGCCTCGCGCTGAGCGAGTCCTACACCACGCCCTGCGCGCGCAGCGCCGCAATGCGCGCCGCGTCCAGTCCCATCTCGCGCAGCACTTCGTCGGTGTGCTGGCCCAGCGCGGGCGGCGCGTTGCGCAGCACGGGCGGGTTGGCCGACAGGCGCAGGGGGCTGGCCACACCCGTGATCTGCTGCACCCCGTCTTGCGCGGACTCGCCACCTACCCAGCGCGGCAGCGCCACCGCCAGGCCGCGCGCCTTCACCTGGGCATCGTCAAATGCCTGGGCAATGGTGTTGATGGGGCCGCAGGGAACGGCCTTGTCCTCCAGCAGCGTGATCCACTCGGCGGTGGTGCGTGTGCGGGTCACGGCCTCCATGGCGGGGATCAGGTCGGCGCGATGCTTCACGCGCAGGGTGTTGGTGGCAAAGCGTGGGTCGCTCGCCCACTGGGGCTGGCCCGCAGCGGCGCAAAAGCGCTGAAACTGCCCATCGTTGCCGATGGCCAGCAGCATCGCGCCGTCCTGCGTCGGGAAGTCCTGGTAGGGCGCGAGGCTGGGGTGGCTGTTGCCCTGGCGCGTGGGCGCCTTGCCCGTGGCCAGGAAGCCGGCGGCCTGGTTGGCCAGAATTGCCATGCCGACGTCCAGCAGCGACATGTCGATGTGCTGGCCCCGGCCGGTGCCGTTGCTGGCGTTGTCGCGCACGTTCAGCGCGGCGAGGATGGCGGTACTGGCGTAGACGCCGGTGAACAGGTCGGTCAGCGCCACACCCACGCGCAGCGGGCCGCCTCCGGGCTCGCCGTCGGACCGGCCGGTGATGCTCATCATGCCGGTCATGGCCTGGATCATCAGGTCGTAGCCGGCGCGTTCGGCATAGGGGCCGTCTTGCCCGAAGCCGGTGACCGAGCAGTAGATCAGGCGCGGGTTGAGTGCGTGCAGGCTTTCGTAATCGAGCCCGTATTGCTTGAGGCCCCCCACCTTGAAGTTCTCGACCAGGATGTCGGCCGCCTGGGCCATCTGCCGGATGAGCTCCTGCCCCTCGGCCGTGGCCATGTCGATCGTCACGGAGCGCTTGTTGCGGTTGCAGGCGGTGTAGTAGCTGGCCTGCGTGGTGTCGTTGCCCTCGGCATCCTTCAAAAAGGGCGGGCCCCAGTGGCGCGTGTCATCGCCTGCGCCGGGGCGCTCCACCTTGACCACGTCCGCGCCCAGGTCGGCCAGGATCTGCGTGCACCACGGGCCGGCGAGCACGCGGGAGAGGTCGAGTACCTTGATGCCTGCGAGGGCGCCTGCAGTTGGGGTGGGTGTGGTCATCGGGGTGGTTTGCTATTAAATTGATAGCTGCCAGCGATTGCATATCAAGCGCTAGAGGCCAAGTACGGTTGAAATTGGCATGAGGGGTGAGGTGAGCGTGTCTCCAAGCCAGGGACGCCGAGCAAGGGCCGCCCCGCAGCGAGGGCGTCGTCCCCCTTCCCGGCGAAGCCGAGAGAAGGGGGAAGGCGCGCAGCGCCTCAGGGGGATGTCACGAAAACGCTGCAATGCCCGTCTGGGCGCGGCCCAGGATGAGGGCGTGCACATCGTGCGTGCCTTCATACGTGTTCACCACTTCCAGGTTCACCAGGTGGCGGGCCACGCCAAACTCGTCGCTGATGCCGTTGCCGCCCATCATGTCGCGCGCCAGGCGGGCAATGTCCAGCGCCTTGCCGCAGCTGTTGCGCTTGATGATGGAGGTGCCTTCCACGCTGGCCGTGCCCGCGTCCTTCATGCGGCCAAACTGCAGGCAGGCCTGCAGGCCGATGGCGATCTCGGTCTGCATGTCGGCCAGCTTCTTCTGGATGAGCTGGTTGGCCGCCAGGGGACGGCCGAACTGCTTGCGGTCCAGCGTGTACTGGCGGGCGGTGTGCCAGCAGAACTCGGCCGCACCCAGGGCGCCCCAGGCGATGCCGTAGCGCGCGCTGTTCAGGCAGGTGAAGGGACCCTTCAAGCCCTGCACTTCGGGGAAGGCGTTTTCTTCGGGCACGAACACATCGTCCATCACGATCTCGCCGGTGATGGAGGCACGCAGGCCCACCTTGCCGTGGATGGCGGGGGCGCTCAAGCCCTTCATGCCTTTTTCGAGCACAAAGCCACGGATGGGACCCAAGGCGCCGCCCTCGGACACTTCCTTGGCCCAGACCACGAAAACGTCGGCCACCGGGCTGTTGGTGATCCACATCTTGCTGCCCTTGAGCTTGTAGCCGCCATCGACCTTGTAGGCCCGCGTAGCCATGCTGCCGGGGTCGGAGCCGTGGTCGGGCTCGGTCAGGCCAAAGCAGCCGATCCATTCGCCGGTGGCCAGCTTGGGCAGGTACTTCTGCTTTTGTGCTTCGGTGCCAAATTCATGGATGGGCACCATCACCAGCGACGACTGCACGCTGGCCATCGAGCGGTAGCCCGAATCCACACGCTCCACTTCGCGGGCGATCAGGCCGTAGGCCACGTAGCTCAGGCCGGGGCCACCGTACTGCTCGGGGATGGTGGGGCCCAAGAGGCCCACTTCGCCCATCTCGCGGAAGATGCCCACGTCCATCTTCTCGTGGCGGAAGGCATCCAGCACGCGGGGCGCCAGCTTGTCCTGGCAGTAAGCTGCGGCCGCATCGCGGATGGCGCGCTCGTCGTCGGTCAGTTGCTGGCTCAGAAGGAATGGGTCATCCCATTGAAAGGCGGCGTGGGCCATGTGTGTGTCTCCAGATTGCGAAAGGTGGACAAAAAAGCGAACGGACTGATGCGCATCGTAGGCCGGTGTCGTGGGGGCGGCAAGCGAGTTGTTTTCATCCAGATATGTGGTTGGGGAATATATGAAATACTTCTTCACCGATCCTGCGTTTTGGCTGCGGGGTTTTCAAGTTCCAACTCATCATGCGCCGCAACATTCCATCGACCCAGGCACTGGCCTGTTTTGAGGTCGCCGCCCGCCACGAGAGCTACACCCGCGCTGCGCAGGAGCTCTCGCTCACGCAAAGCGCCATCTCGCGCCAGATCCAGGCGCTGGAGGAATTTCTGGGCGTGCAGCTGTTTCGCCGCACGCGCCATGGCGTGGTGCTGACGCCCGCAGGCGCGCACTACGGCCGCCAGGTGGCGCGCTGGCTGCAGGGGCTGGAGCGCGACACGCTGGACGTGATGGCCCACCAGGGCGAGGGCGGCACGCTCACCCTGGCGGCCGTGCCCACGTTTGCCACGCGCTGGCTCATCCCGCGCCTGCCGCAGCTGGCGCGGGCGCATCCAGACATCGTGGTGCACATCGACACGCAGACCCGGCCTTTTTTGTTTGCCGACACCACGTTCGATGCTGCGCTCTACGCAGGCACGCCCGAGCAGGTGGCCAACTGGCCGGGCGTGCAGGCGCAACTGCTCATGCACGAAGACGTGGTGCCGGTGTGCAGCCCGCGCCTGCTCGAATCCGCAGCGCCCCGGGGCCGCGGCCGCGCCCACCAGAGCCTGCCCGCCGAGGCGCTGGCCGACTTGCCCCTGCTGCAGCAAAGCACGCGCCCCTACGGCTGGCGCCAGTGGTTCGAGACGATGGGGGTCGACGCGCCCCACGCGCTCGACGGGCCACGCTACGAACTCTTTTCCATGCTGGCCGTCGCCGCCAGCTACGGCATGGGCGTGGCGCTCATCCCGCCCCTGCTCATCGAGGCGGAGCTTGCCAGCGGCGAGCTGGTAGTGGCCTGCGCGCGCCCGTTGCGGGGCGAGCGGGCGTACTACCTCATCAGCCCCGCGCAGGCCCAGCCGCCAGTGCTGGCTACTTTCTCGCGCTGGTTGCAGGCAGCGGCTTCCGAGTCCGCGGCGGCCCCCTTGGCCGGAGCGTGAACGTGCTGAAGCGCCTTCTGCGCGCTCGCGCACCAATGGGGTTGCCGCGCTTGCGCCATGGTGGTGTGCTGAACTATTCTGGGCCAGCCTGAATCAGTCCCTCATCATCATCCACCTCCGTTCGAGAGAGAGCACCATGACGACGTACCACGCTCCGCATTTCGATCCCACGGTTGACGAGATCGAGACCCTCAAACAGCTCGAAATGGGCAAAGTCCTGACCGTGCCGCATGCGATCAAGGAGCATGTCTCTGCCCGCCTGCTGGAGTGGGGCCACATCGCCAAGAGCCCGAGTGGCCAGCTCTCCATCACGCCCAGCGGCCGCCAGATCATCCGACGGCAGGACAACTGATCCGCGGCCCAAGAAGCCGCAGCCGCCGGGAGGGTGCAGCCTGGCGCCGCCGCGTGTTTCTGATCTCCGGACCTGCCGCGCGGGTATTGCGCAGGGCCTCCACGCATGGACTGCAAGGCACCTATTCTTGCCGCCATGCCTGCTCTTGCCCCCGCCCCGCGTCCCCGCTGGCGCACTGCCGCGGTCGTCCTTGCCTCGGCCCTGCTACTGCAGGCTTGCAGCGCGGTACGCCTGGCCTACCAGCAGGTGCCGCAGCTGGCGGCCTGGCAGATCCACCGCCACCTGGACCTGACGGACACCCAGCAGGACCAGGTGCGCGAGGCCCTGAATGAGCTGCACCAGTGGCACCGCGACACCATGCTGCCCCGGCACGCCCGCCTTTTGCAGCAGGTGCAGCAGCAATTGCCCGGTGACGTCACGGCCGAGCAAGCTTGCGCGACCTATGCCGACGTCCGCACCCAGCTCGACCGCGTCATCGCGCAGGCCGAGCCGCGCCTGGTGTGGCTGGCCTCGCAGCTCACCGCAGGGCAGATCCGCCACCTGCAGAAGAAGCAGGCCGACAGCAACGCCGACTGGAAGAAAGAATGGCTTGATCCCACGCCCGGGCAACGGCGCGAGCTGCGCTACGAGCGCCTGTTGTCCCGCGCGGAAAGGTTCTACGGCCCGCTGGAGCCCCCGCAAAAGGCCCTGCTGCGCGAGTTCATTGCCCGGCAGTCCACCTGGGACCCACAGCACACCTACGCCGAACGCCTGCGCCGCCAGCAGGACTTGGTTCAGGTGCTGGAACAGATTGCACAGGACCGCGCCAACATCGCACAGGCGCGCACTCTGCTGCGTGGCTACCTGAACCGGCTGAACACTTCACCCGACGCCACGTATGAAAGCGCCGCCCGGCAGTGGGTGGAAGAGGGGTGCGCGGCCTTCGCCCAGCTGCACAACGCCATGACAGACGCGCAACGGTTGAAGGCCGTGCAGTCGGTCAAGGGATATGAACGCGATTTTTGGGTGCTGGCAGGGCGGTAGGGGTTGCCGAGTGGCAAGAACCGTGCGAGGCAACATCTCCGCCATAGCGTTCACGGGGAGGCTGACAGAGCAGCAAAAAGGCCAGTAGCTTGTGCAAGCTACTGGCCTTATCTGTGGTGCCCGGGGCCGGAATCGAACCGGCACGCCTTGCGGCGGGGGATTTTGAGTCCCCTGCGTCTACCAATTTCACCACCCGGGCGGGAATTCGTGAAGCCGCAAATTATGGCACAGTAGGGCGCATGAAATATCCGACGATTGAAGATGCGGTGGGCAACACGCCGCTGGTGGCGCTGCAGCGCATCGGGGCGCAGGACAACACGGCGCGGGGCAATGTGGTGCTGGGCAAGCTGGAGGGCAACAACCCGGCAGGTTCGGTGAAAGACCGGCCTGCGCTGTCGATGATCCGCCGCGCGGAGGAGCGGGGTGACATTCGCCCGGGCGATACGCTGATCGAGGCCACGTCGGGCAACACGGGCATTGCGCTGGCCATGGCGGCGGCCATCAAGGGCTACCGCATGGTGCTGGTGATGCCCGAGGATTTGTCCATCGAGCGGGCTCAGACCATGAAGGCATTTGGCGCCGAGCTGGTGCTCACGCCCAAGAGCGGCGGCATGGAGCACGCGCGCGACCTGGCCGAGGCCATGGAAAAGCGAGGCGAGGGCAAGGTGCTGGACCAGTTCGCCAATCCCGACAACCCGCGCATCCACTACGAGACCACGGGCCCCGAGATCTGGGAGCAGACGGGTGGACGCATCACCCACTTCGTGAGCGCCATGGGCACGACCGGCACCATCACGGGGGTTTCGCGGTTTCTGAAGGAGAAGAACCCCGGCATCCAGATCATCGGTGCGCAGCCGGAGGAGGGCTCGCGCATCCCGGGTATCCGCAAATGGCCGCAGGAGTACCTGCCCAAGATCTACGACGCGAGCACGGTGGACGAGCTGGTGTATGTGAGCCAGGACAACGCCGAAGACATGTGCCGCCGCCTCGCGCGTGAGGAAGGCATCTTTGCCGGCATCTCCGCCGCCGGGGCATGCTGGGTGGCGCAGCAGATTGCGGCGCGCGAAAACAATGCCACCATCGTGTTCGTGGTGTGCGACCGGGGCGATCGTTATCTGTCCACCGGCGTGTTCCCCGCTTGAACGCCTGGCCGGGCCGAGCGCGAAGGATTTCAATCAAATTGGCCTCTGGCGCTTTCGTGAAAAGCGCTGGCAGCTATTCAAAACATAGCAACCCATGCACTACGAAGTTCGCCATTGCTCCCACTGCGGCACCCCGCTGCAGTGGATCACCCAGGCCGAAGACGGCGGCGACAAGGCGCGCCTGCGCTGCCCGGCCTGCGGCTGGACGCACTGGAACAACCCCACGCCCGTGCTGGCGGCGATTGTGGAGGTGAACGGCAAGGTGCTGCTGGCACGCAACGCAGCCTGGCCGGGCAAGATGTTCGCGCTGATCACCGGCTTCATGGAGGCGGGCGAGTCGCCGCAAGAGGGCATTGCCCGCGAGGTGAAGGAAGAAACCAACCTGGATGTGCAGTCCACCACACTGGTCGGCGTGTACGAATTCCTGCGCATGAACCAGGTCATCATTGCCTACCATGTGGTGGCCACGGGCGAGGTGCGCCTGTCGCCCGAACTGGTGGACTACCGAATGTATGACCTGCACGAGCTCAAGTGCTGGCCCGCTGGCACCGGTTACGCGCTGGCCGACTGGCTGCGCACGCGCGGCCACGAGCCGGTATTCTTCACCGCCGAGGAAAACGCAGAACGCCGCCGAGGCCTGGACGAAGCGCTGCCCCCCAAAGACTGACCGACAACACCATGGATATCCACAAAGAAATCGACACCCGCGGCCTGAACTGCCCCCTGCCCATCCTCAAGGCCAAAAAGGCACTGTCGGACATGGCCAGCGGCGAACTGCTCAAGGTGGTGGCCACCGACAGCGGCTCGCTGCGCGACTTCCAGGCCTTCGCCAAGCAGACGGGGAATGAACTGGTCGAGCAGCAGACGGTGGGGGATGAGTTCATCCACGTGCTACGGCGCAGGTAGGTTCGTTCTCTGCGCTGGCGAAGCTCTCCCGCCGAGGGTACATGCGGCGGTGAGCAGAATGTTGGGGCTTTAATGGCTGCAGGCGCCTGCCAGACAAGCGCGAGCAGCTATGTATATGGGAGCATGGCGAGCGCGAGGCCGTTCCCTTGCGCCAGGCCTGGCGCCTACAGCGCCAGCGTCTTCAGGTATTCACGGAACTGCTCGCCCACTTGCGGGTGCTTGAGCGCCAGCTCCACCGTGGCCTCCAAAAAACCTTCCTTGCTGCCGCAGTCGTAGCGCTTGCCTTCGTACTCAAACGCATACACGGTTTCGTGCTGCATCAGCCGCGCGATGGCGTCGGTGAGCTGGATTTCGCCACCCACGCCGCGGGGCTGGTTGCGGATCTCCTGGAAGATGCGGGGCGTGAGCACGTAGCGCCCAGCCACCCCCATGCGCGAGGGGGCCTTCTCCGGCGCGGGTTTTTCCACGATTTCATCGATGCGGATCAGGCCGTCGCTGGCGCTTTCGCCCTTGACGATGCCATAGCGGCGCGTGTGCTCCTGCGGCACTTCCTGAACGGCCAGCAGCGAGCGGCCCTGCTTGGCGAAGGCGGCAGTCATCTGTGCCATCACGCCGGGGCCGCCAGTGTTGCCCACCATCAGGTCATCGGCCAACAGCACGGCAAAAGGCTCGTTGCCCACCAGCGGCTCGGCACACAGCACGGCGTGGCCCAGGCCCAGGCTGCGGGGCTGGCGCACGAACAGGCAGTTCATGTCGTCGGGGGCAATGCCGCGCACCAGCGCCAGCATTTCCTGCTTGCCGGCGTTTTCCAGTTCATTCTCCAGCTCGTAGGCGGTGTCGAAGTGGTCTTCGATGGCGCGCTTGCTGCGGCCGGTGACAAACACCATGTCGCGGATGCCGGCCTCGTACGCTTCTTCCACGGCGTACTGGATGAGGGGCTTGTCCACGACGGGGAGCATTTCCTTGGGAGATGCCTTGGTGGCGGGCAAAAAGCGGGTACCCAGGCCCGCAACGGGGAACACGGCTTTGCGGACAGTGGTGGCAACGGTCATGAGGCTCTTTCAGGACTATCAAAAATCGGGCGGATGCCCCGGGTCACCAAGGCGCATCCGCATCTGCCAGAAAGTATGGCGGCTGTTTCAGGCCAGCCGTGTCAGCTGATCGCGCAATCTGACGAGGGTCGCGGAGAAGTCGGCCACCCGTTTCTTCTCCTGGTCCAGCACCGCGGCGGGGGCCTTGGCCACGAACGCCTCGTTGGACAGCTTCCCGTTGGCCTTGGCGATCTCGCCTTCGATGCGCGCAATTTCCTTGGCAAGGCGGGCCTTCTCGGCGGCCACATCGATTTCCATGAACAGGCACATGCGCGCCTCGCCCACTACAGCCACGGGCGCGGCTTGTGCGGCGGCGGCCCAGGCAGCCTCGTCATCGAACACCTTCACTTCGCTGAGCTTGGCCAGCGCCTGCAGCACCGGTGCCACGCCGCGCATGAAGTCGGCGTCGCCCACCACATACATTGGCAGGCGGGTGGAGGGCGAGACGTTCATCTCGCCCCGCAGCGCGCGGCAGGTGTCCACCAAGCCCTTCACGCGGTCCATGTGCGCGATGGCGGCTTCGTCGATCTTCTCCGGCTGCGCCTGGGGGTAGCGCGCAATGCTGACTGAATCGCCCGGGATACCCGCCACGGGCGCCACCACCTGCCACAGGGCTTCGGTGATGAACGGGATGATGGGGTGGGCCAGGCGCAGGATGGCCTCCAGCGTGCGGATCAGCGTGCGGCGCGTGGCGCGTTGCTGTGCCAGACCCACTTGTGGGTCTTCATGGTTCATGCCCTGCTGGATCTGCACCTTGGCGATCTCCAGGTACCAGTCGCAGTACTCGTTCCAGACAAAGTCGTAGATCGTGTTGGCCACGTTGTCCAGGCGGTATTCCTCAAAACCCTTGGCCACCTCGGCCTCGGTCTTTTGGAGCAGCGAGGTGATCCAGCGATCAGCCTGGCTGAACTGCATGTAGCCGTGGGCGCTGCCGCCGGGCTGGCACTCTTCCTTGGTGTGCTCCTTCAGGCCGCAGTCCTGGCCCTCGCAGTTCATCAGCACGAAGCGGCTGGCGTTCCAGAGCTTGTTGCAGAAGTTGCGGTAGCCCTCGCAGCGCTTGCTGTCGAAGTTGATGCTGCGGCCCAGCGATGCCAGCGCGGCAAAGGTGAAGCGCAGCGCATCTGCGCCGTAGGCTGGAATGCCTTCAGGGAATTCCTTTTGCGTGTTCTTGCGCACGGTGGGGGCGGTCTCGGGCTTGCGCAGGCCGGTGGTGCGCTTGTCGAGCAGCGGCTCCAGCGCAATACCGTCGATCAGGTCCACCGGGTCGAGCACGTTGCCTTCGGACTTGGACATCTTCTTGCCCTGCGCGTCGCGCACCAGACCGTGGATGTACACATGCTTGAATGGCACGCGGCCCGTGAAGTGCGTGGTCATCATGATCATCCGGGCGACCCAGAAGAAGATGATGTCGTAGCCCGTGACCAGCACGGTGCTGGGCAGGTAGAGGTTGAAGTCGTCGGTGGCGCTGTCGCCCTGGTTGGGCCAGCCCATGGTGCTGAAGGGCACGAGGGCGGAGGAGTACCAGGTATCCAGCACGTCCTCGTCGCGGCGCAGCTTTTTGCCCGGGGCCTTAGCCTGGGCTTCGGCTTCGTTGCGGGCCACGATCACGTTGCCTTCTTCGTCGTACCACGCCGGGATCTGGTGGCCCCACCACAACTGGCGGCTGATGCACCAGTCCTGGATGTTGTTCATCCACTGGTTGTAGGTGTTCACCCAGTTCTCGGGCACAAACTTCACGTCTCCACTGGCCACGGCGTCAATGGCCTTTTGCGCAATGCTCTTGCCGGTGGGGTCGCCTGCACCCACCTTGCTCATGGCCACGAACCACTGGTTCGTCAGCATGGGCTCGATCACCTGGCCGGTGCGGGTGCAGATCGGCACCATGAGCTTGTGCTTCTTCACCTCCACCAGCGCGCCGATGGCTTCCAGGTCGGCCACCACGGCCTTGCGGGCCACGAAGCGGTCCATGCCCTGGTACTTGGCGGGGGCGTTCTCGTTGATGGTGGCCTGCAGCGTGAGCACCACGATCATGGGCAGCTTGTGGCGCTGGCCCACGGCGTAGTCGTTCTGGTCGTGCGCGGGCGTGACCTTCACCACGCCCGTGCCGAATTCCTTGTCCACGTATTCGTCGGCGATCACCGGGATCTGGCGGTCGCACAGCGGCAGGTTGACCATCTTGCCGATCAGGTGCGTGTAACGCGCATCTTCAGGATGCACCATCAGCGCCACGTCGCCCAGCATGGTTTCGGGGCGGGTGGTGGCCACCGTCAGGCTGCCCGATCCATCGGCCAGCGGGTAGGCGATGTGCCACAGCGAGCCGTCCTTTTCTTCGCTCTCGACTTCCAGGTCCGACACGGCGGACTGCAGCTTCGGGTCCCAGTTCACCAGGCGCTTGCCACGGTAGATTAGGCCTTGCTCGTAGAGCTTCACGAAGGTGTCGGTGACCACCTTGGACAGCTTGTCGTCCATGGTGAAGTATTCGCGGCTCCAGTCCACGCTGTCGCCCATGCGGCGCATCTGCGTGGTGATGGTGTTGCCGGACTTTTCCTTCCACTCCCACACCTTGCTCACAAAGTTCTTGCGCGCCTCGGGCGGGGTGGGTCCCATGTCGTAGCGGCTGATGCCCTGCTCCTGCAGCTGGCGCTCCACCACGATCTGCGTGGCGATGCCTGCATGGTCGGTGCCGGGCACCCACACGGTGTTGAAGCCGCGCATGCGGTGGTAGCGCGTGAGGCTGTCCATGATCGTCTGGTTGAACGCATGGCCCATGTGCAGCGTGCCCGTCACGTTGGGGGGCGGTAGCTGGATGGAGAAGGCGGGTTCGCCGGCCTGGGGGGCACCGGTGCCGCGGTATCCGGCGTTGCCATACCCGCGCTTTTCCCATTCAGGGCCCCAGTGCGCTTCCAGCGCGGCGGGTTCAAAGGACTTGGACAGGCTGTCGAGGCCGGGTTGTGCAGTGGTGTCACTCATGGCGCAATCGCAAATGAAAACGGCATCCCCCAGGGTTGCTGGGGATGCCGTCAGGTTGACTGGAGGCGGGATGCGGTGATTTTACCGGCCCGCCTCCGTGCAGCGTTTCAATGGGCGGATTTGAAGCGTTTTTGGCCTCCAGCGCTTTCTGGATAAGCGCTGGTAGCTATCAAATAAGTAGCGTTCAGGCCTTGCCGGGCACGAACTCGGGCCGGTCGTTCGCTTGCGGCTTGAGAGGTGCGGCCACCTTGCCCTCGGCGCGCTCCTTGCGCCACTGCTCCTTGCGGGCCGTCCACTCGGCCAGGCGGGCGTGGGCCACGGTGCTGTCCTTGGCCATCTGTGCCTCATCGGCCAGCTGGGCCGACAGCTCCAGGCGGATGCCGTTGGGGTCGAAGAAATAGATGCTGTGAAAGATGTGGTGGTCCGTCACGCCCAGCACTTCGATGCCGTGGGCCTCCAGGCGCTTCTTGGTGTTCTCCAGCTCCTGCACGTTGTCCACGCGGAAGGCGATGTGGTTGACCCACAGCGGCGTGTTCGGCGACGGCTCGGCCTTCACATCGTCGCCCAGGTCGAAGAAGGCGATGAACGAGCCGTCCCGCAGGCGGAAGAAGAAGTGCGTGTACGGGCAGTACTCGCCGGTGCTGGGCACATAGTCGCTCTGGATGATGTGGTACAGCGGCAGCCCCAGGATGTCCTCGTAGAAATGGCGCGTCTCCTCGGCGTCGCGCGCCTTGTAGGCGTAGTGGTGCAGCTGCTGGATGGGCGCGGGCGGGGGCAGGGTGGCCCGATCGGGCTTCACGACGGCGTTCATGCGGTGTCTCCTCAAATGGGTAGTGACAATTCTACTATGCGTAATTGATTTACGTTAAGTTAATTTTATCCAGGCGATACTGCGATACATTGTGTGTTCACGTTTTTCTTTGCCCTGAGGTATTCGTCCGATGCGCCTGTAAGCCCCCCAAGCCTTTCTGCCCTGCCTGCCCTTCATGGGACCCAGCGGGGTTGTTGTGTGTCTTGTCTGGAGCGCTTGCATGGCGAAATCTTCATCCTGGGGCGACAGTGCCCATGGCAGCCGCAATGCTGCCGCCGCTTCGGTGGCAGCATTCCCCGCCGGCCCATCCGTCCTCCAATTCCACGATGTCACCTGGAATTTGCCCAGCGGCGACGCGCTGTGGGCGCAACCGCTGAACCTGGCATTGGGGCCTGGAATCACCGGCCTCGTGGGCGCCAATGGGGCCGGCAAAAGTGTCTTGTTGCAGCTTGCGCAGCGCACCCTGGCCCCGGCGGGCGGCATCGTGATGGGCCACCCCCTCCTGCAAGCGGTAGCGCAGGAAGTCGGCGCGGCGCCGGGTGCCACCGTGGCCGATCTCGCGGGGCTGGGCCCGGTGCTGGCGGCACTCGCGCGGCTCGAGTCGGGCACCGGCACGTCCGATGACCTGTTGCTGGCCGATGGCCGGTGGGATGTGCCTTCGCGCTGGCAAAAGGCGCTGGACACGCTGGGGTTGGGCCATGTGCCGCACGATCATGCCGCGCAACGCCTCAGTGGCGGCGAGCGCATGCGCGTGGCGCTGGCAGGGGCCTTTTTGTCGGGCGCTGATCTGCTGGTGCTGGACGAGCCCACCAACCACCTCGACCGTGCCGGCCGGCGCTGGCTCATGGAATCGTTGGCGCAGTGGCCCGGTGCCGTGCTGCTGGCCAGTCACGACCGCGAACTGCTGGGCATGGCGAACCCCATCGTTGCCTTGTCGGCCGTGGGGCTGAAGCGCTACGGCGGAAACTGGGCCATCTACCAGGCACAGCGCCAAGCCGAGGCTGCTGCCGCGCAAGACGCGCTGGACCATGCGCGCACCGAGCGCGCACGCGGCCTGCGTGCGCTGCAGCGCGCGCACGACGCGCAGCAAAGCCGCGCGGCTCGGGGGCGCGATGCCGGGCGCACGGCCAACCAAGCCTCCATCCTGCTGGACCGCAAGAAGAACAGCGCCCAGGCCCATGCCGGTCGGGAGCATGAGCGCCAGCAACTGGAGCGCCAGCGGCTGAACGATGCGGTGCGCGAAGCCGCGCAGCGCGTTCCGTCGAGCGTCGCACCCGCGCTGGTGCTGCCGCAAAGCGCCGTGCCTGCCGGCAAGCAGGTGCTAGCGTTCGAGGGGCTTGCGCCGCCGCATGCGCCGCCCGGCTTTCCCCCGCTGAACGGTGTGTGGAGCGGGCCGGTGCGCATCGCCATCACCGGACCCAACGGCT
The DNA here is from genome assembly GCF_022763525.1 of Acidovorax sp. GTDB lineage: Bacteria > Pseudomonadota > Gammaproteobacteria > Burkholderiales > Burkholderiaceae_C > Acidovorax. The sequence goes on from NZ_JALEGG010000292.1 coordinate 18,094, forward strand.
GCGGCAAGAGCAGCCTGCTGCGCGCCATTGCCGACCCTGCACACGCAGGTGCCGGGCGCGTATGCCGCGGGGTGCGGGCTGCCTGGCTGGACCAGTACCACGGCGGGCTGCTCGTGCCCGGGCAGAGTGTGCTGCAGCGGCTGCAGGCGCTGGGGACGCCCTTGGCTGAAGACGCGCTGCGCACGCACCTGGCCCAGCTGGGCCTGGCGGCAGACAAGGTGCAGCGGCCCGCCGGTGTGCTCAGTGGCGGAGAGCGCATCAAGGCCGCGCTGGCATGCGCCTTGTGGTCGGGCGAGCCGGCGCAAATGCTGCTGCTGGACGAGCCGACTAACCACTTGGACGTGGACGCCATCGAGGCCCTGCAGTCCGCGCTGCAGGCTTTCACGGGCGCCATGGTCGTGGTGTCGCACGATTTCGTTTTTTTGCGCGCGCTTCATCCCGACGTGGTGTGGGCCTGGCAGCCGACAGGCTGGGAACTGGATGGCTCGCTGGAGGCCGAATGCGGCGCAGGGTGACTGCGCGCACGGCGCGCAAGACGTGCAAGACGCACCATGCGGCCACAAAAAAGCCACCCGCTGCAGGGATGCAGGGGGCGGCCTGTGGCCCATTTGCCGCGCCGCCGCTTACTGTGTGGGCGGGCAGCGCGGGCGGCTGCGGATGCTGATTACTGCTTCACGGCTTCGATCTGCACCACCAGGCGCACGTTCTTGGGGAAGCCCCATTCCACGCCGTAGTTCATGCCCCACTGGGTGCGGTCGATGGTGGTTTCAAAGTCGCCACCGCACACTTCGCGCTTGAGCATCGGGCTGTCGTAGCAGTTGAACTGCGTGGCCTTGAGGGTAACGGGCGCGGTCTTGCCCAGCAGTGTGAGCTGGCCGGTCACTTCGCTGACCTTGTCGCCGTTGAAGCTGAACTTGTCGGACACGAACTTGATCGTGGGGTGCTTGGCTGCGTCGAACAGGTCAGGGCTCTGCAGGTGCTTGTCGAACTGCGGCGTGCCGCTGTTGACGGAGGTCGTGTCGATGGTGATGTCCACCTTGCCGGTCTTGGCGGCACGGTCGAACTCCACCGTGCCTTGCTTCTTGTCGAAGCGGCCGCGGTTGGTCGATGCGCCGAAGTGGCCGATTTCGAACGTCACGAAGGTGTGCGTGGGGTCGATGGCGTAGTTGGCGGCCTGGGCGGCGCCAGCAGCGAGGGTGGTGGCAGCGGCCACGGCGAGCAGGGAGAACAGGGATTTGCGCATGGAAAAGACTCCTTGAAAAGAGGAACTACGAAACGAACCAGGGAGAGAAAAGTGGGGGGATGAAGAGCTGGGGCGAGCGAAGGCTGGTCATAGCTTGCCGACGCCTGTCAGCGCCAGCTTGAACTTCACGGTCACGTCGTCGGCCACCATGGAGGTGTCGGCCCACTCGTTTTCGCCGATCTTGAAGGCCAGGCGCTTGATGGGGAGTGTCCCCGTGGCGGTGGTGTTGGGGCCGCTCTGGGTCAGGGTCACCGGCACCACCACGTTCTGCGTAGTGCCCTTGATGGTGAGCTTGCCGGCCACTTCAAACTTGCCGCCGCCCAGCGCCTTGATCGTGGACGACTCGAACTGGGCCTGCGGGAACTTGGGCACGTTGAACCAGGCGGGCTTGGGCAGCTCGGCGTCGGTCTCGCGCGAGCCCAGCGTGGCGCTGCCGGTGTCCACGGTGAAGGCAATCTTGCTGGTCGCCAGCTTGGCGGGGTCGAACGCTACCTGGGCGCTGAACTTCTTGAAATGGCCATCGAGCGGCACGCCCATCTGGCGCGCAGTGAACTGCACCTCGCTTTGGGCGGGCACCAGCTGCTGCTGGGCGAAAACCGCCTGGGCGCTGAGGGTGAGGGCTGCGCCCAGCAGGAAGCGGGACAGGGTGGTAGACAAATTCATGCGGAAACTCCGTTCAAAAAACAGAAAGTGAAAGCCGTCATCAGCGATCCGAGGCCCGTCGCCCGTCGCCCGCTGCGGCTGAAACTGGCGGGGCCGATACGCCATCGCGCCCGTGGAACCGGCTTTGCCGGGCCGGTCGGTGCGTCCCCCTCCCGCGTCGCGCAGCGAGGCGAGAGAGGGGGAAGAAGCGAAGCGGCTCAGGGGGCGACTCATTCACTACGGCAGCATGCGAGAGAGCAGCCCATCGCGGTCCACGATGTGGTGCTTGAGCGCACCCGCCACGTGCAGCACCACCAGGCCCGCCATCGCAAAGGCGGTGATCTCGTGCCAGGGCTTGATGGCTTCGGCCAGTTCCTTGCTCACCGGGACAAAGTCCGGCAGCTGCCACAAGCCCAGGAAAACAATGGGGAATCCCGCCGCCGAGCTGTAGGCCCAGCCAATGAGCGGCACGGCAAAGAACAGCAAATACAGCAGCCCGTGCGTGGCATGGTGGGCCATCTTTTGCCAAGCTGGCATGGCATGGGCAATGGCGGCAGGCAATGGAGGGGGGCGGTGCACCAGGCGCCACAGCAGGCGCAGCGCCGACAGCGCGAGGATCGTGACCCCGGCCCACTTGTGCCAGTTGTAGAGCTTGAGCCGTTGCGGTGAAAACGGCAGGCTGGTCATGTAGAGGCCGACCGCAAACAGGCCGATCAACGCCAGGGCCAGGATCCAGTGCAGCAGCATGGCGGTGCGGGTGTAGCGGCGGGGCGGCGCTGCATCAACGTGGCGGGGGGCGTCGGCTGGGTGGTTCATGAACGGCGGCGGCAATGGCAATGGGGCTTGGCGAGGTGACGGCAGGGCCCGCATGCGATCACCTGCGGGCTGATGTGCGTCAAGCGATGGGGCAGTGTAGGAAGCCGAAAGCGCATGGGCCTTCAGACGGATTGATGCCTCAATTCAAAAAAAATGAATTGATAGGACCTTAGCGATCAAAGTTCCCCAACGTTGTGCAAAACCCAAACGAATGCGCCGTCAGCCTTACCGTGGGGAGCGGAGGCCCGCAACCCGATTGCGGCAGGGCGCGTGGCCTGCGCAAGGGTGGCGAAGGGAGGGGATGGGGAGCGGGGCGGGAGGTGCTTTCCAGAGCCCCGGTGGAGGTGCTACCGCCCCAGCGCAGCCTTTTTCCAGGCTTCGGCGGCGGCGCTGTCGTCGCCACGTTGTTCCGCCAGTTCTGCCAGGTGGCGCCAGGCGCTGGACCGCAGGCTGGTGTCGGCCAGTTGCTGAGCTGCCTGGGTCAGCAGCTGTTGCGCTTTGCCCCACAGCTGGCGCTGCAGGCAGGCCATGCCGGCCAGGTACTGCAGCCGAGCGTCGCGGGGGTTGGCCTGCTGGGCGGACTCGATACGGGCCAGCCAGGGGCCATCGAGCTCGTCCAGGCCGGCTTCGAGGGCACGCACCAGCCGCAGGGCATGGTTCTCGGCCAGCGAATCCGGTTCTTCCACCATGCGTTCCCACACGGGCAGCAGCCAGGCGCGCACCTGGGTGGCGTCGCCGCCCAGCGCCGCGAGGCGGTGCGAGGCGTGGATCGCCAGCTCGGGCATGCGGCGCTCTGCGGGCTCCAGCGAGAGCCAGATCTGCTGCAGTTGGGCGATGTCGTGCGCACTGTTGATGAGCTCGCTGGCCAGGCCGCGCACGATGGTCTGCGCCGCGGTGGGGGAGAACGCCCGGTGCTTGCCCAGCAGGCGGGCCGTGTCAAGCGCCTCTTGGGTCTGCCGCGCCAGCCGCGTGGCCTTGAGCTTGATGCGCAACGCCAGCGTGCGGCGGGCGGCGCCTTGGGGCAGGGCCGCCAGGCGTTCCAGCGCGGCGTGGGCGTCACGGTCATCCAGGGCCCAGCGGGCGGCACGCATCTGGGCGCCTTCGCGCATTTCCTGCTCGTTCACGCTACCGCGCGCGGGGGCTTCGTGCAGGGCATCCTGCAGATGGCTTTCGCGCGTCGCGCCGTCTTGCAAAGCGTGCGACGCCTCGGCCGCGATCATGTGCGCAAGCGCCCGCAGCTGGCGGCCGTGGGGCACACCTTCGCCTGAGGCAACCAGTGCGCTTTCTTGCGCGAGGGCCGCCACTGCCGCCTTGCGCGAGCGGATGAAGCGGCCGCCCAGCATGTGCGTGAGTGCGTCGAGCAAGGCCGCGTGCATGGCGCGCTCCTTTTGCTGCAGGCGCCAGTGGCGGGCCTGCCGGGGCAGCTCCAGCAGCGCGGCCAGAGCGCGCAGCGCGGCGTGCACGGTCACGAAGCCGCCCACCAGCAGCAGCACCACCATGTTCAGCGACAGGTCGATGCGGTAGGGCGGCCAGTACAGGGTGACGGTGCCCTGGTTGTTGCCCGCAAACAGCGCAGCCGCGACGGCCACGCCAAACAATGCCAAAAGCCAGAGTGCAGCGCGCATATCAGTCAGTGATCCAACGTGCCAAGCTGTCCACCTCGTGTGACACGGGCACGATCCAGGCGAGTGCCCCCTTGGAGCTGGCTTTGCCAGGCCACTGGGGGCGTCCCCCCTTGGGGGAAGGCGCGAAGCGACTCAGGGGGTGTTTCATCTACCTTCCAGCCGCAGCCGTCGCCAGCGCCGAGAGTGTTTCGTCCAGCCGCGGCTGCTCGGCCGCCTTCATGCTGGCCATGGCCGTCTGCAAGGTGCTCGCGGCATTTTGCGTGCGGCGCGAGGCCGGGTCGAAATACTTGTTCAGGGCCGCGGTGGCCGCGGCCAGGTCGGCGCGGGCGGATTCGAACTGGCGGGCCAGCACGCCCAGGCGCGCGTTGAGCAGCTTGAGCTTGAGGTTTTCGCGCAGGAAGAACGTCTGGTCGGGTGCGAGCAGGATGGCTTCTGGCTGGTCGATGCGGCTCACCCGCACCAGGCCCCGTGCTTCGTCGCGCACAACCTCCCAGCTGCGCTGCAAGGCGGCTTGCCACCAAGCCAGGTCGCCCTGGTTGAGCGGCGTGGTATTGGGCGCGGCCGGTGCAGCCGCGAGGCGCCGTGTGGCGGCGGCCTGGGCCACGGCGTTGGCCACGGGCAGTTCGTCCACCTGGCGCACCAGGTCGTCCAGGCGGGCCAGCAGGCCGGCGGTGTCGGTGACGGTGGCGCGCGTGAGGCGGTCCAGGTCGCGGCCGATGGCGCGCTGCACGGGGGCCAGGCGGGGCTGCGCCGCGCGTTCGATGCGCTGGCTGGCGCTCTTGAGCGCAGCCACCAGCGGTTCCAGGCTGCCAGTGAGCTGGGCCTGCTGCTGGGCCAGGCGGATGGCCGATTCGATGTCCACCACCAGGTTTTCATCGCGCGAGCGCGACAGGCTCTGCATGAGTTCTTCGAGCTGGCTGCGCTGCAGTGCCACCTCGCTCACGCGAGCCTCGGCGACCGACAGGCGCGCGGCCGTCTCGCGCACCAGTTCTTCGGCCTGGCGGGCCATGGTCCGCGCCTCGATGGCCTGGGCGCCCGCATCGGCGGACTGGCGCGCCAGCTGTTCCTGGATGGCGCTGAGCTTTTGCCACAGCAAGCCGCTGCTGACCAGCGCAGCCGCCGCCACAGCACCTAGCAGCAGCGTGACGGCGCTGCCCCGGCCGGCGCTGGTGCGCGAGGGCGTGGGTGAGGTTGCCGGGCCGGCCGCTGTCGCGCCCACAGGCGCAGCGGCGGGTGCTGCGAGGGGCGTGGAAGGCTGGTCGGAGAGGGGCTCAGAGCTCATCCGGCCGATTCTATCGACGCCACCACGTCTTCCAGGGCCGGGCGGCATTCCCGCACGTTGCCAAAGCCCGCGGCGCGGGCCGCTTCGGCTATGCGCGGGTGCGTGGCCAGCGCTCGTGCGGCGCCCCAGTGCTGGCCGGGCAGGGCTTCGGCCAGGTGGGCGACGGCCTCGGAGCTGCTCAGCAGCCAGAGGGAGCCGTCCTGCGCCGCCTGTTGCGCCAGGGCAACTTCCGCGCCGGACCATTGCGGCGCGCCACGCTGGTAAGCCACCACGAACTCCACTTGCCCGCCCGCCGCCTCGATTTGCCGCGCCAGCCATTCCCGGCCGGAACCCTGCTCGGACTCGTGCGCTCCCTGCGGCGTGGCCGAACGGCCCCGAACAATCAGCACGCGGTCACCGGGCCGGATCTGCGCCGCCACCTGCTGCCACAGCGCTTCCGAATCGAACTGGGGTGCATCGGGTGCGGGACCATCGACGGCAGCGCGTGGCACACCCACCTGTTCCAATGCGCGCGCCGTTCCCGGGCCGGGAGCCCATGCTCTTGTTTTGATAGCTGTTGGCGCTTGTCCCTCTTGCGCTAGGGGCCAATTTGAATCGGATTCAAAGAAGTGGACCACCGCATTGCCGCTGACAAACATCAGCGCACGGTACTGCGGCAGATTGCGCCGTGCTTGGGCCAGTGCTTGCCGGGCAGCGGGGTCGGTGCAGGGCCCCACGGCGATGAGTGGCAGCGCCAGTGCATTCACGCCGCGCTCGCTCAGCAGGGCGGCCCAATGGGCAGCCTCGCGGGCAGGCCGCGTGACGATCACCCGGGGCGATGGCACGGCACTCTCGGCTGGCTGCAGGCTAGTGGCCTGCGGGGCTCACGCCGCGGGCGCCGCCGGCACGCAGGCGTTCGGCCACCGCGTTGCCCAGCGCCTCGGCCTGCGCCAGCGTGCTGACGGGGGCCTGGGCCTGTGCGCGTACCAGCGGGGCCTGGCCCTCGGGGTCGCCCCAGGCGGCGTCCAGCTGCAACGTGCCGTCGTCGTCCAGCAGGCCGTGCGCCGCCAGCGGCATCGAGCAACTGCCGCCCATGGCGCGGCTCACCGCGCGCTCGGCGGCCACGGTGAGCCAGGTGGGCTGGTGCGCCAGAGGCGCCAGCGCGTCAATCAGGTCATGCCGATTGCTGCGCACTTCAATGCCCAGCGCGCCCTGGCCGGCCGCTGGCAGCATGGCCGTGGCGTCAAACGTGGCGCGGATGCGGGACGCGAGCCCCAGCCGCTTCAGCCCTGCGGCCGCGAGCACGATGGCGTCGTACTGGCCTTCGTCCAGCTTGCGCAGGCGCGTGTCGAGGTTGCCGCGCAAGGGTTCGATCTTCAAATCCGGCCGCAGGGCCTGCAGAAGCACTTGACGGCGCAGGCTTGACGTGCCCACCACCGCGCCCTGGGGCAGGGCGTCGATGCTGGCAAACTTGGGCGAAACGAACGCGTCGCGCGGATCCTCGCGTTCCATCACGCAGGCCAGCGCAAAGCCCTCGGGCAGCTCCATCGGCACGTCCTTGAGCGAGTGCACGGCGACGTCGGCGCGGCCTTCTTCCAGCGCCACTTCCAGCTCTTTCACGAACAGGCCCTTGCCGCCCACCTTGGACAGCGAACGGTCCAGGATCTGGTCGCCCTGCGTGGTCATGCCCAGCAGCGCCACCGTGTGGCCGCGCGCCTGCAGCAGCGCTTTCACATGTTCGGCCTGCCACAGCGCCAAGCGGCTTTCGCGGGTGGCGATGACGATGCGTGGTGGTGTGTTCGAGGCGGTCAAGTTCGTAACCTGTTTGTAATCTTTCGGGGGCGGGCGATGCTAGCATGCGCCCGCACTGGGGCTGGTGCGCCCTGGGGGAGCAGGGGTACGCGGCGCCATGCCACTTTATCCACCTCCGGAGACTCACGCACCATGAAACGATCCGACAAGGACCAGCCCCTGATCGACGACATCCGCCTGCTCGGCCGCATTTTGGGCGACGTGATCCGAGAACAGGAGGGCGTGGCAGCGTACGAGCTGGTGGAGCAGGTGCGCAAGCTCTCAGTCGCCTTTCGCCGCGACGCCGACCAGGAAGCCGACCGCGCCCTCAAGAAGCTGCTCAAGTCCCTGTCGGGGGACCAGACGGTGAGTGTGATCCGCGCCTTCACCTACTTCAGCCACTTGGCCAATCTGGCCGAAGACCGCCACCACATCCGCCGCCGCGCCGTCCACGAGCGCGCGGGCGACACGCAAGAGGGCAGCATTGAGGTCGCCCTCTCGCGCCTGCGCTGGGCCGGCATAGCACCCAAGACCATCTCGCAGACGCTGGCGGGCAGCTACGTCGCCCCCGTGCTCACGGCCCACCCCACCGAGGTGCAGCGCAAGAGCATCCTGGATGCCGAGCGCGACATCGCCCAGCTGCTCGCCGCGCGCGACGACATCCAGGTGCGCGCCCAGCTCTACAACAGCGCCAAGGACGCGCTCACCCCGCGCGAGCTGGCCGCCAACGAGGCGCAGCTGCGCGCCCGCGTGGCCCAGCTGTGGCAAACGCGCCTTTTGCGCTACAGCAAGCTCACCGTGGCCGACGAGATCGAGAACGCGCTGTCGTACTACGAAGCCACCTTCCTGCGCGAGATCCCCAAGATCTATTGCGACCTGGAAACCGAGCTGGGCCAGTACCCCGTGCACAGCTTCCTGCGCATGGGCCAATGGATCGGCGGCGACCGAGACGGCAACCCCAACGTCACCGCGCAGACACTGCGCTACGCCTTGAGCCGCCAGGCCGAGGTGGCCCTGCGCCACTACCTGACGGAAGTGCACTACCTGGGCGGCGAGCTGTCGCTGTCCGCTCGCCTCGTGCAGGTGTCGGCCGAGATGGAGGCCCTGGCCGAGCGTTCGCCCGACACCAGCGAACACCGTGTGGATGAGCCTTACCGCCGCGCACTCACTGGCATCTATGCCCGCCTGGCCGCCTCGCTGAAGGAGCTGACCGGCGGCGAGGCCGCCCGCCACGCCGTGGCTCCGCAAAACGCCTATGCCAGCGCCGAAGAGTTCCTGGCCGACCTGCGTGTGATTGAAGCCTCTCTCAAGTCGCACCATGGCGAAGCCCTGGCGCAAGAGCGCCTCCACCCGCTGATCCGTGCCGTGCAGGTGTTTGGCTTCCACCTGGCCACGGTGGACCTGCGCCAAAGCTCCGACAAGCACGAGGAAGTGGTGGCCGAGCTGCTGGCCAAGGCACGCATCGAGCCGAACTATGCGGGACTGCAAGAAGCCGCCAAGCGCGCGCTGCTGATCAAGCTGCTGAACGACGCGCGCCCATTGCGCGTGGTGGGCGCCGAGTATTCCGCCCACACGCAGGGCGAGCTGGCCATCTTCGAAACCGCCCGCGTGATGCGCGAGCGCTTCGGCCACGAGGCCATCCGCCACTACATCATCAGCCACACCGAAACGGTGAGCGATTTGCTGGAAGTGCTGCTCCTGCAAAAGGAAGTGGGCCTGATGAGCGGCACGCTCGATGCCGAATCCAGGAACCACCTCATCGTGGTGCCGCTGTTCGAAACCATCGAAGACCTGCGCAATGCCGCGCCCATCATGCGCGAGTTCTACAGCCTGCCGGGCGTGGCAGCGCTCGTGCAGCGCAGCGGCGGCGAGCAGGACATCATGCTGGGCTACAGCGACAGCAACAAGGACGGCGGCATCTTCACCAGCAACTGGGAGCTGTACCGCGCCGAAATTGCGCTGGTGGAATTGTTCGATGAGCTGGCCACGAGCCACGGCATCCAGCTGCGCATGTTCCACGGCCGGGGCGGCACGGTCGGCCGCGGCGGCGGCCCCAGCTACCAGGCCATCCTGGCGCAGCCCCCCGGCACCGTGCGCGGCCAGATCCGCCTGACGGAGCAGGGCGAGGTCATCGCATCGAAATACGCCAACCCCGAAATCGGCCGGCGCAACCTGGAAACCCTGGTCGCCGCCACGCTGGAAGCCACGCTGCTGCAACCCACCAAGCCCGCGACCAAGGCGTTTCTGGACGCCGCCGCGCAGTTGTCGCTCGCCAGCATGGGCAGCTACCGCGCGCTGGTGTACGAGACGCCGGGCTTTACCGACTATTTCTTCAACTCCACCCCCATCCGCGAGATTGCCGAGCTGAACATCGGCTCCCGCCCCGCCAGCCGCAAGGCCAGCCAGAAGATCGAGGACCTGCGCGCCATCCCCTGGGGCTTCAGTTGGGGCCAGTGCCGCCTCACGCTGCCGGGTTGGTTCGGTTTCGGCTCGGCGGTGGAGGCCTTCATCAACACCGAAGGCAAGGACCCCAAGGCCCAGCTGGCCCTGTTGCAGAAGATGTACCGGCAATGGCCGTTCTTCCGCACCCTGTTGTCCAACATGGACATGGTGCTGGCCAAGAGCGACCTGGCCCTGGCCTCACGCTACAGCGAACTCGTTACCGACGCCCGCCTGCGCAAGAAGGTATTCACGAGCATCGAGGCCGAGTGGCACCGCACGGCCGACGCGCTCACCCGCATCACCGGCGACAAGCAGCGCCTGGCCCACAACGCCGCGCTGGCACGTTCCATCAAGCACCGCTTTCCGTACATCGACCCGCTGCACCACCTGCAGGTGGAGCTGGTGCGCCGCTGGCGCGCGGGGCAGGGGGACGAGCGGGTGCAGACAGGGATTCACATCTCGATCAACGGTATCGCGGCGGGGCTGCGCAATACGGGTTGAGCGTTGGGTGGGGGTGGCTCAATCCCCGAGCAACTCCCCCACCGCCTTCAAATCCTCCACCCGGTCGCACACCGCCTTCACGGCCATCATGACCGGGATGCCCAGCAGCAGGCCCCACAGGCCCCAGAGCCAGCCCCAGACCAGCACGCTTACAAACACGGCGACGGGGCTCATGTGGCTGGTGCGGCTGGTGAGCCAGGGGGTGAGCAGGTTGCCGACCACGGTGTGGATGGCCAGTGACGCGCCGCCGATGGCCAGGGCCATGTCCAGGGTGCCGAACTGCAGGAAGGCGACCAGGGCGGAGGCGCCGGTGACGAGCGCCGAGCCGATGTAGGGCGCCAGGTTGAGCACGCCCGCCGCCACGCCCCACACGGCAGCGTTTTGCAGGCCCAGGGCCCAGTAGGCCGCGCCGGTGGCCACGCCGACCAGGATGCTGGTGAACACCTGTACGAGCAGGTAGCGCTGGATGTTGTTGGTGATGTCTTCCAGCACGTGGATGGTGACCTTGCGCCGCTCCAGGCTGGTGCCCGCGATGCGCAGCAGTTTGTTGCGGAACAGGTTGCCCGAGGCCAGCGCGAAGTAGGTGAGGAAGATCACCACGGTGAACTGCCCGAGGGCGGACATGAGACCCATGGTGCCGCTCCAGAGGTAGTCGCGCACGTTGAAGGGCGGGCGCTCGACCACCACGCGCTGCACGCCGCGGCGGGGCGGGTTCTGGGTGGTGTTGTCGTTGGCGGCCTGCTCGATGTGGGCGGCGGCCTTTTGCACGGTGTCGATGGGGCTGGCGCTGCCGCTGCGGGCTTTCAGGTTGTCGCGAACCTTCTTGGCGGCCACGGGCAGCGAGTCCAGCAGCTGCACCGCGCCGTCGCTCAGCGACCAGGCGGCCGTGGCCATGCCGCCGACGATGGCGATGAGCAGCACGCCGGCGCCCAGCCAGCGCGGCACATGCCAGCGCCACAGGATTTCCACGGCGGGGCGCAGGGCGGTGGTCAGCAGCAGGCTGATCATGATGGGAATGAACACGGCGCTGGCCCAGTGCAGCAGGGCCACGCTGGCAAACAGCGTGAGCAGGGCGAGCGAAAGATTGCGCACGTCCACGGGCATGTGGAGCATGAGCGGGCCGTTGAAGGGGCTGGAAGGCAGGGCTGGCGGGGTTTCTTCGCTGGCGGCGATGTGGACTGGGGCTGCCGCGGGGGCAGGGGGCTTGGCGCTGGCGGGCGTTGGCGAGGCTGCAATCCTTGCGTGTGCTGGCGTCGCCACGCCGGGCGGCTCGGCAGACGCTGGTGAAGGCGAAGCGGCCGCGGTGGGGGCGGGCGCCTCTTCGCTGGCGCGGGGCGGCGCCGCTTCGGGCGCCGGATCGGAGGGCGTTGTTGTAATGGTGGGCTCGGTGGTCATGCGCAGATTGTGCGCGGACGACGCAAGGTGCGGTGTAGGCGCGCAGCGTTGGCCGCCGAGCGCGGAGGTGAGCCAGAACTCATCGCATCAGCGCGGAGCCCGCACAGGATTGAATGTTGCGGGGTTCCGAGGTGCGGAGAAAGGCCGATGCGGTCCCGTCAGCACAGCGGCAGGGGGCGCTGCTTGTTGAGTGCGTCCACGGTACCCAGCAGCTGCGTCCAGTAGGTGGGCAGTGCCGACCACGATGCGCCAATGGCGAGGTTGGTGGCGTACACCATGCCGGTGTTCATGCGCGGGCGGTTGGCGTTCTTGACGGCGGTCTGCATGTCGGTGCAGGTGCTGGCGGTGTGCACCAGCATGGCCTGGGCCGTGTTGTCTTTGGCGTAGACCCAGGTGCTCGCGGGCTGCGGATCGATGCCCTGGTAGGCCACCGCGTTGCCTGCATAGGTGACCAGGGTGTCGGCCACGCCTGCGTAGGCGGCCACGGGGTAGGTGCCTGGGTTGCCGATGACGGTGGGCGCGCCCGGCGGGGTGGCGGCGGTGCTCATGCCGGTGGTGAGGGCCTTGGCGTAGTTGTAGATCTCCTGGAAGTACGCGAGCCGCGCGCTGTCGGTGGCCATGCCGTCCAGGAAGAAGCCGTCGAGCATCCCGGGGTAGAGGCGGATGTAGTTGTTGATGGTGGCTTTGACGTCGGCGACCGAGAGGGCGCCGGTGGCGCTGCTGGTGGCCACGTAGCCGATCACCTTGTTGGTGGTGTTGGCCACAGCCCTGAAGTCTGTAAGGGCCTTGGTCAGGTCGTCATCGACTTCGGACGTGGCGGTGAGGATGCCATTGCTCTGGTTGGCGATGGCGGTGATCTGCACGTCGGGATAGCTGGCGGCCCCGCTGGTCAGGGTGGCCCAGGGCGATGGGTCGGCGCTGGCGTCGAAGTAGGCAGGCACCAGCACCTGCAGCTTCTTGTGCGCGGGGCGCACGTAGTAGGTGAGGGTGTCGCCCGCGGTGCTGGCGCTGCTGGTGGCCAGGGCGCTCACCTGAAACGTGGCGCTGGGCGGCAGGCTGCTCACGGTGAGCGTGGTGCTGGCCGTGCCGGAGACCGTGGTGGGGGCCACGGGCGCCAGCGTGGCCGCCGCCGCCGGGTTGACGGTGAAGGTGGCCACGGTGCCGTTGGGCGCGGCGCTGCCGTTGACATTGACTGTGGCCGCCAAGGGCTCGGAGGCACCCGGCTCCAGCACGTTGTTCTCGGGCTCGTTGAACTGCAGGCTGATCTGCCCGGTGGGCGGCGTGGGCGAGGGAGCCGGCGCCGTGGTTTTGTCGGTGGAGCCACCGCAGCCCGCCAGCGCGGCGGTCAAGGCCATCAGGGACACGAGGCGGTGTTTCTGGAGTGTGGTGCGCATGGTGGTCACGGGATTGAGAACTGTGCGCAGATTGTGAACGCTGCCGTGCGCAGGGCCAAGGGCCGAATCCGCGGCTTTGGACGGGAAAAACGGCGCTGTTGCGGCGATTGCGCCAAGCCGGCGCCGATACCATGGGCCGCATGTCATCACCCAACTTCCGCATACCCGCCCTGTCGGCCCTGCTGGTGGCAGCGGCGCTGCTGGCGGGCTGCGGCACGCTGGACGTGCCGCGCGCAGACAACTACCCGGCCACCGGCCAGAAGAAGGCGCGCGCCGTGCACCACTGGGACGTGCTGGCTGGCGACGTCGCCGGCCGAGTGGCCGAAAAAATCGCCACCTGGCCCGAGGGCGACTACCCGATCCATGTGACGGTGGCGGACAACTCGAGCTTCAACCGGGGCTTCCTCAAGCTGCTCAAGGTGCATCTGCTGAACCGGGGCGTGGCCGTTTCTGCCGTGCCCACGGCGGTGGAGCTGGAAGTGCAGACGCAACTGGTGCAGCACGAGTCCGGCTCGCCGCGCAGCTTTCCCGTGCCCATGGCTGGCACGGTGCTAGGCACCGGCGTGGGCGTGTGGCGCGACTGGGCAGTGCACTATTCAGACCGCACCCTGCTGCCGGGCGTGGCCACGGCCCTGGGTGTGGGTGCGGGCGTGGCGCTGGACATGGCGCATCTCTACACCCAAGGTGCCGCAGCGGGCGGCCCAACGCGCACCGAGGTGCTCATTGCCACCAGCCTCAAGTCGCGTGACCGCTACCTGGCCGGGACGGCCGACCTCTACTACATCGAACGCGCGGACGCCGTGCTCTACCTGCCCGAAATGCCGCCCGCCCCGCCGCCTGCGACACCGGTCAAGACCTGGCGGGTGGTGGCGCCATGACCGCGCATTCACCGCGCAAAAGCGCGAAGCGGCGTCTCTGGTGTGCCACTGCAGCACTGGCCTTGGCGGGCCTCGCGGGGTGCGCGACCAGCCCGATGCACAGCTACTACTACGGCAGCGCAGCGGGCAGCCTGTCTCACACCAACCTCATTGAAGTGAACGAACGCGCCGCGGATGCGCTGCTGCAAACCGCGCCGCTCGATGCCCGCCAGCCCGTGCTGGTGGCGACGCTGGTCCATGTGGACCGGCTGACCGAATCCTCGCGGCTGGGCCGGATGTTCTCCGAGCAGATCGCGGCGCGCATGGTTCAGCGCGGCCTGCGCGTGACGGAGGTGAAGCTGCGCGAAAACTTGCTGCTGCAGCGCGACCAGGGCGAACTGCTGCTCTCGCGCGAAGTGCGCGAGGTCAGCCAGGCGCAGGATGCGCAGGCCGTGGTGGTGGGGACGTATGCGGCTTCCAACTCGGTGGTCTATATCAACTTGAAGCTGGTGAACCCCCTGGGCAACACCGTGGTGGCCGCGCACAGCTATGCGGTGCCGATGGATGAGAACGTGCGGGCGCTGTTGGCAGGAAGATAGATGGCATCCCCCTGAGCGGCTTCGCCGCTTCCCCCTTCTCTCGCGCTACGCGCGGGAAGGGGGGACGCCGCCAGCGCGGCGGGGCGGCCCTTGCGCGGCGGCCCTGGCGGGTGCAGCGCCCATTTTTTCGGTCGGGGTGGGAATCAGACTAGCGCGCCCATTTAGTAGGTGCAAAAAGCTAATGCTTTGATATCCATCTCAGTGCAACATGAGTGCGCCAGCCGTCTTGCTCTTGCCGGCGCGGGCGGGTGGGTTGCACAGGCCGCAGGTGAAGTGGCGGTTCTCGTAGAGCTCGGTCACGAACTGGCCGCTGCACTGGCTGCACTTGGTGCGGGTGAGCATGCCGGCGTCCACGAATTTCACCAGGCGCCACGCGCGGGTGAACGACAGCAGGGGTTCGATCTCGGCCGTGGCGACCTGCTCGTTGTACAGGCGGTAGGCCTTGGTCAGCAGTTCCACCGAATCCAGGTCCACGCCCTTGGACAGGTATTCGTAGATGTTCAGGAACAGCGAGCTGTGGATGTTCTCTTGCCAGGTCAGGAACCAGTCGGTCGAGAAGGGCAACTGGCCCTTCGATGGCGACTTGCCCGCGATCTCCTTGTACAGGCGGATGAGCCGCTCGTACGACAGCGTGGTTTCCGACTCCAGCACCTGCATGCGGGCGCCCATCTGGATCAGCATCGCGGCGCGTTCGATCTGCTTGGACTCGTTCAGGACGCTCTTGGCGGCGGCCTTGGCAGGTGCTGCTGCTGCGGTGGTGGTGCTGGAGGACATGGCGGGCTTTCGGCAGGAAGTGGCTGGAAGACGGTGCTGGTGAACTCGGGCGTGCGGCTCAGAGCACTTCGGAGACGCGGCTGGCCATCAGGATGTTGGCGTGCAGCGTGTTGGTGGCTTCGTTGCCCACCTTCTTGGCCGAGTGGTTGGTCAGCAAGCTCCACACCAGGTTGTCGTCCACGCGGAAGCTGCAAAGAAGGGTGTTGCGGGAGGCCAGTTTCATCACTTGCGCCGCGGACAGCGATGCGAGAATGTCGGCAGCCTCTTCGTTCATGCCCAAGCGGAACACGGCTTCCGCCTTGTCCTGGCGAATCAGGGTCTGGGCCAGCATCAGGTAGGTGAGGTTGGCTTCGCGGATTTCAGCGAGGATTTGTTCGTTGGTCATGGCAGCTTCCTTTTTTCCAGTTCCGGGTCTTGCGTTTCCTGCTGTCTGCAGGTTTGCGTGATCCGTTGAAATGAATTGTGAAACTGCCCCAATCAAAAATTAAGTCGGGGTTTGGATGTGCCGCGTGTCTGGTTGTGCGGCGCGCCGTGTAGGAATTTGCCTTACATGCGGATGAGGCGTCGTCCCGCTTTTCCATCGGAGAGTGGTGCTGGCGCGGTGCGCACCCTCTGCCCAAATCTGCTCATGGTTTTGATAGCGCCTTCAAAACCGTGTTTTTTGCGGTTTTACATTTTGCGGAGGCTGACTGTGGCGCAGATCAGCCTGTGCAGCCGCGCAAGGGCCGCCCCGCAGCGAGGGCTGCGCCCCCCTGCCCGTAGTGCGTAGCGCGAGAGCGGGGGGATGGCCGCGCAGCGCCTCAGGAGGGTGTTCCCTTCTCCACGGGACGCGCAGGGTCCGCGCACCATTCGCTCCAGCTGCCAGCAAACAGGGCCGTTTGGCCCAGGCCTGCGATCTCCATGGCCAGCAGGTTGGGCACGGCGCTCACGCCGCTGCCGCACTGGTGCACCACGGTGGAGGGGTCGCGGCCCGCGAGCAACTGCTCGAACTCGGCGCGCAAAACGGCTGCGGGCTTGAAGCGGCCGTCTGGGCCGATGTTCTCTGCGAACGGACGGTTGAGCGCGCCGGGAATGTGGCCAGCCACCGGGTCCAGAGGCTCCACTTCGCCGCGAAAGCGTGCGCCCGCGCGGGCGTCGATCACGTTCTGCGATGGGCTTCCCAGGTCCGCCAGCACGTCGCCTACCGTCGCGAGGCGGCGCAGCGGCGCGCCCAGTTGGAAATTGGACTGGAAGTGCGCAGGCTCCTCGCCGCTGTTCACGGCGCCGCCCGCAGCCTGCCAGGCTTGCAGGCCGCCGTCGAGCACGGCCACTGCGTCGTGGCCGGCCCATTTGAGCATCCACCACAGGCGCCCGCAGTAGTTGGCGCCTTGCCGGTCGTACACCACGGCCTGCATGTTGTTGGCAAAGCCCACGCTCGAAAGCCACATGGCAAATCGCTCGCGGCTGGGCAGCGGGTGGCGGCCGCCCGACGCCGGGGTGTCGGCCTCTTGTGCGGTGAGGGTGCCATGCGCGCCGGGGGCGCCGTGCTTGGCGCTGAGGTGGTTGTCGAGGTTGGCGTAAACGGCGCCGGGGATGTGTGCCTGTTCGTATTGCTGGGCACCAGCCGTGGGTTGCATGAGTTCGAAGCTGCAGTCAAACACCATCAGCGGCGCGCCGCTGGCGATGAGCTGCTGCAGTTCGGAGGCGGATATGAGGGTGGTGTAGGTCATCGTTGTGGCGGGTGGGTAGGGAAACGGGCTCTATTGTGTCCACCCGCCGCGGCAGGCAGCGTGGTGGGAGCCAGGGACTTGTATCAATGTTCTTCAGCGGGTGCCCCCGGCGCTGCGCGAGCGCGCAGGATGGTGGCCACGATGCCGCTGCCCACGATAAGCACCATCCCAATCCAGCCGATCGGGGGGATGGCGTCGCCAAACAGCAGCACGCTGTAGATGGCCGCGAACACAATGCCCGAATACTGCAGGTTGGCCACCACCAAGGTGCCGCGCTGCGTCTTGGCGCTGGCGTACGCGCGCGTCATGCACAGCTGGCCCCCGGCCGCCAGGATGCCGATGGGC
>NZ_JALEGG010000293.1 GCF_022763525.1 Acidovorax sp.
CCCTCCAGCCACCAGGGGCGGCGTGAAGACCTGAGCTGCCAGCGTTTGACGCCACCGCTCTCGTCCAGCTTCCAATACGATCAACGCATTGCTGCGGGCCACCACGGCCGCTGTTTTTCCGTCACTGCCCACGCCTGCCGACAGCGGCTCCGAGAGAGCTGTGCGCCACAGGTCGCCTCCTGTTCGCGCATCGATAGCCGCCACGACACCATCGGCAGAAGCGAGCGTCACCATATTGCCGGCTGTGTGAGCCTCCAGCGGAAAACCTCCAGTCCCGCCCACGCGCGCCGTCCAAGCCTGCCGAACTCCGAGCACCGGGACATTCGCCCCCAGATCCGCAGGTACAGGCTTGGCGTTCCCTCCACTCCACAGCGAACACCCCGCCAGGACACTCGCGAGCAAAATGCAAGAGACGCGTTGCAGTACCACAGCCAGAGGCCGCTTGTTGATTGCAGGAGTGGCGACCATGGCTACTTCACCCCACCCTGAGAGCCCGCCGCAACCGTCACCGCCCCCTCGGGCGACACGCCCAATGCACCCAGCTTCACTTGCACCAAGCGGCGGTACTCGACATTTTCTTCCCACGATTTGTACGCTTTCGCGTATTCAGCGATCGCCTGGGTGCGGTTGTCCTGCAACAGATAGATGTCCCCGCGGCGATCTGCAAACGCACCCTCAAACTCAACCGGAACCGCGCCCGACAGCTGCTGAAGTGCATCGGGGTAGCTCTTTTCGTCCATCAACACGCTGGCCAAACGCAACCGAGCGAGGGCCTTGAGTCCCTCGTCGCTGGATTGGGTCGCTACCCACCCCAGCGCGTCTTTCGCACCACCCAGATTTCCTGCATCTACAAGGGCCTTTGCCAGTGCCAAGCCAGCCTGGCTGGCCTGGGTGGTATTGGCATACTTGGCCTTGATGTCTGCAAACGCTTGTTCCATCCGCGGTTGATCCCCTGAGCGGGCTGCAACCTCAATCGCTTCGTAAAGAGCGGCTGCCTGATTAGCTTGACGGTTTTGCCAGTACTGGTAGCCGTTCCAGGCAAGAAGCGACCCAGCTATGGCGATCAACAGGACACTGATGAGGTTTCCCCAGGTATTCCAAAAATGCTTGAGCTGGTCAAGCTGCTCTTGTTCTTCAAGATCTAAATGATTTGCCATGGATGTGTTCTGTTTTAGCACTTGGATTGTAGGGTGGCCGCCCATTCGGGTAGCTTGTCCAGTGGCCTTTCGGCTTGTGCGCCGACACCGTCCCGGAGCGACTTGACGACCACCGTCCCGCGAGACAGCTCGTCCTGGCCAAATATCAGCGCGTGCTGTGCGCCACTCGCGTCCGCTTTCTTGAACTGCGACTTCATGCTTCCCATGCCTTCGCCGTTGGCCGGCGCTGCATACATCTGCACGTCGACGCCAAGCAGCCGCAAACGTTCGATCGTCGCCATTGCTAAGGGCAGCACATCCACCGACGGCACAACCGCGTACACATCTGCCGCCATAGCAGGCACTGCGCTGCCTTGCTCTTTGAGCAGTTCAAGCACCCGTTCCACGCCAAGGGCCCATCCCACAGCAGGTGCCGCTTTACCGCCGATCTGCTCGATCAGGTAGTCATAGCGCCCGCCCCCACAAATGGTGCCTTGCGATCCCAACTGATCCGTCACGAACTCAAACACGGTCAAGTTGTAGTAATCCATTCCCCGCACAAGGCGTGGATTGACAGTCCACTCGACAGCGTTGGCAGCCAAGATGGACTTCAAGGCTTCAAAATGCGCCAACGATTGCTCGCCGAGAAAATCAATCAACCGGGGGGCTGCTTCCACCATGGCTTGCATGGCGGGATTCTTGGTATCCAAAATTCGCAACGGATTGCTGTGCAATCGTCGACGCGCCTCTTCGTCCATCACATCAACATGCTGCTCAAGGTACGAAATGAGCGCTGCGCGATGCGCCTTCCGCTCATCGGGTTGACCCAGGCTGTTGAGCTCCAGTCGCACATTTTTGAGACCCAGCTCACGCCACAACGCTTTGGCCAGCAAAATCAGCTCCGCGTCGACTTCAGCACCCGCAAATCCCAGCGCCTCAGCACCGATCTGATGGAACTGCCGATATCGGCCCCGCTGCGGCCGCTCGTGGCGAAACATGGGCCCCATGTAGTACAGGCGTTTGCCCCCGTCGTACAACATGGAATGTTCGGCAACCGCCCGCACCACCCCTGCCGTGGCTTCCGGACGCAAGGTGAGATGCTCGCCATTGAGGCGGTCCTCGAAGGAATACATCTCCTTCTCGACGATGTCAGTCACCTCCCCCAACCCTCGCACAAAAAGAGGCGTGTGCTCGACGATGGGCGTGCGGATATTGCGGTAGGCATACCGCGCCATGAGATCGCGAACCTTGGCTTCCAACCACTCCCAGCGCGCAGACTCGGGGGGGAGAATGTCATTCATCCCTTTCACGGCCATCAGCTTTTCTGCTTTGGTGGGAGAGACGCTTTTTGGAGTGCTCACAACTGTTCTTTTCTTATCTGGTATTTTTTTGAAATCGTACGCATGGCAGCACAACAGGCCTAAACCTGCGACACGAGCCCGCCAAAGCGCTTGTCGATGTATTGC
>NZ_JALEGG010000294.1 GCF_022763525.1 Acidovorax sp.
AGGTGGCCTGATTGCCCGGTGGCTGAGCGGCCCGCGCCGCCCAGCCGTCCCCTGCAGTCAAGCAACCCATCCCCCTTTTCCGAGGAGCAATGATGAACACCATCCACGTTGATGTGGTCAGTGCCGAAGAGTCCATCTTCTCCGGTGAAGCGCGTTTCGTGGCGCTTCCAGGCGAAGCGGGCGAATTGGGCATCTACCCCCGCCACACCCCGCTGATCACCCGTATCAAGCCGGGCTCGGTGCGCATCGAAATGGCCGATGGCGGCGAAGAGTTTGTCTTCGTGGCCGGTGGCATTCTGGAAGTGCAGCCCAACTGCGTCACCGTCCTGTCGGATACCGCCATCCGCGGCAAGGATCTGGACGACGAGAAGGCCAATGCGGCCAAGGCAGCGGCCGAGGAAGCCCTCAAGAACGCCAAGAGCGACATCGATCTGGCCAAGGCCCAGTCCGAACTGGCGGTCATGGCGGCGCAGATTGCTGCGCTTCGCAAGTTCCGCCAGAAGAAGTGATTCCGATACTTCGGTATCTGCATCTATCCAAAAAACCCGGCTTGGCCGGGTTTTTTTATGCCCGTGAGCGCAGGGAGCACAGCGCGGTGACATCCCTTGCGATGCGGCCCAATGAACGACGCAAGGAGGGGGTACGCACAAAAGGCTGCAAGGATGGCGCAGTGAATCCGGCGGAACCGCGTCTCCAACGACCATGCTGGCGCGCAGCCCCTTGCCACGCGAAGCTTGAACAGCGAGGTTCAGGTGGGCAGCCCTCATGGCCGCCCCGCTCTTACCGTGATGGGGGAGTGTTAGGCGGCGTCATGGCCAAA
Source organism: Acidovorax sp. (assembly GCF_022763525.1). GTDB lineage: Bacteria > Pseudomonadota > Gammaproteobacteria > Burkholderiales > Burkholderiaceae_C > Acidovorax. The sequence continues at coordinate 821 of NZ_JALEGG010000294.1, forward strand.
ACAAAGGCCGGCGCCCCGTGATAGGGCGCCGGCCTGTGCCGTTGCTTGGCATGGCTGCCGCCATGCGGTGGCAACCAGTTTGCGATCACATCGCGCTGAACTCGCCCGAAGGGATTTGGCCAGCACGCAAAGCTTCGATGGTCTGCGCACGTACCGCTGCGCGGTCTGCGGTGGACTTGTAGGTCACGACGCGCGAGCCAGCCGGTTCGATGCTGCGGGCCTGTGCCACGGTGGCGGCTTCGCTCGCCACTTCAGCACGGGTGCGGGTCGTGTCGAACTTCAGTGCGAATTGCGAGCTGTCAGCCTCATCGGCTTGTGCGCCAAAAGAAGCGAAAGCGGCCAGAGCGGCGATGGAGAGGAAGCGTGCAGCCTTGTTCATGGTGTCACTCCGGTGGAGTTCAGAAATGGATAGGTACGGGGCCTACTGGTGAAAACGGTCGGTGGTCTGGCGTCGGCAAGGATCAGCCGCGTTCACCGGGAAGGATTTCGCCAGCGCGCAGAGCACGGGCAGCTTCGGCACGCACAGCGGCACGGTCGGCGGTGGACTTGTAGGTCACCACGCGGGAACCCAGGGGTTCGATGCTGCGGGTAGTGGCCACGGTGGCTGCTTCAGCCTGCACTTCAGCGCGGGTGCGGTTGGTTTCGAACTGGGTGGCAAATTGCGAACCATCGGCTTCGTCGGCGTGGGCGCCAAAAGAAGCGAAAGCGGCAACAGCGGCGATGGAGAGGAAACGGGCGGTGGTGTTCATGATGTCAATCCTTCGGGAAAAAAAGCGTCTCAGAAAAACCGGGCAAAGGCACCATCGCTTTTGACCGGGTTCGGTGAGTCGCCTTGCGGGTTCGGCTCATCGATGGGATGAACTGTACGCGCCCCGGAGTCGAAGAAAAACCATGCAGTCGCAAACTAACTGTTCCAGTATTGGAAACAATAATCGGGGAACTCGACCGGTGGGGCGGCTTGTCAGCGTCGGGAATCGGGCTAGATCAGCGAAAACCCTGCTGTCATTTTGGGACAATGGCGCGAAAGGAACTCCTCCTGAGGGAGGTGGTTCCCCCAAGTGCACAGTGCGGAGGGGCTGAGCTTCGTGAACGGCGCAAGGCCGTCCGAAGCTCGATGCGGGAGTGCCGCGGTCAGAGCGCTGGAGGCGCCTCAGTGAAGCACCGGCGCGTCAGGCAGCTCGTTGCCTGGGGCGGTGTCGGCGGTGCGCGGAAAGTGCCTGACCAGCCGGGAAGAGACGGCCTCGATGGCTTGCGCTACACCTTCTTCATAGTCGAAGCGGCGGAAATGGGTGGCCATGAGCGCAATCACGTCGCGCCATTCGTCCGGGGCCACGCGCCGGGCAAGGCCCCGGTCGGCCACGATCTCGATAGCGTGTTCGGGCATCAACAGGTAGATGAGCACGCCATTGTTGTGCTCGGTGTCCCACACCCGGTACTTGCTGAAGAGCATGATGGCGCGCTCGCGTGCGCTGGCCTGGCGGCGAAGGTAGCTCCAGGGCAGGGCGCTTTCGGCCACGATGCGGATCTGGCCCGTGTGCAGCTGCTCGCTGGCGGCCACCCGTGCGCCCAGGCGCAGCAGGGCGTCGTCTGGCAACGCGCGCCGCGTTCGTGATTCTTGCCAACGGTGGCGAGCCAGCCGCCAGAGTGCGGCCGGCAGGCCCCAAAGAGATCCCTTCGTTGCTGCGCTTGGGTCCATGGTCACCAGTCTCCGGAGGCGCCACCGCCGCCAAAATCTCCGCCGCCGCCGGAGCTGAATCCGCCGCCACCACTGCCGCTGCTGCCGCCGCCCCAGCCGCCGCCGGTTCCCCAGCCCCCCGACGCGCCGCCGCCCCGGCCGGCTCGGGAGTAGCCGCTGCGGGCGGTGGAGCCGCTGATGATCCAGGTGTAGAGCAGGGCGGCCAAACCGGCACCGCCCGCCACCAGCACACTGGAGGTGACCGCGAACGCGAGAAACCCCACCCCGCCGCCCATCAGAAGGCCGCCCAGGCCGGCGCCAAAAATGCCTCGCACCACGGGCCCGGCCACAATCACGCCGAAGAAGAGGAAGACGGCGAGATCCGTCCAATCGAAACCTTCCTGGCTGTCGGAGCCGGCGTTCTGGGAGGTGCTGGTGGAGTCCGGAGCGGGCAATGCCTCACCGGCAATCCGCGCCGAGAGTTGCGTGACGGCCGCGCTCAGTCCCCCTGCAAAGTCGCCTTGCCGGAAGCGCGGCTTCATGGTCTCGTCGATGATGCGCGCCGCCGCGATGTCGGGCACGGCGCCTTCCAGTGCCTTGGCCACCTCAATGCGCATCTTGCGGTCGTTCTTGGCGACGATCACGAGCACCCCGTCTCCCACGTCGCGCCGGCCGATCTTCCAGGCGTTGCCGACGCGGTTGGCGAAGGCGGCAATGTCCTCGGGAGCGGTCGTGGGCACCATCAGCACCACGACCTGAGCGCCTCGCGTGCGTTCCAGGGATTGGAGTTGTGCTTCAAGTGCCGCCTTGTCGGGCGCGGAAAGGGTGCCGGTCTGGTCGATGACGAGGCCGGTGAGCGGGGGGATCGGCAGCACACCGCCGTCGGCACGCGCCCACGGCAAGGCAAATGCTATCAATAAAATAGCTGCCAGCGCTTGATGGATCAGCGCAAGAGGCATGTTTTCCTTTGACGTGGGAGCGGCCGCCAGGCGGTCAAGGACGGGGCTTGGAGGCAGAGAAATCCACCGTGGGCGGCGTGGAGATCTGGGCCTCATTCGCCACGGTGAAGCTGGGCTTGGGGGCGTAGCTGAACGCCATGGCGGTCAGGTTGGTGGGGAAGCTGCGCGCGAGCACGTTGTACTCCTGCACGGTCTGGATGTAGCGGTTGCGCGCGACGGTGATGCGGTTCTCCGTGCCCTCCAGCGTCACGCGCAGGTCGCGGAAACCCTGGTTGGCCTGCAGCGTGGGGTAGCGTTCGGAAACCGCCATCAGCCGCGACAGCGCGCCCGACAGCTCGCCCTGCGCCTGCTGGAACTTGTTGAATGCCTCGGGGTTGTTCAGCGTCTCGGGCGTGACCTGGATCGCCGTGGCCTTGGCCCGCGCCTCGACTACGCGGGTAAGCGTTTCCTGCTCAAAGTCTGCCTCGCCCTTCACGGTGGCGACGATGTTGGGCACCAGGTCCGCCCGGCGCTGGTACTGGTTGAGAACCTCGCTCCACGCGGCCTTGGACTGCTCGTCCAGCCGTTGGAAGTCGTTGTAGCCGCAGCCGGTCAGTGTGAGCGCGACGGCCAGGAGAGCAAGAATTCGTCGGATCATGATGGGTACGCCAGGTGGATTGCAAAACAGAAGGGACCCGCCCCGGAGTGCGGCGGGCCTTGGTGCGCCAGATTCTGCAACAAGTGGCGCACCCGGCCTCACTTTCCGCACGCGCGGCACGACTTTGGGGATGGCCTCACAATCGCCGCACAATAGCGGGCGTCGCCATGCGGGCCGCATGGCCGGCATGCCGCCTCTTTTGAATCCCGACATTCCATCCCTCGCCCACCATGCCCCGTTCAAGCTCCAGCGCCGCCAACCTCGGCGGGTCCTCGGACGAAACCGAGGCCGCGTTCTACGACGCCTTGCAGCGCGGCGACATCGAACTGCTGATGGCTTGCTGGGCGGAGGACGACGACATCGTCTGTGTGCATCCCGGCGGTCCCCGGCTGCTGGGCGCCGGGGCCATCCGCGCCGCGTTCGAGGCCATGTTTTCGCACGGCACCGTGCGTGCACGGCCCATGCAGGTCCATCGCGTGGTGGCGCTCACCAGCGCCGTGCACAGTGTGGTGGAGCAAGTGGAGGTGATGCTGCCCGATGGGTTGCACCAGGCCGTGGTGCTGGCCACCAACGTTTACCACAAGACCCCGGAGGGCTGGCGCCTGGTGGCACACCACGCGAGCCCCGGCGGCGCCCCCGATGCGTCGACGGCCCCTGCGCAGCGGCCTGTGCTGCACTGATGACTGGCCAGGGATTTCTTGTTGGGGCATATTTTTGCCTCTGGCGCTTGATAGGCAAGCGCAAACAGCTATGAAATATGTAGCGCCACGGTGGTTGCCCGGGGGGCAGCTCCAGACGATCTGGCCAGCTCTGGCTTCCCGCCGCGTGTTCGGCCCTCGGCCCCGGTACCGCCGGGAGCGTTGGGACACACCCGACGGCGATTTTGTGGATGTGGATTTTCTGGAAGACGACGCACCCCTGCCGCCCGCAGCGCAACGGCCGCTGCTGGTGGTCTTCCATGGGCTGGAGGGTTCATCGCGCAGCCATTACTGCGAGGCGTTTGCCGATTGGGCGCGCGAGCAAGGCTGGGCCTGCGCCTTGCCCCATTTCCGTGGCTGCAGCGGCGAGATCAACCGTGCGCCCCGCGCCTACCATTCGGGCGACCACGCGGAGATCGGTTGGATGCTGCAACGCCTGCGCGCGTCGCATCCGGGGCCGTTGGTGGCGGCGGGTGTTTCGCTGGGTGGAAACGCCCTCCTGCGCTGGGCGGGCGAAGTGGGCGAGCTGGCCGCACGCGACGCGGATGCCGTGGCCGCCGTGTGCTCGCCCATTGACCTCGCCGCCGGCGGGCATGCCATTGGGCGTGGCTTCAACCGGCAGATCTATACCCGCATGTTCATGCGCACCCTGGTGCCCAAGGCGCTTGGCAAGCTGGCGCAGCACCCGGGGCTGTTTGACCGCCACGCCCTGCTGGCCGCGCGGGACCTGTATGCGTTCGACAACGTGTTCACAGCGCCGCTGCACGGGTTTCGCGACACCGAGGATTACTGGCAGAGGGCTTCTGCCAAGCCGGTGCTGCACCGCATCCGCATCCCGGCGCTGGTCGTCAATGCGCGCAACGATCCGTTCGTGCCGGCCGCCAGCCTCCCCCGGTCCCACGAAGTCGGCAACCGATACGTCACCCTGTGGCAACCCGCCCACGGAGGGCATGTCGGCTTTGCCCATGGCCGGCCCCCGGGCCATGTGCGCGCCATGCCCGACGCCGTGGGAGGGTGGCTGGCGGAGCAGGTGGGGGCAATCGCCGCTGCAGGCGCACAATCGCCGCATGGATGACATCGTCAAGCAGGCCATCGCCAAGTGGCCCAATGTGCCCGACTGCTACGGCTGGCTCGGCCTGGATGCGCGGGGCCATTGGTACCTGCGTGACGACGAGGTGCAGCGCGCCGGGCCCTTCCCGCACAGCAAGGGTTCGCTGCTGCAGCACGAAAAGCTGATCGGTTTCATCGCTCGCAACTACGAGGCCGACGCCCAGGGGCGGTGGTTCTTTCAGAACGGGCCGCAGCGGGTGTATGTGGAACTGGAAGCCACACCTTGGGTCTGGCGCCTTCAGGCGGATGGGTCCGCCGTCTCGCACACCGGGCGCAGTGTGGCGGTGCAGGAATGCCTGGTGGACGCCGAAGGTCGCGTCTACCTCACGTCGGCGCTCGGAATCGGCCTGCTGCACACATTGGATGTCCCCTTGGCCGCCGAAGCGTTGGAAGCAGGGCGTTGGATGCCCCGTGAAGTGGTCGCCGCCGAGTTGCCGCAGCGCTACGGCTTCGTTGTGAGCCCCCATCAGCGGGCGCAGGACGAGGGGCGGTCAGCAGCACGAAACGGCGACCTGTCTGCCGGCCACCGCCCATAAAAAAACCGGCCCACAGGCCGGCTTTTGGCGGAGCAGTACCAGGCGGAGCGATGCCGCGGGTCCCGCGAGATTGGAGCTTACTTGGCAGCGGCGGTCATGAATTCGACCGCAGCGCGCAGATCCGCATCCGATGCCTGGGCTGCGCCGCCCCGGGGAGGCATGGCGCCCTTGCCCTTGGCCACGCTGTTGAAAAGCGCATCCATGCCCGCTGGCAGGCGTGCGGACCACGCTGCCTTGTCGCCAAACTTGGGGGCTCCTGCCACGCCTGCAGCATGGCACACTTGGCACGCTTGCTTGTACAGGGCCTCGCCGGCGCCGGCAGCGGCCACTGCGGGTGCTGCGGCAGCGGTGGGCGCCGCAGGTGCTGCTTCGGCCGCCGGGGCAGGAGCAGCCGCAGGCGCTGGTGCCGCGGCCGGGGCGGCGGCGGCTGCGCTGGCTGCAGCGGGTGCCGCAGGTTCTGCAAACTTGGCGCCTGCTGCATTGGCCATGTGGGCCACTGCACGCGCAATCTCGGTGTCGTTGAAATCGCCGCCGCCCTGGGGAGCCATGGCCCCCTTGCCCTTCAGCGCCGACTGCACCAGCGCTTCAAAGCCAGTGGCAATGCGGGCAGACCAGGCACCTGCGTCCCCAAACTTGGGAGCCCCCGCAGCGCCCGTGGCGTGGCAGGCGGCGCACTGGCCCTTGTAGACCTCTTCACCGGCGCGCAGCGGCCGGTTGGCATCGCGGATCTCGACCATGCCCACCTTCTGGATGCGCTCGGCCACGGCTTTCTCCGGGTTGCTGGCACCGGCAGCGGGCTTGTCGGCAGAGGTGACGTACAGGACCAAGCCAATGATGGCAAAGACCGGAATCACAAACGAGAAAAGTACCGCGATCAACAACTGCTTGGGGGTTTTGATCGGGCCGGTATGGGCTTCTTCGTGGTGGTTGGCGCTCATGACGTCCTCAGGTTTATCGGGGGCATGGATGTGAAATCAACCTTAAATTATATCTGCGGGGTCTTTGCCGCCCGGGGACTTGATGCTCCAGCGAAGAACCTGCCGGATTGCAAGCGCACCGGGTGCCCCTGGGCTCACGCCAGGGACACGCGCCGGGTCCGATCAGGAGGCGCGCCCGGTCGCTGCCTCGCCACCCCCTTCACCCAGGGCCTTGTAAAGCGCCACCTGGTTTTGCAGCTGGGCCAGTTTCACTTGCACCAAGGCTTGCTGGGCCGCGAACAGCGAGCGCTGGGCATCCAGCAGGTCCAGGTAGCTGGAGACACCGTTGCGGTAGCGCAGGTCCGCCAGCTGCAGGCGTGCCGCCTCGGCCTGCGCTTGCATCTGTTGCGCCTGGGCCTGATCCTGCAGTGTGGCCTGGCCGGCCAAGGCGTCCGAAACCTCGCGGAAAGCCGTCTGGATGGCTTTTTCGTACTGGGCAATGGCAACGCCTCGGCTGGCTTGCGCGCCCTCCAGGTTGGCTTGGTTGCGGCCCGCGTCAAAGATGGGTAGCAGCAGCGACGGCGCGAGCGTGAAGCCCCAGGAGCCGTTCTTGAACAGGCCCGACAGCTCGCCGCTGGCGGTGCCTGCTTGCGCCGTGAGTGAGATGCGGGGAAAAAACGCCGCACGGGCCGCGCCGATATTGGCGTTGGCCGCGATCAGCTGCTGCTCTGCCTGGCGGATGTCCGGGCGGCGGGTGAGCAGTTCGGAAGGCAGGCCTGCGGGCAGGGGGGTCATGACCGGCGCCTGCGCCAGCCGGCTGCCGGCGAGCGTGCCGCGGATGTCTTCGGGAAGCGACTGCCCAAGCAGCAGCGCCAGCGCGTTCTCGTCCAGCGCTCGCTGGCGCTGCTGCTGGGCCAGTGTGGCCCGCGCGCCCTGCGTCAGCGATTCGGCCTGACGGAAGTCGAGCTCGGAGGCCACGCCAGCGTCCAGCCGCATTCGCGTCAGGCGCACGGATTCCTCGCGCGAGGCCAGTGTCTGACGGGAAAGCTCCAGCAGTTCCTCATCGGCCAGCAGGTTCAGCCACCCGTTGGCCACGGCGGCCACCAGGCTGACCTGCGCGGCATTGCGGCCTTCCTCGGTGGCGAGGTACTGGGCCAGGGCCTGTTCCTTGAGGCTGGCGATGCGCCCAAAGAAGTCGATCTCCCACGCGGAGATGGCCAGCCCGACGCTGAACGAATTGGTCAGATCGCCGGTGCTGGCTGCCGGCGCGCGGCTGGCGTTGGCCGCCAGGCCCACCCCCGGATACAGGTCGGCGCGGCGGACCTGGAACGTGGCGCGCGCCTGCTCAATGTTGAGCACGGCGATGCGCAGGTCGCGGTTGTTGGCCAGCGCGGTCTCGATGAGCCGGCGCAGCCGGGGCTCGGCAAAGTAGTCGTGCCAGGGCAGCGGAGCCGCCGTAGCCGCAGCAGAGAGGCTGGCCGCATTCGTCCCCTCTGCCCCGGTCACCCCATTGGCGGCGCTCGTCGCATAAACCGCGGGCACGGGCGCGGCAGGGCGTTCGTACGCGGGAATGAACGAACAGCCGCCCACCAGAAGGGCCGTGGCTAACAGCGAGGCAGTCGCAGTGCGCGGGTACTTAGTCATGGGTTCCAACTCCTGCTTCCTCCGCATGGCGGCGGTTCATTTCCTGCTGGCGCGCGCTGCCTTTGAACAGGCTGCGGACCACCACGAAGAACACGGGCACGAAAAACACGGCCAATGCGGTTCCGGTGATCATTCCGCCCAGCACGCCGGTGCCAATGGCGCGCTGGCTGGCCGAGCCCGCTCCCGACGCGATGGCCAGAGGCAGAACGCCCAGGCCGAACGCCATCGAGGTCATCACGATGGGGCGGAACCGCAAGTGCGCCGCCGCCAGTGCGGACTCGATCACGCTCTTGCCCTGAGCCTGCAGGTCCTTGGCAAATTCGATGATCAGGATGGCGTTCTTGGCCGACAGGCCGATGATGGTGATCAGGCCCACCTGGAAATACACATCGTTGGCATAGCCGCGCAGCAGGGTCGCCAGCAGCACGCCCAGCACACCCAGCGGTACCACCAGAATCACGGCCAGCGGAATCGACCAGCTTTCATACAGCGCGGCCAGGCACAGGAACACGGCCAGGATCGCGAAGCTGTAGAGAATCAGCGACTGGGCTCCAGCCAATTTCTCTTCACGCGACTGGCCTGTCCATTCAAAACCAAAACCGGCGGGCAACTGGCCAGCGAGCTTTTCCATCTCGGCCATGGCGGCGCCCGTACTGAACCCAGGCGCTGGGGCGCCGGAAATCCGCATGGCGGGGTAGCCGTTGTACCGCACGGTCTGCTGTGCGCCGTTCACCCAACGGGTGGTGGCAAACGCCGACAACGGCACGGGCTTGCCTTGGCTGTTGGCGGCGTTGATCTTGAGCAGATCGTCCGGTTGCATGCGTGCAGGCGCGTCGGCCTGCACGACCACGCGCTGCAGACGCCCCTGGTTCGGGAAGTCGTTCACATAGCTCGAACCCAGTGCCGTGGACAGCGCGGAGTTGATGGCTTCAAACGGCACGCCCAGCGCATTGGCCTTGTCGCGGTCGATGTCGATCTGCAGCTGGGGTGCGTCTTCCAGTCCATCCGGGCGTACCTGGGTCAGCACTTTGCTTTGCGCAGCCATGCCCAGCAGTTGGTTGCGCGCCTTCACCAGCGCCTCGTGTCCGGCGCCGCCCCGGTCCTGCAGGCGGAACGTGAAGCCGCTGGCATTGCCCAGCTCAGGAATGGGGGGCGGGCTCAGCGGGAAGATGAAGGCGTCTCGGATGCCCATCAGGCCGCCGAAGGCGCGGTTGGCAACGTCCTGAGCCGACTGGCCGGGGCCGTGGCGCTCGCTCCAGTCTTTAAGTGTCACAAAGGCGAGCGCGGCGTTCTGTCCTTGGCCGGAGAAACTGAACCCCAGCACACCCACCATGCTCTGCACTTCGGGTTGCTTGAGGATGAAACTTTCCACCTGCTCCATCACGGCCAGGGTGCGTTCCTGTGTCGCGCCCGGTGGCAACTGCACGTTGACGATGATGTTGCCCTGGTCTTCGCTGGGCAGGAACGATGTGGGCAGGCGCATGTAAACCACCGCCACGGCGCCGATGATGGCGGCGTAGATGACGAGGTAGCGTGCTGCGCGCCGAAGCATGCGCGCAACCAAGCCTTCGTATCCCTTGGCCGTGCGAGAGAAGCTGCGGTTGAACCAGCCGAAAAAGCCGCGCTTTTCATGGTGGTGGCCGGCTTCCACGGGCTTGAGCAGCGTCGCGCACAGTGCCGGGGTGAGCGACAGCGCCATGAAGGCCGAAAAAGCGATGGATGCCACCATCACTGCCGAGAACTGGCGGTAGATGTTGCCGGTGGAGCCCGCAAAGAACGCCAGAGGCACGAACACCGAGATCAGCACCACCGTCACGCCGATGATGGCACCCGAGATCTGCCGCATGGCCTTACGCGTGGCCTCGAGCGGCGAGAGTCCTTCCTCGCTCATGATGCGCTCGACGTTCTCCACCACCACGATGGCGTCGTCCACCACGATGCCGATCACCAGCACCATGCCGAACATGGTCAGCACGTTGATCGAGAAACCCAGCGCAAGCAGTGTGGCGAACGTGCCCAGCAGCGCAATGGGCACCACGATGGTCGGAATGATGGTGTAGCGCCAGTTCTGCAGGAACAGGAACATCACCAGGAACACCAGCGCCACGGCTTCCAGCAGCGTCTTGGCCACCTGGGTGATGGAGATGTCCACGAAGCGGGAGCTGTCGTAGGGAATGCTCCAGCTCATGCCTTCGGGGAAGTAGCGCGAGAGTTCATCCATCTTGGCGCGCACGGCCTTGGCGGCTTCGAGGGCGTTGCCACTGGGGGACAGCTGGACGCCGATACCCACGGCGGGCTTGCCGTTCAGGCGTGCGGCGGTGGCATAGGCCTGGCCGCCCAGTTCCACACGCGCCACATCCTTGATACGGACCGTCGAGCCATCGGTGTTGGCGCGCAGGACGATGTTGCCGAATTGCTCCACGCTGGAGAGCTGTCCGTTGACCACCACCGTCGCAGCGATGCCTTGGCCTGCCACATTGGGCAGGTCGCCGATGGTGCCGCTGGCCACCTGCGCGTTCTGCGCGCGGATGGCGGCCGTGATCTCGGCCGCCGAGAGGTTGAAGCTCACCATCTTGGCCGGGTCGATCCAGATGCGCATGGCACGCTCGGTACCGAACAGCTGGGCCTGGCCAATGCCTTTCAGGCGCTGCAGTTCGGGCACCACGTTGCGCGATGCGTAGTCGCCCAGCGCCACCGTGTCCGTGGCCGGATTGGTGGACGAGAGCATGGTGAACAGCAGGAAGTTGGAGCGCGACTTGTCCACACGCACGCCTTGCTGCGTCACGGCCGAGGGCAGGCGTGGCGTGGCTCGCGAGAGCCGGTTCTGCACATCGACCTGGGCGAGGTCGGCATTGGTGCCCGGCTGGAAGCTCAGCGTGATGCTGCCGGAGCCGTCGGCCTGCGCGACGGATTCCATGTAGATCAGCCCGGGCGAGCCATTCATTTCGCGTTCGATCACCGACAGCACGCTGTCTTCCAGCGTTTGCGCCGAAGCGCCGGGATAGGCCGCGTTGATGACGATGGATGGCGGTGCAACGGGGGGGTATTGGGCGATGGGCAACTGCGTGATCGCCACGCCGCCCATCACCATGATGAACAGCGCGATTACCCATGCAAAGATGGGACGGTCAATGAAAAACTTGGCCATTTCGAGCTGCCTCTTATGCCTTGGGCGCGGAGGCGGCCGATGCTGGGGGCGCTGGGGTTGGTGCTGGCGCCGATGTCGCAGCACCGCTGGGGGCGGCACCAGGTGCCTGCCACGGGACCGGCTTCACGGGGGTACCCGGCGGGAGCATCTGCACCTTCTGGAAGCCGTCCACCATCACTTTCTCGCCTGCCTGCAACCCTTCCAGCACGACCCACCGGTTGTTCTGCGCGGCGCTGACCTTGATGGGGCGTTGCGATACCTTGCCGTCTTCACCCACCACGCTGACCGTGTCGCCTTGCTGGGTGCGCGTCACCGCTTGCTGGGGAAGCGTGATGGCATTGCTGGCCTGGGCCTGTTCAATGCGCACCCGAACGTACAGGCCCGGCAGCAACTCGCCCTTGGGATTGGGAACCTCCGCACGGAGCGTGACCTGGCCCGTGGTGGAGTCCACGGAAAGGTCGGTGAAGAGCAGCTTGCCGGGCTGCGCATATTCCGAACCGTCGCCCAGCACCAGTTTGACGCTGGCGGCTTCTGTGCTGCCAGCGCGCTTGAACTGACCGCTTTCCATGGCACGACGCAGCTGGAACACATCGGTGGCGGACTGCGTGAAGTTCACGTACACCGGGTCGATTTGCTGGACTACGGCCAGCGGAGTGGCTTCGCCTTGCCCCACCAAGGCTCCTTCGGTCACCAGAGCACGCCCGATGCGGCCGGCAATGGGCGAGGTCACGCTCGCATAGCCCAGGTTGATTTCGGCAGTGCGCACCGCCGCTTTGGCCGCGGCCACATCGGCCAGCGCCTGCTTCTCAGCGGCCTCGGCGTTCACGAAATCTTGCTTGCTGATGGCATTGGCGCCCACGAGCGGGCGGTAGCGCTCCACCTGCGCGCTGGCCTGAGCGAGGTTGGCTTGCGCCTTCGCGAGGCTGGCGCGGGCACTTTCGAACGCCGCAGTGTAGGGGGCAGCATCAATGCGGAACAAGGGCTGCCCAGCCTTGACGTCGGTACCTTCCTTGAAGAGGCGTTGCTGCAGGATGCCCGCGGCACGCGCCCGGACTTGGGCGACCCGCGAGGCCTCCACCCGCCCCGGCAGCTCGGTCATCAACCCCACGTCGCCCGGTGTTGCCGTCACGACCCCCACCTCTACCTGGGGGGCCGGTTGTGCGCCCGCTGCAGGTTGACCGTCGGTTTTGCCGCACCCGGCCAGTGCCAGGACGGAAGCGATGGCTACTGTCGCCAGCGTGGGCAGGTTGCCCCGCTGGGGGGCAGATTGAAAAGGTGAGGACTTGAACGCAACGCGCAGGTGGGGCATGAGGATCCTTTTGATGGGCGTCAAGGAGTTGGGTTGTAGGGGCAGGCTCATGGCCCTGCAGGTGCTGTATGCCAAAGCCCGACAAATTGGGTGTGCAATTATACATACAAACATGAATGTATAATTACTCCTCTTCCTCGCTAGCGCTTGGATTGTGTGGGGTAGGTCATAACTAAATCAAAGGAGGCGAAACACGATGGCGCGTCGGACCAAGGAGGATGCAATTGCTACCCGCAACGGGCTGTTGGATGCTGCGGAGCTTGTCTTTAGCGAGAAAGGGCTTTCGCGTGCCTCGCTGAGTGACATTGCCCAAGCCGCGGGTGCAACGCGCGGGGCCATCTATTGGCACTTCAAGGACAAGGTCGATCTGTTCAACGCCATGATGGAGCGCGTCACCCTGCCTTTGGAGCGTGGATTTGGTGAGTTCGCAGCCAGCACTTGCCCGGACCCGGTTCAGCGGTTGCGTGCAGTGATGGGCTTGGTATTGCGCAGTGTGGCTTCCGATGAGCGGACCCGCAGGGTGTTTGAGATTGCGCTCTATCGGGTGGAATACGTGGGAGAACTCGTGGGGGTGCGCGATCGCCACGTGGCGGCTTCGGAGGCCTTCACCCGGCAGTTGGCGGGCGATTTCGAGCTGGCAGCACAGTGTCAAAAAATTGTGTTGCCGTTGGGTGCTATGGAGGCTGCTATTGGGCTGCATGCCTTGTTCGATGGGTTGATTCGGAACTGGATTCTTGGCGGTGGCAAGTTCGATCTCGTCCGGGTGGGTGGGGCTGCAACGGATGCTTTCCTGATGGGACTGGGGCTGTCGTTGCCCCTTGGTGGGGGAGGGGCGGCCTAATGAGTCCTGGTCTTCGCGGGCGGCGAGAATTCGGCTGGATGCAGCCTGTGCGGCGCGGCGGTAGGAGTTGCGTGCGATAATGCAAGGCTGCGCCAGTTGAGATGTGCGGCTGTAGCTCAGTGGATAGAGTATTGGCCTCCGAAGCCAAGGGTCGTGGGTTCGATCCCCGCCAGCCGCACCAGCGAAGCTGTTCCTGTTAGTTCTAGTCTTCGGGAAATTCTTCGGGTCTGTAAAAATTTGGTGCTACAATTCGAAATTCTCCGGAGGGGTGCCCGAGTGGCTAAAGGGGGCAGACTGTAAATCTGTTGGCTTACGCCTACACTGGTTCGAATCCAGTCCCCTCCACCAGTGAGTGTTGTGATGGTGTGGTGAAGTTCGGTTCTGTGTAAAACAGGACTGGGCGCGCAAAGGCTGTTGCCGATGCGGGAGTAGTTCAATGGTAGAACCCTAGCCTTCCAAGCTAATGACGCGGGTTCGATTCCCGTCTCCCGCTCCATTGCTCGTCGTGCTGGTTGTTTGAGTTTGAAATTTTGGCGTTGCGTGAGTGGCGTCAAGTTGCCCATGTGGCTCAGTGGTAGAGCACTCCCTTGGTAAGGGAGAGGTCGCGGGTCCGATTCCCGCCATGGGCACCACTTTCAGGTGCGTCCGATTCTGGTTGCGCCGAGATCCTGTTGTATTGGTATTGATTTTTTTCGGAGTCGGAAAAATGGCAAAAGGAAAGTTCGAGCGCACCAAGCCTCACGTCAACGTGGGCACGATCGGCCACGTGGACCATGGCAAGACGACGCTGACGGCAGCCATCGCCACGGTGCTGTCCGCCAAGTTCGGCGGCGAAG
>NZ_JALEGG010000295.1 GCF_022763525.1 Acidovorax sp.
AATGGGTGATCACCGAACTGCAGCGCGCGCACCCCGATGTGATCTTCCTGGCCGAGGCGTTCACCCGGCCGAAGGTGATGCACGGGCTGGCCAAGCGAGGCTTCACGCAGTCGTACACCTACTACACCTGGCGCAACACCAAGGAGGAGCTGGTCGAGTACTTCACCGAACTGGCCCACGGGCCGGGCAAGGAGTACTTCCGACCCAACGTGTGGCCCAACACGCCAGACATCCTGCATGAGCATCTGCAGGGCGGAGAGCCCGCGGTGTTCATGTCGCGCCTCGTCCTGGCGGCCACGCTGTCGGCCAGCTACGGCATTTATGGACCGGCCTACGAACTGCTGGAGCACTTGCCGCGGGAGCCCGGCAGCGAGGAGTACCTGCATTCCGAGAAGTACCAGATTCGCCAATGGGACTACGAACGGCCCGGCAACCTCTCCAGCTTCATCGCACACGTCAACCGCATCCGGCGCGAGAACCCGGCCCTGCACGCCAACGACAGCCTGCGTTTCCTGCAGATCGACAACCCGGCGCTCATCGCGTATGCCAAGCGCTCGCGGGACGGGGGCAACACCGTGGTCACGGTGGTGAACCTGGACGCGCACCACGTCCAGTCGGGCTGGGTGAACCTGAGCGCCGCGTGGGTCAATGGCGAGGGTGGCGAAGGTGCCGAAGGCGCACCATGGCAGATGCACGACCAGTTGAGCCACCAGCGCTTTGTGTGGCAGGGCGATTGGCATTTCGTGCAGCTCGACCCGCACCGCATGCCAGCCCATGTGTTCGTGGTGCGCCGCCGGGTGCGCAGCGAACACGACTTTGACTACTTCGAGTGAGCCCCGGCGGCACCCGGACACGCGAACGCTGCGCACCCCAAAACCAACGGCCGACGAATGACCATGAACGCTCTTCTCGCTCCACCACCCCACCAGGCGCCCGCGGACGCCCCTCCGGGCGCGCTCCCTGGAGGGCCTGCCGGTGCGCTGCCCGAGCCTGCGCCCGGCATCACGCCCGAGAATCCCGAGATCGACACCAGCGACGATCCACTGTGGTACCGGGATGCGGTGATCTACCAGCTCAACGTGAAGGCGTTCTTCGACAGCAACAACGACGGCGTGGGTGACTTCAAGGGGGTGACGGCCAAGCTGGACTACGTGAAGGAGCTGGGCGTCAACACCATCTGGTTGATGCCGTTCTACCCCTCGCCGCTGCGCGACGATGGCTACGACATTTCCGAATACGAAGACGTGCACCCCCAGTACGGCACGCTCCAGGATTTCCGCGAAATGCTCAACGCGGCGCACGAGCGCGGGCTGCGCGTGATCACCGAGCTGGTCATCAACCACACGTCGTCGGACCATCCCTGGTTCCAGGCCGCACGCCGCGCGCCGCCCGGCTCGCCCGAGCGCGACTTCTACGTGTGGAGCGACACCGACCAGATCTACCAGGGCACGCGCATCATCTTCACCGACACCGAGACGTCGAACTGGAGCTGGGATCCGGTGGCCAAGGCCTACTACTGGCACCGCTTCTTCAGCCACCAGCCCGACCTGAACTTCGACAACCCGGCCGTGCTGGAGGCCGTGTTCAAGACCATGCGCTTCTGGCTGGACATGGGCGTGGACGGCTTCCGACTGGATGCGATTCCCTACCTGGTGGAGCGCGACGGCACGAGCAACGAGAACCTGCCCGAAACGCACGCCGTGATCAAGAAACTGCGCGCGGCCATCGACGCCGAGTACAAGAACCGCTTCCTGCTGGCCGAAGCCAACATGTGGCCCGAGGATGTGCGCGAGTATTTTGGCGATGGCGACGAGTGCCACATGGCCTACCACTTCCCGCTGATGCCGCGCATGTACATGGCCATCGCGCAGGAAGACCGTCACCCCATCGTCGAGATCCTGCAGCAGACGCCCGAGATCCCCGAGGGTTGCCAATGGGCCATCTTCCTGCGCAACCACGACGAGCTGACGCTGGAGATGGTGACCAGCAAGGAGCGCGACTACATGTACAGCATGTACGCGGCCGACCCCCGCGCGCGCATCAACTTAGGGATACGGCGCCGGCTCGCCCCGCTGATGGAAAACGATCTCGACCGCGTGAAGCTCATGAAGAGCATGCTGCTGTCCATGCCGGGCTCGCCGATCATTTACTACGGCGACGAGATCGGCATGGGCGACAACGTGTTCGTGGGCGACCGCAACGGCGTGCGCACGCCCATGCAATGGAGCCCCGACCGCAACGCCGGATTCTCGCGCGCGGACCCGCAACGCCTGTACCTGCAACCCATCATGGATGCGATGTACGGCTACGAGGCGCTGAACGTGGAAACACAGGCGCGCGACCAGAGCTCGCTGCTGAACTGGACGCGCCGCATGCTCGCCGTGCGCAAGACCAGCCATGCCTTCGGGCGGGGCAAGCGCACCTTCCTCAAGCCCGGCAACCGCAAGATCCTCGCCTACCTGAGCGAGTACGAGGACGACGTGATCCTCACCGTGTTCAACCTCTCGCGCGCGGCGCAGCCGGTGGAACTGGACCTGTCGGCCTACAAGGGCCGCGCACCGGTGGAGATGCTCGGGCGGGTGACCTTCCCGCCCATCGGCGACCTGCCTTACCTGCTCACCCTGCCCTCTTACGGCTTTTACTGGTTCCGCCTGTCGGCGGAGGCAGTGATCCCGCCCTGGCACCAGGACGGGCTGGACCTGCAGGAGCGCCCGGTGCTGGTGCTCTTCGACGGGTGGACCAGCTTCTTCCGCGACCGCGTGATGCCCTGGCGCATCGGGATGGCCGAGCGCATGCGCGCCCAGTTCGAAACCGACACGCTGCCCCGCTACCTGGAGTTGCAGCGCTGGTACGCGGCCAAGGGTCAAGCCGTGCGGCGGGCACGCATCGACGACCACGCGGTGTGGACTGAAGCGGGCCACGAATGGATGCTGCCCCTCCTGTCCATTGAGGGCCCTCAGGAGAGCGCCGCCTACTTCGTGCCGCTGGCGCTGGCCTGGGAAGAAACCGATGAGGAGCGGCTCAAGCGCCTGAGTCCCGGCGGCCTGGCGCGCATCCGCCAGCAGGCCAATGTGGGCGTGATGGGCGACGCCTTCCACGACGAGGTGTTCTGCCGCGCGGTGGTCCGCGCCATCGGCGCCAACCGCGAGGTGGCGACCGAACGTGGCGTGCTGCGCTTTCGGCCCACGTCGGCATTCGCAGGCCTGGCGCAGGACCTGGACGAGCTGCCCGTGAGCCGCCCCGGGGCGCAAAGCAGCAACACCGTGGTCACCCTGGGCGAGAGCCTGTTCCTCAAGGGCTACCGGCGACTGCGCCCGGGCGTGAACCCTGAGCTGGAAGTGGGCCGGTTCCTGACCGAGGTGGCGCGCTACCCGCACTGCGTGCCCGTGGCGGGCGCGCTCGAGTACACGGCGCACGACGGAACGCAGATGACACTGGCGCTGGTGCAGTCGTACGTGGCCAACCAGGGCGATGGCTGGGACTACACACTGGGC
This sequence comes from Acidovorax sp., assembly GCF_022763525.1. Classification (GTDB taxonomy): domain Bacteria; phylum Pseudomonadota; class Gammaproteobacteria; order Burkholderiales; family Burkholderiaceae_C; genus Acidovorax. Next base: position 3,495 of record NZ_JALEGG010000295.1, read on the forward strand.
TACCTGGAGCGGTTCCTGGAAGACATCCGTCTGTCGCCCGACGAACCTCCTGCGGATGTGCACGGAGGCTACCTGGAGCTGGCCGCCATGCTGGGCCGGCGCACGGCCGAGCTGCACCGCGCGCTGGCGCTGCGCACCGGCTACCCGTCGTTCGACCCCGAACCGCTCACTGCGCAGGACCTGCAGGCCTACCGGGTGCGCGCCGCCACCGAAGCGGGCGAGACGCTGGCGCTGCTGGAGCGCCGCCTGGCTGACTTGCCCCCGGCCACCCAGGCAGACGCACAGGCCGTGCTGGCGCGGCGCCCGGCCGTGCTCGAACGCATCGAGGCTGCTGCGAATGACCCTGCGGCATTGCAGGCCGGCGGCGTCAAGACCCGCTACCACGGCGACTACCACCTGGGCCAGGTGCTGGTGGCGGGCAATGACTTCGTCATCATCGACTTCGAGGGCGAACCCGGCCGAAGCTTCGAAGAGCGGCGCGCCAAGGGCTCGGCGCTGCGCGATGTGGCGGGCATGCTGCGCTCGTTCAACTATGCGCGCTGGGCCGCACTCAAGCACGCCTCGCAAAGCACCGAAGAACTGCTGCGCCTGGACGCGGCCGTCCAGCAATGGGAGCAAGCCACGCGCACGGCATTTCTGGAGGCCTATGCCGGCGCCACCGCCCGCGCCAGCGGACACGAACGCGAAGGCGCGGACGCACTGCTGCGCCTCTTCGAGCTGGAAAAGGCGCTGTACGAATTGCGCTACGAGCTGAACAACCGCGCGGACTGGGTTCAGGTGCCGCTGCAGGGCATCCTCGCGCTGATCGGCGCCGCTGGCGCCTCCTGAAACCTCGGGGCACGCAGCCATACCCCTTTTCAACCGAGAGACATCCATGGACAACATCGGAATTCACCTGGAACCGGCGCGCGCCATGCTCTTCCAGGTGGGCGCTTTTCTGCCGCGCGTCCTGATCGCCCTGCTGGTCGTGCTGGGCGGCTGGCTGCTGGCCAAGGCGGCCCGCTTCGCCGTCACCCGCGGCCTGCGCGCGATCAACTTCAAGGTGCTCACCGAGCGCGCCGGCCTGGACGGCTTCTTGCGCCAGGGCGGCATGGAGGGCGACACCACCTCCATCTTCGGCTTGCTGGTGTACTGGCTGGTGCTGCTGGCAGCGCTGCTGGTGGCCTTCAACGGCCTGGGGCTGAGCTACGTCACCGCCTTGCTCAGCCGCGTGGTGTGGTTCCTGCCCAATGTGTTCATCGCCCTGCTGGTGCTGGCCTTTGGTGCCTACTTTGCGCGGTTCGTGGGCAACACTGTTACGGCCTACTGCCGGCGCCTGAAGCTGCCCGACGCGGCGCTGCTGGGCAGCGTGGCGCAGTACGCCATTGTGGTGTTCGTGGTGCTCATTGCGCTGGACCAGTTGCAGGTGGGCGGCAGCATCGTGCGGCAGAGCTTCCTGATCATCCTGGGCGGGGTGGTGTTTGCCATTGCGCTGGCGTTCGGCCTGGGCGGCAAGGACTGGGCGGCCGACCGCATCGAAAGCTGGTGGCCCCGCACCCGCAGGCCGCTGGACCCGCCTCCGGGGCAGCGCGAGACCCCGCCAGACGACGAAAGCCGCCTGGGCTGACTCCCGGCCCAAGCCCGCCGGGCACGGGCGATCAGACCCGCAACAGCCCCCGAAAACCCCGCGCCGCGTAGTACGACTGCGCGCCGTTGTGGTACACGAACACGCGCCCGTAGCGGCGGTCTCCAAACAGGGCGCCTCCCAGCGCGCGCACGTCCGCGGGCGTGGCCAGCCAGCTGGAGGTTTTCAGATCGAACTCGCCCAGGGCCTGCAGGGCGCGGTATTGCGCTTCATCCAGCAATTCGACGCCCATCTCTGCAGCGGCTTCGGCGGCGCTGCCTTGGGGCTTGGCCTCCTTGCGCGCGTCCCATGCCGCGCGGTCATAGCAAAGGCTTCGGCGCTCCGCCGGGCTTTCTGCGGAGCAGTCGCAAAAGAGGTATTGGCCGCTGGCCTCGTCGCGGCCCAGCACGTCCGGCTCACCGCCAGAAGACTCCATCCTCGCGAGCACCTCGAGCGCTGTGGGGTTGGCATCGAGGCGGGCCGCCACCTGCTCCCAGGCGATGCCTGCATGCCGGTGGGGATGGCGCGCAAAGCGGGCCTGCAGGCGCTGGAGGAGGTCGTCTCGTTCTTGCTTTTTCATGGGCTTTCGGAGGGTTCCTGGACGGTTGGTAAAGGCTTGGCGATACGTTTGCACAATATGCCCACACCTCCGCCCATGTCTGCGACAGGGTGATTTGAATTTAGCACAAGTGTGCTAAATTTCGCCTCATGGACGCCAAGACGCAAAAAGCCGAGCTCACGCGCGCCGCCATCGTGGGCGCCGCGCTGGACCTGGCTGCGGCCGAGGGACTGGAGTCGATCACGCTGCAGGCCGTGGCCGATCGCGTGGGGCTTTCCAAGAGCGGCGTGTTCTCCCGCGCGGGTTCGCGCGAGGCGCTGCAGAAGGCCGTGATCGAGGAGTTCGGCCGCCGCTTCCTGGCCGACGTATTCGTGCCCGCAATGCAGCAGCCCAAGGGCTTGCCGCGCCTGGACGAGATCGTGCGCCGCTGGATCGCCCGCACGCGGGACGTGGAGGCTTTCACCGGCTGCATCTACACCGCCGGTGCCTTCGAGCTGGACGACCGCGACGGCGAGCTGCGCGACCTGCTGCACAGCGAGATCACCCGCTGGCGCGCCGCGCTGCGCCGCACGGTGGTGCAGGCCATCGAGGCGGGCCACCTGGCACCGGACACGCCGCCCGAGCAGTTGGTGGGCGAGATCTACGCCACCATCATGGGCCTGCTGCACGACGTTCGCTTCTTGCGCGATCCGCAGGCCGTGCAGCGCACCGAGGCGTCCTGGGCCCGCCTCAAACAAAGCTACCTTCCCCGCTGAGCCTGGCGCACTTTTCGGCACGGACGCGTCTGGCTCATTTTTCCGCCCTAATTTCGCACAATCGTGCGAAGAAAGGAAACACCATGTTGATCTTCCTGATCGCCGTTTTGGCTTTCGCACTGGTGGCCGCCTTGGCCCGCATCGCCGCAGGGCTGTGGCGTGCGATGGCGGGCCTGCCGCGCAGCAACCGCGACTGGGTCTTCTATTGACCCTGCCCGCGCTTCGTTCTCCCCACACCCCGTTTCTGGAGCTTGCGATGACCTCTTCCATCACCACCCCCTTGCACACCACCGGCCGCTACTACGGCGAAAGCCCGGGCATGCGGCTGGTGCGCCTGGCCCTGGGCACGGCGCAGCGGCTGTGGCCCGCGCTGGCCGTGCGCGCGGCCTACCGCGTCTTTGGCACGCCCCTGCCGCTGCGCAAGCCGGGCCGCCGCGGCGCCGAGCTAGGCGGGACCTGGCGCACCCAGCGTTGGCCGTTTGGAGACGCGGAGATCACCCTGTACACGCCCGCCGCGTTGCC
>NZ_JALEGG010000296.1 GCF_022763525.1 Acidovorax sp.
ACCATCTCCGGTAGCTGGGGCCTGAATGTTGTCTTGCAGGCCCGGCAGGTGTATCGGCGGCGGACCACCCAGAGAGTGACCCGCTTGCCGTGGATGGGCAGATCACGATAGGGAACGTCACGCTTGCCGAACCGTACGAACTCACCCTGCACGCCGCATTCCTCGCAGGCGATGGGATCGGGCACGTCCACCTGGAAGTGCATTTCGTCGTCGGTTGATTTGCAGCCCAGTACTTGGTATTGCGGCAGGTGAAGGATGTTGTCGGGAAGTTCGGTCATGGTGTTGTATAGGCGTAGGTGTCAGTCAGATCCATCCGGCTCGGCATTGGTGTTTGCTTTTTTACCCAACAAGCTGCTGGAAACGAAAAGTAAGGCACCGAGGACAATTGCAATATCAGCCAGGTTGAAGGCCGGCCAATGCCAGTCTCGCCAATAGAAATCAAAGGAATCCACAACATAGCCGCGAAAGACCCGGTCAATCAGGTTGCCCATGGCGCCACCGAGGATAAGACTGTAAGCGATGGCTTCTCCTTTATGACGATTTTCAAGGATCAGCTTGATCAGAAAAATCGAGACCACTACCGCGATTCCGATAAAAAAGTAGCGCTGCCAGCCTCCACCATTCGCAAAAAGACTGAATGCGGCACCGGTGTTCCATAGGTGCACCCAGTTAAAGAACGGGGTCACCGAAACATACTCGCCATAGGCCATTGATTGCTGCACCAGCCACTTTACAGCCTGATCAGACGCTGCCAGCAGGCCCGATATGGACAATAGGGCATACGGCGAGAGCTTTTTGCCAATAATGAGCATTATTTAACCCTTCAACGCCAAAATGCGTCTGGCACCGTTAAGTACAATGCCCCCCGCGATGGTGCCGATAATCAGATCCGGATAATTGGAACCGGTCCACGCGACCAGGGCGCCGGCGGTGATGACCCCCAGGTTGATCACCACGTCGTTGGCCGAGAATATCCAGCTTGCCTTCATGTGCGCCCCGCCTTCCCGATGTTTGGATATGAGCAGCAGACAACTGGTATTGGCAATCAATGCGACGAATGCGATAGCCATCATCACCAGCGATTCAGGCTCACTACCGAATACAAAGCGTCTCACCACCTCTACGAGCACGCCCACAGCCAAGATCAGTTGCAGTACACCAGCAAGATGCGCGGCACGTACCTGCATTTTCACGCTATGTCCAACCGCATAAAGGGCAAGCCCGTACACCGCCGCATCGGCAAAATTGTCCAGGGATTCTCCAATCAGGCCGGCGGACCGGGCGATCAGACCGGCAGTCATTTCCACCACGAACAGAAGTGCATTGATGCCGAGCAACCAGCGCAGGGTCCCGGATTCTTGCTTAGCAGAAGCTGCCGAAAACTCGGCGGCCTTGATGGTCTCCGGATTTGCAGCGACGGTTTCCTGAAGCGAGGCGCCTAGCCCCAAGGTCTTCAGTTTCGAGGTGACGGGCTCGACCTCGCCGTCATGCACGACCTTCAGCCGGCGGTTCGACAAGTCGAAGGACAGCGCCCGAATCTCCTCAAAGCCGTTCAGGGCTAGGCGAATCATTCGTTCTTCTGATGGACAGTCCATCTTCGGCACGGCATAAACACTGACCCATCTCCCTGGCGCCTCGGAGGAGGCCTGTATATCGGTATCCGCTGCGGACGTTGCATCACCGCCACAGGCGCCACCACAGGATTTGCTCATGATACGACTCCACTTGAACAATGTTGTGGTACCATTTAAAACTATAAAGCTACTATAAGGTCAATAGAGTAAAGAATCCGTTGGGGAGGAGGCTGATGCGCATTGGTCAGTTGGCGCAGTTGGTAGGGGTCGAAACACAGACGATCCGCTTCTATGAACAGCAGGGCTTGTTGCCGCCGCCTGATCGGCAGGACAACGGTTACCGTGTCTATACCGAGAAGCATGGTGAGGGGCTGGCCTTCATCCGTCGCTGCAGAATCCTGGGCCTGTCACTGGCTGAGATTCACGAACTACAGAGCTATCAGGACGACCCTCATCAGCCTTGTACCGCCGTCAACACCTTGCTCGATGATCACATCTCTCATGTGCGGTCGCAGATAACCGCTCTGCAAGCGCTTGAGAAACAACTCGTTTCACTGAGAGCGAGTTGCAACGATGACCGGGAAGTTGAGGCGTGTGGGGTTCTTGCTGGAATTAGCGAAGGAAACATGCACCAGCAGTAGGTGAAGCATCAACCAGATAATCCGATGAGATGCCGGTCTGTCTCACTCTCATGCAAAGGTGAGATCAACCATTTAATCCGCTTACCCAATATTTTACGGGCACCGGATCCAGCCTATAGCAACCCAACAAATAGATGAGTACGCTATTGGTTTTCTTCCGACTCTTTGCTGCATTTTCAGTTTACTAACACGCTGGGAAGTCAGGGAAGGGTGCATGCGGGTAGCGCCAAGTAGCGCCCCTGTTGGCAAGGAAAAACGTTTACCGCGAAGCAACATTATCGTTTACTGCACAAGCCAGCTTGCGGTTGGTTCCAGGTTGCTTGGGCCTTCCATGGCCCAAGTCCTTCGGACTCCCTCCGGTCGCGTGGATCGGCTGTCCTGCCGATCCATCGAATCCTGGTGGGCCCACCAAACCGCCTTCGTTGCAAACGCCTGCCAGTACGCTGACTACGCCGCTTCTAGCCGCGGCTTGAGTCTCAAGACGATGCTTGCGCTCGCAGTGCGCTGAGCTGACGGCGTGTCTCGGCCAGACGGCGGCGTGCGTCATCCAGGCTCTTGCGCATGGAGGCGATGGTCCGCTCGGCATGCTCGTAGCTCGACTTGCAACTCTGGGAAACGGCCTCGAGACTGGCGGCCTGCGCGGTTGCCATCCGGCGCAGCTGATCTCTGGCCCAAAGCTGCGTACGCGCCATGCGCTGTTCAGCAGTTTGGGCTTCCCTGGCAAGTCCGGCCAGTTGCTGGGACTGGCCGATTTCGCACCACGCCTCGTGCGCTTCCCCTGCCAGAAGTGCGGAGATGCGGGAGGGCCGGGTTGCAGCGCGGACGCTGTCATCCGCACGAAGCCGGCGCAGCTGCGAGGCCAGTTCCGCCGCTCGCTCCATGCTGTTGTGCTGACTCGTATCGAGCCGGCCATGTACGTTGCGCAGCAGCTTGGATTCGGCCTGCAGCAGCGTGCAGTGCGAGGAGCGACGCTGTACTTCTTCGGTCAGTTCGGCAATGCGTTGCTCCAGCGCCCGGATGTCCGAAGCCCGGTGCGCCGCCGTTCCCACTTGGCCGTGTGACATGACCATACTTCCTTCTTCCGATAACGTTGCTTGCGTGTTCCACGCGCCATGGATCATGGGCTGGCGTGGCGCGTGTGGCGGTCGCAATTACGCCACCACTCTCTTTCGAACGTACGCCAACGCTTGCGGAACGGATGCACGCGCAAGAACGCCCTGCGCCCGCACCGGGCGCCGCAGCCGCAAGGGTGCCCTTTCGACACCCTTGCGACGGGCAGGGTCATAACCGCATGCCGATCTGCTCCCATCCCGGCGAAAGCGAAACTTCGGCGGAGGGCCGGGCCTGCACACGGTCGAACCAGGCGCGCAACCCCGACAGCGTCTCCGGCATCGGTTGGCCGACGCCGTGGAGAAAATCAAG
>NZ_JALEGG010000297.1 GCF_022763525.1 Acidovorax sp.
GCTTCTATCGGCACAAAACGGCGCAGCGGAGGGCCCGCGCGGCGCAGGCCGCGCAATCCGGCCAAACCCGCCAGGGCCAGAAGGGCCGACGCCAGCATGCCCGCCATCCACCAGCCCATGGGGTGCTGCGCAAGCAAGTGGCCGAGTTCGTGGGCGGGGCTGGTGGTGAGGGGCATGGGCAACGGTGCCTCGGCATGAAGAAAAGGGAGCAGGGAAGGCCGGGAGAGCAATGCCATTGGCAGAACCGAAGATCACCCGAGAGTTCCCCGCGTCCAAACGTTGGCCCTGCGTCGCTGGCCTCCGCGCCGTTCTGTCGGCGCAGGCTGACAGGGCAAAGGCGCGGACACCGGCTGCCCGGCATTCTGGCGGTCGCGATCATGGAGTGCATTGCGTCAGGGCCTGCGATGCCGTCATGGCGTGTGCTTTTGTGAACGGCCCGCGTTCGGCGCCTGATCCCTTCATTTCCTTCCCTCATGACTTCACCCGAGCGTCGCCCCGCTTCTCCCCTGGCCAGTGGCACGATCCACTTGGTGGTGCCGCGAAGGCCCGGCGCTGACCTGGATCTTCTGCGCGCCAAGCTCGAAGGCGTAGCGGCCCTGCAGGAGCACAACGTGGTGTGGCATGTTCCCCGCCAGCGCGGTGACATCGTGCGGCTGTCCCGTGACGCCGCGCAGGCAGCGCGCGCCGATGGGGGGCTGCTGGTCGCAGCGGGTGGCGACGGGACCATCAATGCCGTGGCGGTGGCCGCCTTGCGCGAGGGGATTCCCATCGGCGTCCTGCCCATGGGCACGTTCAACTACTTCAGCCGCGAGCACGGCCTCCCGCTCGACCCCGAAGAGGCTGTGCAAAACCTGCTGGCAGCGCTGCACGCGGGCGAGATGCGCCCGGTGCAGGCAGGCTTTGTGAACCAGCGGCTGTTCCTGGTGAATGCCAGCGTCGGCCTCTACCCCAAGCTGTTGGCGGAGCGTGAAAAAGCCTCCCAGCGCTTTGGGCGGTCGCGGCTGGTGGCGGTGATCTCTGCGGTGTGGAGCATGTTTCGCCCTGCATCGGGCCGCCGCTGGCGGGTGGTGATGAAAACCCACGAAGGCGCACGGGCGCGCCAGGAAGAGCATCTGGTCACCACGCTCTTCGTGGGCAACAACCCCCTGCAACTCGACCGCATGGGGATCCCCCAGGCTCAGACAGTGGCCGACGGCGGCAAGCTGGCGGTGGTGCTGCTTCAGCCTCAGGGGCGCTGGGCCGTGGCGCGCACTGTATGGAACGCCGCCACCGGCCAGCTGGGGCGCGACAGCGCGGTGACCAGCGTGGCGTGCACCGAACTCACCGTGGAGCCGGCCAGCTGGCGGCCGCCGCAGGTCAAGCTGGCGTTTGATGGCGAGCGTGAATGGACTGCGCCACCGCTGCACTTTCGCGTCAGTGATCGGCCCCTGTGGCTGGTGGCGCCCTCGGCGCTGATTCGCGATGACGGCCCGGCTGCCTCCGTGGCCTCCGAGCCCGCGCAGGCTGCCACGCAGCCTGCGCCCGAGGCCGGTTCCGCAGGGGGGCTGGTGCCCGCATGACCACCCCGGCGTTGGCTCGCAGAAAGCCCCCATGCCTGTCCTGATGCATTTGTCGGACCTGCATTTCGGCGCCCACGACCCCGCCGTGTGCGCCGCCGTGCAACGGCTGGCACAGCGGCTGGGCCTGGACATGGCGGTGGTTTCGGGCGACCTTACACAGCGCGCGACGGCCCGACAGTTCGAACAGGCGGCGCGCTTCGTGCAGGGCCTGCATGCACGTTCCACGCTGGTGCTGGCGGGCAACCACGATTTGCCGCTCTACGCCTGGTGGCTGCGCTGGGGCCGGGCCTATGACCGCTTCGCTCAGCAGTTCGGCATGGACCAGGAGCCGGTACGGCAGATGGGTTCGTTTTATGTGGTGGGCGTGAACACGACGCGCGCCTGGCGGCACGAACGCGGCAGCCTGTCTGCGGCCCAGATCGATCACGTGGCCCGGCTGCTGGGGCGCGCGCCACCCGGTGCGTGGCGCATCGTGGCCAGCCACCATCCTTTGGTCGCGCCCGATGCCGCCGACCGCGCGCACCGGCCTCACCGTGCCGGGGAGGCTGTCCAGCGCTGGCATGTCGCCGGCGCGCAGATGCTGCTGTCGGGGCACGCGCACCATCCGGCATTGCTGGAAGCTTACCCGGGCCTGTGGTGCAGTAGCGCGGGCACCGCGGTGTCGCACCGGCTGCGCCATGGGGAGCCCAACAGCCTGGTGGTGTTGGGCCTGGAAGCCTCCGGCGCCGTGCCGTCAGGGCAGGCCCGTACCGCCGCGCGCTGGGATTACGACAGCGACAGCGGGGAATTCATCTGCGTGCAGCGGCAGGCACTGGGTGCCGGCTGACGCTGGCGCCCGCCCGGTGGCGGCTGCGGTGTTTCCACGGCTTGACCAGCCCTGCGCAGCGGGCCTATCCTGACCGCGAGCCCGCTGGCCCAGGCCTGCGGTCCCCATGCACCCGCCGCCGGCCCACCGGCTGGACCCAAGCCCATGCACCATGAGATCCACCACGATGCCGTGCGCCGCCTGCAGGCGCTGATCGAGCGCGAGACCGGGGCGCCGCTGCGCGATGAGGTTCTTGCCGAGATGGCTGCCATCCTCCGACAGGGCAAGGGCGAGGGCCAGGACGGACCGGCTGGCGGGGACTTGCAGGCTGCGGCACCGCGAGAAGTCACCATCCTGCTGGCCGACCTGCGCGGCTTCACCGCGCTGTCGGGCTCGCAGCCGGCATCGGTGGTCATTGCGGCGCTCAACCGCTGCCTGGCGCGGCTGTCGGAGGTGGTCTTCAAGTACCAGGGCCGCATCGACAAGTTCATGGGCGACTCGATCATGGTGCTCTTCGGTGCGCCCGAGGCGCGCGAGCGCGATGTGGACCGCGCGCTGATGTGCGCTGTGGAGATGCAGATCGCCATGCGCGAGCTGAACCTGGCGCACCTGCGGGAGCGGCTGCCCGAGGTGTTCCTGGGCATTGGCGTGAACACCGGGACCGTGATGGCGGGGCGCTTTGGCTCGGACGTGTATTCCGAATACACCGTGATCGGCGAGGCGGTGAACCTGGCTTCGCGCATCGAGGCGCTGAGCCTGCGCGGCCAGGTGCTGATCAGCGATGCCACTTACCAGCGCTGCTGGGGTCTGGTGTCCGCTTCGCCACCCATGCAGGTCTACGTCAAGGGCCGCACCCAGCCGGTAAGCCTGCGCGAGCTGATCGCCATTCCCTCGCACAAGCTCAAGGTGCCGCGGCAAGAGTTTCGCCGAAGCCACCGTGTGGACGCGCGCCTGCCCTGCCTGTGCCAGCGCATGCAGGACAAGATCGTGGTGCCGCACATTGTGCACGGTGCCATCCGCGACATCGGCTACCACGGCCTGCTGGTGGAGCTGATCGAGCCGCTGGAGCCCCGCAGCGAGGTCAAGCTGGAGTTCGAGCTGCCCCTGGTGGACTACCGCGTGGCCGATGTGTATGCGCGGGTCATCACGCTCAAGCAGGAGGGCGACGAGTGGGTGGCGGGGCTGGAATTCACCTCCATCAGCGCGGAGTGCCGGGCCAAGGTGCAGATGTTCGTGCAGCTGCTGGTGGCGCGCTGAACCTGGGCTGACAAGCCCAGCGCCCCTGCCGCTGGCGCCTTGCGGCTGGGCCGATGTCCCCGCGCCTGCACGGCTGCGCGGCGCGTGCTATGGTTACCAAAATCGGGTTTACCCCCGTAACTTCGTTTCTTTTTCCCACCTTTCTGGTTCCTCGCGCTGCTCGGCTTGCGCCGGCGCGGCGTCTCTCTGCTGCTGCCCATGACTGCGCCCTTGTCCGCCAAGACCTCCATTGCCGAAGCCCCCACCGACGACCGCACCCTGGTGCGTGCCGTATTGGCCCTGGGAGTGGGTGGCTTCTCCATCGGCACGGGCGAGTTCGTCATCATGGGCCTGCTGCCCGAGGTGGCGCGCGACATCGGCGTGAGCATTCCGCAGGCGGGGCACGTCATCAGCGCCTACGCGCTGGGCGTGGTGGTGGGCGCGCCGGTGCTGGCCGTGCTGTGCGCCCATTGGGGGCGGCGGGCGCTGCTGATGGCGCTGATGGCCGTGTACGCGCTGGGCAATTTCGCGTCGGCACTGGCGCCGGGCTACGGCTCGCTCACGGCCATGCGCCTGTTCACCGGCCTGCCCCATGGCACCTACTTTGGCGTGGCCGCGCTGGTGGCTGCAGCGCTGGCGCCGCCGGGGCGCAGGGCACGCGCGGTGGGCTGGGTGATGCTGGGCCTGACCACCGCCACGCTGGTGGGTGTGCCCCTGGCCGCGGCTTTGGGTGAACACTTTGGCTGGCGTGCCGCGTTTGTCTTCGTGGGCCTGATTGCCGTGGCCGCCGTCGTCATGGTGCGCCTGTGGGTGCCCGCCATGCCCGCGTCGCACGGCGCCAGTCCGTTGCGCGAGCTGGGCGCGCTGGCACGCAAGCAGGTGTGGTTCACGCTCGGCATCGGCGCCATCGGTTTTGGCGGCATGTTCGCGGTGTTCAGCTACATCAAGCCGACGCTGATCGAGGTGGCCGGCATGCCGCCCGCCCTGGTGCCGTTCGTGCTGTCGCTGTTCGGCCTGGGCATGGTGGTGGGCAATGTGGTGGGCTCGCGTATGGCCGACAAGGCGCTCATGCCCACGGTGGGCAAGGTGCTGCTGTGGTCCATTGCGGTGATGGTGCTGTTCGTTCCCGCCGCGCACCACCCCGCGTCGGCTGCCGTGGCCACGTTTGTGCTGGGCACCCTGGTGGCCATTGGCCCTGCACTGCAGATCCGTCTGATGGACGTGGCGGGAGATGCGCAGACGTTGGCCGCCGCGCTCAACCACTCGGCCTTCAACGTGGCCAACGCGCTGGGCGCGTGGCTGGGCGGCATGGGCATTGCGGCGGGCTTTGGATGGACCTCCACCGGTTGGGTGGGCGCCGCGCTGGGCTTGGGCGGGGTGGCCATGTTTGCGTGGTCCCTGGCCAGCGAAAGAAAAAGTCGCCTGCAGACTCCGGCCCGGGCGTAGCGGCGTTGCGACACCCGGCCGCCGTTGGCCTGAATGCCGCAGCGTTGTGCGTTACATTGCCTGCGGGCCGGCCTTTCTGCCAGCCACGTCGCTCGGACGGTTCCGGGCGCTTACGTGAAAGTCACACCGCATGTCTGCATCGCAGGGCAAGCGCCGTTTTGCGCGCATCGATCGCCTCCCTCCCTACGTCTTCAACATCACGGCCGAGCTGAAACTCGCCGCCCGCCGCCGGGGCGAAGACATCATCGACATGAGCATGGGCAACCCCGATGGGGCCACGCCGCCGCACATTGTCGCCAAGCTCACCGAAGTGGCCCAGCGGCCCGACACCCACGGCTACAGCGCCAGCAAAGGCATCCCGCGCCTGCGTCGCGCCATCAGCCACTGGTACAAGGACCGGTACGCTGTCGATATCAACCCCGACACCGAGGCCATCGTCACCATCGGCTCCAAGGAAGGCTTGGCGCACCTGATGCTGGCCACGCTGGACCGGGGCGATACCGTGCTCGTGCCCGATCCGAGCTATCCCATCCACATCTACGGTGCCGTGATCGCGGGCGCCGACATCCGCAGCGTGCCGGTGGCGCCGGATGTGGATTTTTTTGCCGAACTGGAGAAGGCCATCCGCGGCAGCTACCCCAAGCCCAAGATGATGATCTTCGGCTTCCCCAGCAACCCCACTGCACAGTGTGTGGACCTGGGTTTCTTCGAGCGCGTGATCGCCCTGGCCAAGAAGCACGACATCCTGGTGGTGCACGACCTGGCCTACGCCGACATCGTGTACGACGGCTACCGCGCCCCCAGCATCATGGAAGTACCCGGCGCCAAGGATGTGGCGGTGGAGTTCTTCACCCTGAGCAAAAGCTACAACATGGCCGGCTGGCGCGTGGGCTTCATGGTGGGCAATGCCGATCTGGTCGCGGCCCTGGCCCGCATCAAGAGCTACCACGATTACGGAACTTTCACGCCCTTGCAGGTGGCCGCCATCGCCGCGCTGGAGGGCGACCAGCAGTGCGTGAAAGATATCGCCGCCCAGTACCAGCGCCGCCGCGACGTGCTCTACAAGGGCCTCACCGAAGCCGGCTGGGCCGTGGATTGCCCCAAGGCCAGCATGTACATCTGGGCCCGCATCCCCGAGCCCTACCGCGCGCTGGGCTCGCTGGAGTTTGCGCGTCAGCTGCTCGACAAGGCCAAGGTGTGCGTGTCGCCCGGCATCGGCTTTGGCGACCATGGGGATGAGTACGTGCGCTTTGCGCTCATCGAGAACGAGGCGCGCATCCGCCAGGCCGTGCGTGGCATCCGCGCCATGTTCAAGGCCGATGGGTTGCTGAAGGTGCCGGTACCGATGACGGCCTGAGCGGTGCGGCCGGCACGGCAAGCGCCGGCATGTTGTGCGCAATTGGGGAATCGGCTGACGGCACCGCCTCGGCTCTTCGGACATACTCGCAGTCCATGCCGGAAAGTACGCCCACCGAGAAGAACTCGCCGCTTCAAGCCAGCGCGTCCGTGCGATGGCTGCGCCTGCTGGCACTGCTCAGCGTGGGCGTGCCGCTGTGCATCTACATCATCTTTGGTGTGGGGCGCTATGTCTCGGCGAAGGACGACATTGAGGCGCGGGTCAGCCGGTCCCTGCGGGTGGCCCATCAGCACACCACCAAGGTCATTGCGGCTTCGGTCGCC
>NZ_JALEGG010000298.1 GCF_022763525.1 Acidovorax sp.
AAGCCCTAAACGGCCTTTTGATGATGTGGACAAGTACGCGGCCGGAGGTGGCGCGCGCCAACCCGGCCAGGATGCTGATCAAGGTGGTTTTGCCGGCACCGTTGGGGCCCAGGAGGCCGAAGAACTCGCCCTCCTCGATGTCCAGGTTGACCTGGTTCAGTGCCTGAAAAGAACCCTTGGGCGTGGCAAAGGTCTTGGAGATGGCTTGGAAGGAGACTGCGGGCATGAAGCCCATGATTTTACGGCTTCGCCCCCAAGCTGCTGCCGTGGGGCCAAACACAGCCCCGGCAGCGGGCCGGGCAACCTCAGGAAGCCGGAGCCAACAAGGTGCCCACGCCGTACAGCCCCGCCAGGCTGCGCAGCGCAGCGGGCAGGCCCTGCACCGCGAACGTCTTGCCCAACGCCAGGGCCTCTCGCCGGCATTCCAGCAGCACGGCGAGGGCGGAACTGTCGAAAGTCGCCATGGCACTCGCGTCCACCACGACCCCTGGCTCGCGATGCACCCGCAGGCCTTGCAGCAGCATGCGCAGGCTGGCCGTGGCCTGGCGGTGGGTCAGCTCAGCGGGCAATACCAGCATGGCGCGCCTTGGCCTTTAGCCTTTGGCAGTGGCGTTGGCCTTGTTGCGCGCCACCAGGGTTTCAATGAGGCCGTCGATGCCCTTGGCATTGATCTCCTGCGCAAACTGGCCGCGGTAGGTCTCCACCAGCCACACCCCCAGCACATTCAGGTTGTAGATCTTCCAGCCCGCGCCATCGCCCGGCGTCTTCTCCAGCCGGTAGTCCAGCTGGATCGGGTCGCCCCGGCCCACGATTTCGGTGCGCACGAGCACGTCCTTGTCATCTGGGGAGGCGCGCAGGGGCTTGACCTGGATGGTCTGGTCGTTGACCTGGGCCAACGCACCCGAATAGGTGCGCACCAGGAGGATCTTGAACTCTTCCTGCAGGCGCTTTTGCTGCTCGGGCGTGGCCTGGCGCCAGCCGGGGCCGACGGCGGCGGCGGTCATGCGGCGGAAGTTCACGTTGGGCATCACGGTCTTGTCGACCAGCGCAATGATCTTGCCCAGGTCGCCGCCTTGGATGGCCTTGTCACCCTTGACGGTATTGAGCACATCGGTGGAAAGGCGCTTGATCATCGCGTCGGGCGCCTCGTCCGCCGCCAGCGCGGACAGCGGCAGGCCCAGCGATGCCGTTGCGGCAATACACACGGCCATGCGGCCCAGTAAACGTCGATTCATCATTTCGTCTGCTTTCTCATTCGGTATTTCGCGGGTACCCCGGCCCAACAGGCTCAGGACCCACGTTGTTCATTGTGTGGGCCGGCGGAGCAGACCGTGCGTCGCGGGGGTTGCGTTTTGCAAGCAAGTGCAACGCCAGCCCTCTGCCAGCAAAAACCCCGCGGCAGGCGCCAGTCCAGCGCCCGGCCACTCTGCTCAGCGAGCAGGCTCCTCGGGCAGCACGCCATCGTTGGCGTTCTTGCGATCGTCTTCCCCGTTACCGTTTTTCACCTCGCCGGCCTGGCTGCGCACCTGCAGGTAGACGTCGCGCGTGAAGCTGTACTTGTCCAGCGCCGCACTGTCGAGGACCGAGCTGGCGCGCAGCAGGTTGGCGCGCATGTCCACGGCGTTCAAGGCATACAGCGAATTGCGGGCCGAGACCGGATCGACATGGCGCACGAGGTTGCCATAGGTGTCGACCGGCAGGGCAAAGGTGTCGCGTACCGTGGATGGCCCGAGAATGGGCAACACCAGGTACGGCCCGGTACTCACGCCCCAGCGTCCCAGGGTGAGTCCAAAGTCCTGCTTGTAACGGTCAATGCCCAGCTCACTGGCGATGTCCAGCACCCCGCCCAAGCCCATGAAGGTGTTGACGTTCACACGCATGAAGCTGGACGCTGCCGCCTCGGCACGCAGCTGCAGCACGTTGTTCACGAACGACCAGACATCTCCGAGGTTGGCGAAAAAGTTGCTCACACCCGTGCGCACCGGCGCCGGTGCGATGTCCTGGTAGGCGATGGCCGCGGGCTTGAGCACCAGGGCATCGACCTGCTCGTTGAATCGGGTCATGCCGCGGTTGTAGGACTCGAGCGGGTCGCGCGGGTCGGGGTTGGCCACGGTGGCGCACCCGCCCAGCAGCAGCGCCGCCACGGCCAGCCCCCCGGCGCGCAGCACACGCTGCGCCGATGCGGCCAGGGCCGACGTGGTGGATGGAATGTTCATCATTTTTTGTCACCTGCCCCTGCGGGCTTACCGCCGTCTTCGGCTTTGCTGTAGAGAAACTGTCCAATGAGGTTTTCAAGCACCACGGCCGACTGCGTCGCGGTGACCGTGTCGCCGGCCGCGAGGTTCTTCTCGTCGGCCCCCGCCTCGATACCGATGTACTGCTCGCCCAGCAGGCCACTGGTGAGAATCTTGAGGGAGCTGTCCTTGGGAAAAGCGTAGCGGTTTTCCATCGCCAGCGTCACCCGCGCCTGGTAGGTCTTGTCGTCGAACGTGATTGCCTCCACGCGACCGACCACCACACCAGCGCTGCGCACCGCTGCCTGCGGCTTGAGGCCGCCGATGTTGTCAAAGCGCGCGGTGATGCGGTAGCCCGACTGGAAGTTCAAGCTCAGCAGGTTGGCCGACTGCAGCGCCAGAAACACCAGCGCCACAGCCCCCAACATCACGAACAGGCCGACCCAGAGATCGTTCTTGGAGCGTTGCATAGTTTGATTCCTCTTCACGGCCGGGCGCATCGCCAGCCTCAGATACTGAACATCAGCGCGGTGAGGACGAAGTCCAGCGCCAGAACCGACAGGCACGCCATCACGACGGTGCGCGTGGTGGCCCGCGAAACGCCCTCAGGGGTCGGCTTGGCCGTGAAGCCCTGCAGCAGCGCCACAAAGGTGACCGCGAAGCCGAACACAATGCTCTTGAGCACGCCGTTGCCCAGGTCTTTCCATACGTCCACGCCACCCTGCGTCTGGCTCCAGAAGGCGCCGGGGTCGATCCCGATCATCAGCACGCCCACGCTCCAGCCGCCAATCACGCCCACGGCGCTGAACACGGCGGCCAGCAGGGGCATGGCGATCACACCGGCCCAAAAACGCGGCGCCAGGATGCGCAGCACCGGGTCCACCGCCATCATCTCCATGGCGCTGAGTTGCTCGCCCGCCCGCATCAACCCGATTTCCGCCGTGAGAGACGTGCCTGCACGACCCGCAAAGAGCAGCGCCGTGACCACCGGCCCCAGCTCCCGCACCAGAGACAGCGTGACCAGCAGGCCCAAGGCTTCCGAGGAGCCATAGCGCTGCAGCGTGTAATACCCCTGCAGCCCGAGCACCAGCCCCACGAACAGGCCAGAGACCGCAATGATCGCCAGCGAGTAGTTGCCCAGAAAATGCACCTGGTCGCGCACCAGCGAGGGCCGCAGGAAGGTGGCCCCCACCAGCCGCACCAGTTGCACAAAGAGCCTGGCGCCCATGCCGATGTCGGCCAGCTTGCAGCGCACAGCGAAACCCACGTCCGACGGGTGGTACCACCTCATGGTGCGCGCCCTCCGAGAGGGCCGAAGTCCTGCGCGGCATCTGGCCCGGGGTGGTGAAACGGCACAGGCCCCGTCGGCAGCGCGTTCACGAACTGGTGTACCAGCGGGTCGGTGCTGGCTCGGACCTCATCCGGCGTACCCTCCGCAGCCACCACGCCCGCACCGAGGATGATCACGTGGTCGGCCAGCCGGAAGGTTTCTTCCAGGTCGTGTGACACGACGATGCTGGTAAGGCCCATGGCGTCATTGAGCTGGCGAATCAGCTGCGCGGCCGTACCCAGCGAGATGGGGTCCAACCCGGCAAAGGGTTCGTCGTACATGACGAGTTCCGGGTCGAGCGCGATGGCGCGGGCCAAGGCCACCCGCCGCGCCATGCCACCCGAAATCTCGCTGGGCATCAGGTCGCGCGCGCCCCGCAGGCCCACGGCATGCAGCTTCATCAGCACCACATCGCGGATCAGCGCCTCCGAGAGATCGGTGTGCTCGCGCAGCGGAAACGCCACGTTCTCGAACACGGAAAGATCGGTGAACAACGCACCAAACTGAAAAAGCATGCCCATGCGGCGGCGCACGGCATACAAACCCTGCGCATCCAGGCGCCCCACGTCCTGCCCGTCAAACAGCACCTCGCCACTCTGGGCACGCTGCTGCCCGCCGATCAGCCGCAGGACGGTGGTCTTGCCCCCGCCCGAAGCCCCCATGAGCGCCGTGACCTTGCCCCGTGGCACGGTCAGCGAAACGCCGCGCAGGATGCTTCGGTCTCCGTAAGAGAACGAGGCATTGCGCAACTCGACAAGGGAGGACGTTTCAGGCATGCAAAACGATAGGTTCAGGAAAATCCGTACTCGGCACCGCAGCCCGACAGGGCGGTGCCAGAAATCCAGCAGCGATGGTAGTCGAAGAAGTCAACATACATACAGCAATGTATGTTTAACCACAGCGGGCACGCGCCCGGCCCGCAAGAGGCGTTGGCGCCCCAGGCCGGCAAAACCGGTGATTGTGCCAACAAAGCCAGCGTTCCGTGGCCGACGCGGGCAGGGAGGGCGACCGAAGGGCGCACGGCCCGTCCGTGTGGCGCCCTCGCAACCTGCAAAGCCCCACTGCCGCTGGGGCGATGCCGCATCACGCAGGAGTCTGGAACGAAAAACGGCGCCAGGGCGCCGTTTTGGGGGGGCAAATCGCCACGCGAGGCTGTCAGCGGGGCAGATCGGAGAAGCCCATCAAAAACTCGTCGACCGCGCGCGCCGCCTGCCGTCCTTCGCGGATGGCCCACACCACCAGCGACTGGCCGCGGCGGATGTCGCCTGCGGCAAAGACCTTGGGCACGTTGGTCGCATAGCCACCGTCGAACTCCGTGGTGGCGCGGGCGTTGCCGCGGGCGTCCTTGTCCACGCCAAAGGCTTCCAGCACGGCGGCCACAGGGCTCACGAAACCCATGGCCAGCAGCACCAGATCGGCCTGGTAGTGCTTTTCCGTGCCCGGGACTTCCACCAGCTTGCCGTCCTTGAACTCCACCTGCACGGTGGTCAAACTCTTGACCTTGCCCTTCTCACCCGTGAATTCCTTGGTGGAGATGGCGAATTCGCGCACGCAACCCTCTTCGTGACTGGAACTGGTGCGCAGCTTGAGGGGCCAGTAGGGCCAGGTCAGCGGGCGGTTTTCCTGGCTCGGGGGCTGTGGCATGACCTCGAACTGGGTCACGCTCGCGGCACCGTGGCGGTTGCTGGTGCCCACGCAATCGCTGCCGGTGTCGCCACCGCCGATGACGATGACGTGCTTGCCGTCCGCGCGGATTTGCCCCTTGAGCTTGTCGCCCGCGTTGACCTTGTTCTGCTGAGGCAGGAACTCCATGGCGAAATGAATGCCGTCCAGATCGCGGCCCGGCACAGGCAGGTCGCGCGACTGCTCGGCGCCACCGGTCAGCAACACCGCATCGAATTCCTTCTGCAGTTGCTCAGGCGTGACGGTTTCCTTGGCCCAGTTCGTGACCTTGGAACCCTTGCCCAGGCCATCCTTGGCGGCGCCCACGAAGACGCTGGTGCGAAACACCACGCCTTCGGCTTCCATCTGCTGCACGCGGCGGTCGATGTGGGACTTCTCCATCTTGAAGTCAGGAATGCCGTAGCGCAGCAGCCCGCCCACACGGTCGTTCTTCTCGAACACGGTCACGTCGTGGCCAGCACGCGCGAGTTGCTGGGCGGCAGCCAGGCCGGCCGGGCCCGCGCCGACCACCGCCACCTTCTTGCCGGTCTTGTGCTTGGCCACGCGCGGCTTGACCCAGCCTTCGGCCCAGGCCCGGTCGATGATCGCGTGCTCGATGGACTTGATGCCCACGGGGTCGTCGTTCACGTTCAGCACACAGGCTGCCTCGCAGGGTGCGGGGCAGATGCGGCCCGTGAATTCGGGGAAGTTGTTGGTGGAATCCAGCACGGCCCACGCGCTCTTCCAGTCCTGCTGGTACACGAGGTCGTTGAAGTCCGGAATGATGTTGTTGACGGGGCAGCCGTTGTTGCAGAACGGCGTGCCGCAGTCCATGCAGCGCGCGCCCTGGATCTTGGCCTGCTTGTCGTCCAGGCCGATGACGAATTCCTTGTAGTGCTTCAGGCGCTCGGGCACGGGCTTGTAGCCCTCCTCGATGCGCTCGTACTCCATGAAGCCAGTGGTCTTTCCCATGACGGTGTCCTTTTATCTCTATGAATGATGTGCCGTGTTGCCGTTAGCGCAGCCTCATTTGGCTGCAACCGCTTCGGATTTGATAGCTGCTACCGCAGGCGTATCAGGCTCCTCCAGCACTTGTCGTTCATAAATCTCTGCCAGGGCGCGCTTGTATTCCGTCGGAAATACCTTCACGAACTTGCTGCGCGAGGCAGCCCAGTTGTCGAGCAGTTCACGCGCCCGCTTGCTGCCCGTCCAGCGGTTGTGATCTTCCAGCAGCTTCTTGAGCTGGGCTTCGTCCGTCTGGCCGTTGTGCCAGATCGAGCGCGGCACCGTCGCTTCCTGCTCCGTGGCGGGCAGGATGCGCTCCAGCGTCACCATGGACATATTGCAGCGGGTGTCGAACTGCCCGTCTTCGTCGTACACATACGCCACGCCGCCGCTCATGCCGGCCGCAAAGTTGCGGCCGGTCTTGCCCAACACCACCACGGTGCCGCCGGTCATGTATTCGCAGCCGTGGTCGCCCGTGCCTTCCACCACCGCCGTGGCGCCCGACAGGCGCACGGCAAAACGCTCGCCAGCGACGCCACTGAAGAAGGCCTCGCCCGTGGTGGCCCCGTACATCACGGTATTGCCCACGATGGTGTTGCGCACGGCATCGCCGCGGAAGTCGATGCTGGGGCGCACGATCACACGGCCGCCGGAAAGGCCCTTGCCGGTGTAGTCGTTGGCGTCACCGATCAGGTACAGCGTGATGCCGCGCGTGAGGAAGGCGCCGAACGACTGGCCGCCGGTGCCCTCAAGCTGGATGCGAATGGTGTCGTCAGGCAGACCATCGGGGTGCACGCGGGTGACCGCGCCGGACAGCATGGCACCAACCGAGCGGTTCACGTTGCGCGCAACCTCGATGAACTGCACGCGCTCGCCCTTTTCGATGGCGGGCTTGCTGCGCTCGATGAGCTTGCGGTCCAGCGTGTGCTCGATGTTGTGGTCTTGCACATCCACGTGGTAGCGCGGCACGTCGGCGGGCACGTTGGGCTGGGCAAAGAGGCGGCTGAAGTCGAGGCCGCGCGCCTTCCAGTGCTCGATGCCGTGGCGCATGTCGAGCAGGTCGGTGCGGCCAATCAGGTCGTCGAACTTGCGAATGCCCAGCTGGGCCATGATCTGGCGCACTTCTTCGGCGATGAAGAAGAAGTAGTTCACCACATGCTCGGGCTTGCCCGAGAACTTCTTGCGCAGCTCGGGGTCCTGCGTGGCCACGCCCACGGGGCAGGTGTTGAGGTGGCACTTGCGCATCATGATGCAGCCCTCGACCACCAGCGGGGCCGTGGCAAAACCGAATTCGTCAGCGCCGAGCAGCGCACCGATGGCGACGTCGCGGCCGGTCTTCATCTGGCCGTCGGCCTGCACACGGATGCGGCCGCGCAGGCGGTTGAGCACCAGGGTCTGCTGGGTTTCGGCCAAGCCGATTTCCCACGGACCGCCTGCGTGCTTGATGGACGACCAGGGCGATGCACCAGTGCCGCCGTCGTGGCCAGCGATCACGACGTGGTCGCTCTTGCACTTGGCCACGCCGGCCGCAATGGTGCCCACGCCCACTTCGGAGACCAGCTTGACGCTGATGCCCGCGTGCGGAGCCACGTTCTTGAGATCGTGGATCAGCTGGGCCAAGTCTTCGATGGAATAGATGTCGTGGTGCGGTGGGGGCGAGATCAGCCCCACGCCCGGCACGCTGTGGCGCAGCTTGCCGATGTAGTTGGACACCTTGCCGCCTGGCAGTTGCCCACCTTCACCGGGCTTGGCACCCTGCGCCATCTTGATCTGAATCTGATCGGCCGACGACAGGTACTCGGCCGTGACGCCGAACCGGCCCGACGCCACCTGCTTGATGCGGCTGCGCAGGGAGTCGCCGTCCAGCAGTGGCAGGTCCACCTCGACGTTTTCAGCGCCAATCACGCTCTTGAGGGTGTCGCCCTTCTTGATCGGGATACCCTTGAGTTCGTTGCGATAACGCGCAGCATCTTCTCCGCCTTCGCCGGTGTTGCTCTTGCCGCCGATGCGGTTCATGGCCACGGCCAACGTGGCGTGCGCCTCGGTGGAGATGGAGCCCAGCGACATGGCGCCGGTGGCAAATCGCTTGACGATTTCCTTGGCTGGCTCGACCTCGTCCACCGGGATCGCCTTGGCGGGGTCGATCTTGAACTCGAACAGGCCGCGCAGCGTCATATGGCGCTTGCTCTGGTCGTTGATGATCTGGGCGTATTCCTTGTATGTGTTCCAGTTGTTGGCACGCGTGCTGTGCTGCAGCTTGGCAATCGCGTCGGGGGTCCACATGTGGTCTTCGCCTCGGGCGCGCCACGCGTACTCGCCACCGGCATCCAGCATCGTTTCGAGCACAGGGTCGTCACCAAAGGCGGCCTTGTGCATGCGGATGGCTTCTTCGGCGATCTCGAACACGCCAATGCCTTCCACGCGGCTGGCAGTGCCAGTGAAGTACTTGCTGACGGTTTCCGAGTTCAGGCCAATGGCCTCGAACAGCTGTGCGCCGCAGTAGCTCATGTACGTGCTCACGCCCATCTTGGACATGATCTTCGAAAGACCCTTGCCAATGGCCTTCACGTAGTTGTAGATGGCCTTGTCGGCCGACAGGTCGCCACCCAGGTCCTTGTGCATCTCGGCCAGGGTTTCCATGGCGAGGTAGGGGTGAACCGCCTCGGCGCCGTAGCCCGCCAGCACGGCGAAGTGGTGCACTTCGCGCGCGGTGCCCGTCTCGACCACCAGGCCGGCGGTGGTGCGCAGGCCCGTCACCACCAGATGCTGGTGGATGGCCGACAGTGCCAGCAGCGCGGGAATAGCCACTTGCGTGGCGCTCACGGCGCGGTCACTGATGATGAGGATGTTGGCACCGCCTTTGATAGCGTCCACCGCCTGCGCGCACAGGGAGGCGAGCTTGGCTTCCACACCTTCACGGCCCCAGCTCAGCGGGTAGGTGATATCGATGGTGGCACTCTTGAATTTGCCTTGCGTGTATTGCGCAATGTCGCGCAACTTGGCCATGTCGGCAAAGTCGAGCACAGGCTGGCTCACTTCGAGCCGCATCGGTGGGTTGACCTGGTTGATGTCCAGCAGGTTGGGCTTGGGGCCAATGAAGCTGTTGAGCGACATCACGATGGCCTCGCGGATCGGGTCGATCGGCGGGTTCGTCACCTGGGCGAACAGCTGCTTGAAGTAGTTGTACAGCGGCTTGTTCTTGCCGGACAGCACAGCCAGGGGGCTGTCGTTGCCCATGGAGCCAATGCCCTCTTCGCCATTCTTGGCCATGGGGGCCATCAGGAATTTGATGTCTTCCTGCGTGTAGCCGAAGGCCTGCTGGCGGTCCAGCAGGGGCAGTTCAGCGCCCTGCTGCGCAGCAGCATGGTCGCCGGCTTCGATGCTGTCGAGCTTGATGCGCAGGTTCTCGATCCACTGCTTGTAGGGCTTGGTGTTGACGATGTTGGCCTTGAGTTCGTCGTCCTCGATCAGCCGGCCCTGCTCCAAGTCGATGAGGAACATCTTGCCCGGCTGCAGGCGCCACTTGCGCACGATGCGGTTCTCGGGGATCGGCAGTACGCCGGATTCAGACCCCATGACGACCAGGTCATCGTCGGTGATGCAGTAGCGCGAAGGGCGCAGGCCATTGCGGTCCAGCGTGGCGCCAATCTGGCGGCCGTCGGTGAACACGATGGAGGCCGGGCCGTCCCAGGGCTCGAGCATGGCGGCGTGGTATTCATAGAAGGCGCGACGGCGCTCGTCCATGGTGGTGTGCTGCTCCCAGGGTTCGGGAATCATCATCATCACGGCCTGGCTGATCGGGTAGCCGGCCATGGTCAGCAGTTCGAGGCAGTTGTCGAACGTGGCAGTGTCGGACTGGTCGGCGAAGCTGATGGGGTAGAGCTTTTGAAGGTCAGCCGCGAGCACTGGCGAAGCCATGACGCCTTCGCGCGCCTTCATCCAGTTGTAGTTGCCCTTGACGGTGTTAATTTCACCGTTGTGCGCCACGTAGCGGTAGGGGTGGGCCAGCGGCCACTCCGGGAAGGTGTTGGTGGAGAAGCGCTGGTGCACCAAGCCGATGGCGGAAACGCAGCGTTCATCCTGCAGGTCGAGGTAGTACTTGCCTACCTGGTCGGCCAGCAGCAGGCCCTTGTAGACCACGGTGCGGCTGCTCATGCTGGGCACGTAATACTCTTTGCTGTGCTTGAGCTTGAGAGCCTGGATATTGGCGCTGGCCGTCTTGCGGATGACGTAGAGCTTGCGTTCCAGCGCATCCTGGACGATCACGTCGTTGCCGCGGCCAATGAAGACCTGGCGCAGGATGGGCTCCTTCTTGCGCACGGTGGGCGACATGGGCATATCGCGGTTGACCGGTACATCGCGCCAACCCAGCAGCACCTGCCCCTCGGCCTTGATGGCGCGCTCCATCTCCTGCTCGCACGCAAGGCGGGAGGCGTGCTCCTTGGGCAAAAAGATCATGCCCACGCCGTACTCGCCTGCCGCAGGCAAGGTCACGCCTTGCTTGGCCATTTCCTCGCGGTAGAGGGCATCCGGAATCTGGATGAGGATCCCGGCGCCGTCGCCCATCAGCGGGTCGGCACCCACGGCGCCACGGTGGTCGATGTTTTCCAGGATCTTCAGGGCCTGCGTCACGATGTCGTGGCGCTTGATGCCCTTGATGTGGGCCACAAACCCGAGGCCGCAGGCGTCGTGTTCGTTACCCGATGAATACAAACCGTGTTGTTGCAGATGCTGGATCTCGGCGGCCGTGGTCATGGCGCACTCCTCATGTTTTTCGCAGGGAAGCGAAGATTAGTGCATTGCAACATCTCTTGGCAAGTGGATTAATTGGGGTCAGATACAAATATAGTGAATTCAGATTGATTTGCTGATTAAATTGGGGACGCATTAATTTGAGAAAATGCAACCCGAAGGAAGAGTTGACCTCTCTTCGCCGAGATTACTTTTGGGTTAAGGGAGGACGCCCGGCGGGGCGCGGGGTGACACGGCGTGGCGTGTCTGCTTGCAGCGCTTGCACGAAGTGGGCGTCACCCAACGCCCATCCGCTGAGGGCGGAAGACGTCAGGGCCGCTCGGTCCTGAGACGAGAGTCCCGCTTCTACCAAGGCCGCGTAGGCCGCTTCACGGGCAAAAGGCGTATTGCCCAGTGCCCAATAGAGGGCATGGGGCGAGAGCAGGCGCTCACTGCGCAAGCCCAGCCAGTGGCCGTGGCTGGACCACAGGTAGTCCGCAGCCCGGCCCACGTCGCCAGCGCGAACGGGGTTCAGGTCGAAGTACACCATGCAAGGCAGCAGGTAGCGCTCGGGCTGCAACACCGCAGAACGGTAGCGCCCCTCCCACAGCGTGCCGGTACGGCCATGGCGCCGATTGAAGTACTGCACATAGCGCCGCCCCACGGCTTGCATCATCTGAGGCAGCCCCTGCCCCGTAGCCGGCGTGGCCAGAAGATGAAAGTGATTGGCCATCAGCACGTAGGCGTGCACATCCACCTCGTACTTCTGGGCGTTGTCCGCCAGGAGCGTAAGCATCATCTCGTAGTCCTCGCGGTCGACAAAGATGGCTTGGCGGTTGTTGCCGCGCTGGATGATGTGGTGCAGATGGCCTGGCAAGGTCAGGCGCGGCAGGCGGGCCATGGATCGGAGAGAAGCTGAGGAGGACAGGATGATAAACCCGTCCCCAATTTCTCCCCTCAAGGAGTTCCCTACGCTTGAATCGATGCTGTTGTCGATTCCGCAGTGGCGTGACCCGCACCAGTCTCTTGGTCTTGGGAAGCGATGCCAAAGCGCCTACCCATCGCCCCCTCCAGGCCGAACTCGGTCAGGATCGCCTTCAGTCGCTCCGCAGCACTGCGCTTCTTCTGTCCGGTATAGCGGGCAATGATGAGCTCGTTTTTCATGCTGTGCTCCCAGCCCACCAACTCGGTCACGGTGACCTGGTAGCCGCTGGCCTCCAGATACAGGCAGCGCAATACGTTGGTGACCTGGCTTCCCAATTCACGCGTGTGCAAAGGGTGGCGCCACAGTTCAGCCAGCGGGGTGCGGGCGAGTTGCAGGGTCTTGCCCTGGCGCAGGCAAGCTGCCATCTCGGCCTGGCAGCACGGCACGAGCACCATGGCGCGGGCCTTCTTCTGGAGCCCGAAGGCAATGGCGTCGTCGGTGGCGGTGTCGCATGCATGCAAGGCAGTGACCACGTCGATCTGTGCTGGCAGGTCATCGGCACCAGTGGCCTCGGCGACCGAAACGTTAAGGAAGGACATTCGCCCAAATCCCAGTTTGCCAGCGAGCAGGCGCGACTTTTCCACCAGTTCGCCACGCGTTTCCACTCCGTAGATATGCCCCTTGCCCAGCGCCTTGAAGTACAGGTCGTAGAGGATGAACCCAAGGTAGGACTTGCCCGCTCCATGGTCCGCCAAGGTAGGGCCTGCGGCGCCCGCGGACAGCTCCGCAAGCAAGGGTTCGATGAAGTTGAAGAGGTGGTACACCTGCTTGAGCTTGCGGCGAGAGTCCTGGTTGAGGCGCCCGTCGCGCGTCAGGATGTGCAGTTCCTGGAGCAGTTCAACCGACTGGCCGGGCCGCAGCTCCGACAAGACGTCCTGCGGCGCGCCGGAAGCCATTGGCTTCTTCGGAGTAGCCGGGCCTTCCTGCGCCGTACCTGCGGGCCGTAGGCGCCCGCTCGCGGTGGAGTCGGTTTTTTTCATGGCTGGGGCCGCACGGTCTCACGCGACGGAGATACCGCAGTTGCGCCTGCGCCGACATTCAGCGCCGACCATCCTGCTGTGCCGAGGCCCCGCAGCACTTCCATGTTGCGCTCGAAAATGGCTTCTGCATCGGGAAATACCTCCACAGCCCGATCAATGCTCTCTTCGCGCAGCAGGTGCAGCGTGGGATAAGGCGATCGATTGGTGCAATTGGTCACATCGTCCTCGGTGGTACCCACAAACTGAAACTGCGGATGAAAGCTCGCAATCTGCAGTGTTCCGTCCAAATCCATCTTCTCCAGCAGCGCCTCGGCAGCGTCTTGAAAGTCGTTGAAATCGAGGAAATCGTTCAGGCAGTGCGGGACGATGAGCAAGGTGGTGTCGCGCTGTTCGGGCGACGCAGCCACCAGCGCGGACAGTTCGCTGCGCAACGCTTCCAGCACTTCCGCGGGGTTGTTAGCCAGCGTGACCGCGTAATGAATCTGCCCCTTCACGTGGACGCCTTTGGCGAAGGGGCAGAGGTTGAGCCCGATCACCGCCCGCTCCAGCCATTGCACGGTGTCGCCCACAAAAGGCACGGCGGAATCAGGTGAGCCGGCATGTACGGCAAGGGAAGGTGTGATCATGGTATGGCGAGCGCGCAAGGCGCGGGGCTGGGCGCAAGATTCTAAGGCGGGAGCCTTGGGCGGCTGGCGGGGGGCATGCCCTCCCTACAGCGAGGCACCCTCGAGATCCGTCCGGGTTCGCTCAGTCGAACAGGCGTCGACCGGTCAAACGCTCGTGCTCACGGGCGGCGAAGCGGTCCGTCATGCCGGCAATGAAATCCGCCACCGCCCGGGCTCGCACCGGGCCACCATCCGCAGACGCCGCTTGTTCAGCGAAACCCGCGTTCATTTCATGGGGCGACTCAAGGTACGCGGCAAAAAGATCCCGAACGACCTCCTGTGCGCGCGCCGTCGTGTCCATGACACGCGGATGACGATACAAGTTCTTGAACAGGAATTGCTTGAGCTGCAGCGACCGCTCGCGCATGACATCGCCGAACATCACCAGCGGCGGCGCCCGGCGCACGGCCTGGACATCGGCCGGGGCATGCCGCGATAAAGCGGCCTGGGTTGCGTCGATGACGTCGTACACCTGGGCGCTGAGCATGCGCCGAATGGCTTCGTACAAGAGCCTGCGCTGCAGCGGCGCACGCCCCAGATCCGGATGTTCCGCCTGGGCGGCTGCACGGAACTGATCGAACAGCGGAACGTCGCGCAACTGGGCCAATGTGATCAAACCCGAGCGGACACCGTCGTCAATGTCGTGTGCGTTGTAGGAAATCTCATCGGCGAGATTGCACAATTGCGCCTCCAAACTCGGCTGCTCCTTGCGCAGGAAACGCGCCCCCACACCGCCGGGCTCGCTCTCCTCCAACAGCTGCGCGTTGCGCCGGGAACAGTGCTTGAGTACGCCTTCTCGCGTTTCGAAGGTGAGGTTCAAACCGTCGTATTGGGGGTAGCGCTCCTCCAGCTTGTCCACCACGCGCAGGCTCTGCAGATTGTGCTCAAAGCCACCGTGTTCGGCCACGCATCCGTTCAGCGCATCCTGCCCTGCATGGCCAAACGGGGTGTGCCCGAGGTCGTGCGCAAGGGAGATGGCTTCGACCAGGTCTTCGTTGATCCGCAACGACCGAGCGATGGAGCGGCCCAGTTGGGCCACTTCCAGCGAATGGGTCAGCCGTGTGCGAAAGAGATCGCCTTCGTGGTTGAGAAAAACCTGCGTCTTGTAGACCAGACGGCGAAACGCCGTGGAGTGCACGATGCGGTCTCGGTCCCGCTGGTATTCGGTCCGGGTGGGCGCGGGCGTTTCGGCATGCCGGCGGCCGAGCGACCGGGCAGGGTCACAGGCATAAGGAGCAAGGGAAGACATTTCGAACGAATTTGGCCGCTTGCGCTTGACAGGCAAGCGCAAGCAGCTATCAATTAAGGAGCAAAGCAGTCCTCAATCACCGCGCGTACGAGTGCATCCGGGGCCGGACGCATCGCAGCTCGGCCCGGGCCGTCGATCACCACGAAGCGAATTTCCCCGCCCTCGGCTTTCTTGTCCACTCTCATGAGCTGCAGGTAGCGCCCTACGTTGTCATTCGCATCGATCACCGCGCCGCGCACCGGCAGACCTGCCCGCCCGATCAGCGCAGTGAGCCTGCGGACGAAATCTGCGTCGACCAGTCCGAGGCGCCGGGACAACTCTGCGGCCATCACCATGCCGGCGCCCACGCCCTCTCCATGCAACCAGGCACCGTACCCCATGCCGGCTTCGATGGCGTGGCCAAACGTGTGTCCGAAATTCAAGATTGCTCGCAAGCCGGCCTCGCGCTCGTCCGCCCCCACGACCTGCGCCTTGATCTCACAGCAGCGCCGCACCGCGTGCGCCAAGGCAGCGCGGTCCCGGGCCATCAAGGCGTCGATGTTGGATTCAAGCCACGCAAAAAACGCCATGTCGGCGATTGGCCCGTACTTGATCACCTCGGCCAGACCGGCGCTGAATTCCCGTGCAGGCAGGGTGTCCAGCACATCCAGGTCGCACACCACCAACTGGGGCTGGTAAAAGGCGCCGATCATGTTCTTGCCCAGTGGATGGTTGATCGCCGTCTTGCCACCCACCGAGGAGTCCACCTGGGCGAGCAAGGTCGTGGGCACTTGCACAAAGGGCACGCCGCGCATGTAGCTCGCGGCCGCAAATCCGGTCATATCACCGACTACCCCGCCTCCCAGCGCAAAGAGCACCGTTTTACGGTCGCATCCGTGGGAAAGGAGGGCGTCGAAAATTCGTTGAAGGACCTGCCAGTTCTTGTGCTCTTCTCCATCGGGTAGCAGTACTTCATGGATCCGCGCATACCGTCCATTCAGGGCGGTCCGCAGCTGGGCCGCGTAAAGCGGACCGACGGTGGTATTGCTCACGATCAGCGCAGTGCTGGCTTGGGGTACGGTGGCGTAGAGGGAAGGCTCGGCTAGCAGACCGCTGCCAATAGCGATGCGATAGCTGCGGTCGCCTAGATCAATGCGGACTTCCTGGAGAGGCTGGAGCATGGCGCGTATTGTCTGAGGTAAACAGAAGCCCAATGGGCAAGCTAAGCATTGTGCCCTGCCTTATGCCCTTCGCCATTGGCGCGGCTAGCAGCTTCTGACAGCACACTCCCCTTGTCCTCCTGTTCAGCAGGGGTTGCGGGTGAAAGCGCAAGAAAGGTGTGCCACCGCAAATCGCATCAGAGATTCCGGATTCCTTGATTGAACGTCCCACAGCGACTACTCATCGCCATAAAAAAACCCCGGCAAAGCCGGGGTTTTTGAGTAGGGCCTGTGCCGATGGCACTGCGAACACACGCAGCACCGATTCGGCTCGACACTACGGACAGGTGAAATCAAGGGGGTCCCCACCGGGCGGTATCGAAGCAGCGCTTACAACAGTGATGCTGAACGTACGCGTGACCGAAGTAGATCCCTTCGTCGCTGTCACCAAGAAACGTTGATCGCCACAGTTCGCAACCTTCGGAACACCATTGAGAACACCCGCCGTGTCGGTTGTTCCACTGGTCAACCAGGAGGGCAACCCAGTGAACTTCCACGTCACGCCACTTGTCGATGCGACGAACGAGTAGGTAAAGCTCTTACCAACTTGAGCAGTTCCAAGAGAGCAAACAGTATTGGAATTGCATTCGCCGATAGCAAAGTCCTCTGGCAGTCCCCCCACCACCTTGAGCTTCACGGTGGCGGTGTCAGAAACCTTGTTTCTGTCAACAACCGTCACGGTCGCACGGTATTCACGCTCAACAGCGTCCTTGCTGACCTTGCCGCTGATCATGCCCGTGCCTGCATCAATCGACAGACCCGGAGGCAAGCCAGATGCCGACCAAGTATAAGGAGGCAATCCGCCCTTTGCGGACAACAATGCGGTAAACGGAACTTCCTTTGTAACCTCACCCAAATCGACGTCGTCCAACGTGGGCGGAGCTGTCAGCGCTTCCAGCACGGAGACCGCATAAATGCCCGTAATAGGGTCGGTGATACCGTTACTGACGTTGTTATCAAACCGATCCGTCGTGTACTCCATGAAGATCGGGCCCGTTTCTGTCCCGCTGAGCAACGAGAAAGTCGCAATTCCGCCCACGGACGGCAGTTGCAAAACGCTGCCACTTTGAGAGCCTGCCACAA
>NZ_JALEGG010000299.1 GCF_022763525.1 Acidovorax sp.
CGGGTGTTTTCGAGGCTCGCAAGGGGGCCGCTGGCACCGGAAGAACGTCGGGGTCGTGCTTGCCTGTTATTTGTGCAACTCAAGGATATTCCTTGAAAATCAATCACTTACCGCTGCAATACAAGGCTTATCCAAGCTTATCCACACCATTGTCCAGTGCGCCTTGGGATAACCGCCATCCCTCGGCTCCAGATTGCTTAAAAATGAGGCAATGCAGGGTGCACCCTTGCAAATCAAGCACTTGGCACTGCCATACAAGACTTACCCAAACTTATCCACACGATTGTCCAGTGCGTTGCGGGATAACGCCAAACGCTCATTCGGTGACCTTCACACCCTTCCAGAACGCCACCCGGCCCTGGATCTCCGACGCCTCGGGCTTGGGGTCCGGGTAGAACCATGCGGCATCGGCGTTCATTTCGCCATCCACCAGAAGCGACAGGTAGCTGGCCTGGCCCTTCCACGCGCACATGGTCTTGTGGTTGCTGAAGGTGAAGTATTCGCGCTTGAGTGCACTTTCGGGGAAATAGTGGTTGCCTTCGACCACCACGGTGTCGTCGCTTTCGGCAACGACTACGCCGTTCCAGGTTGCTTTCATGGGAAATTCCTTGGGTAGAAATGGCTGCTAGCGCATGTGCAGCAAGCGCTGGCAGCTATGGTTTGATGAGTACGGCCGCCCTCGGATTGGCCCGGCCGTGCGGGCGAAGCAGCCTCATTATTCCCAATGTGCGATGCATACGGTCCGCTGGGCGGGGAGCGGGATCACGAGTCGCGCGGGTAACCGCTCGGCAGCAGCGGTGTCGCTTACAGTGCAGCGCGGCCCCGGCGCCTTCGGGTGGCGCCCGCTTTCCCACCATGAACATTGCTTGAAAACACAGGAGAACCGAGACCATGGGTATTGATTTCAAGGGCCGCGTGGCCATCGTGACGGGCGCCGGCGGTGGCCTGGGGCGCCAGCACGCGCTCGCTTTGGCAGCGCGCGGCGCCAAGGTGCTGGTCAATGACCTGGGCGGCGCGGTGGATGGCAGCGGCGGCACCGTGACGGCCGCGCAGGCCGTGGTCGATGAGATCCGCGCAGCAGGCGGCGAGGCACTGGCCAATGGCGCGTCCGTCACCGACTTCGCGGCTGTGGAGGCCATGGTGCAGCAGGCCATCGATGCCTGGGGCCGCGTGGACATCCTGGTCAACAACGCCGGCATCCTGCGCGACAAGTCGTTCGCCAAGATGGACATGGCCGACTTCCGTTTGGTGGTGGATGTGCACCTGATGGGCGCCGCCAACTGCTGCAAGGCCGTGTGGCAGCACATGATGGCGCAGCAGTACGGCCGCATCGTGATGACCACGTCGTCCACCGGCCTGTACGGCAACTTCGGCCAGGCCAACTACGGCGCGGCCAAGCTGGCGCAGGTGGGGCTGATGCAGACCCTGGCCATCGAAGGCGCCAAGTACAACATCCATGTCAACGCGCTGGCTCCCACCGCGGCCACCCGCATGACCGAGGGGCTCATGCCGCAAGAGGTGCTCGATGCCTTGAAGCCCGAGGCCGTCGTGCCCGCCATGCTGGTGCTGGCCCACGAATCCGCGCCCACGCGCACCATCCTGTGCGCGGGCGCGGGCACGTTCGAGGCGGCCCACATCACGCTGACGCAGGGCATCCATCTGGGCATTAGCGCCGAGGTCCCCGAGCAACTGGCAGCCCGCCTGGCCGAGGTGACCGACCGCACGGGCGAGCAAGTACCACAAAGTGGCGCGGCGCAGGGTACCAACGAAGTGAGCAAGGCCATGGCGGCCAGGGTTTAAGCGAGGTCCACACGGGCAGGCCAGCTCCGTGCTAAGTTCCGGGCCGACAAAAGACGACGGATCGGTAATACCTATGAGCACACTGCACGAGAGACTGGCCGCCTACCCGGCGGACGCCCTGGGGGGGATCCGCCGCGGCATCGAAAAGGAAGGGCTGCGCGTGCTGCCCCACGATGGGCTGGCCCTCACGCCGCATCCGCTGGCGCTGGGCTCGGCGCTGACGCACCCGCTGATCACCACCGACTACAGCGAGTCACAGCTGGAGCTGATCACCGGCGCCCACCTGCGCGTTCAGGACTGCCTGGATGAGCTGACCGAGGTGCACCAGTTCGTGCACCACACGCTGCGCGAGCACGGCGGCGAGCTGCTGTGGGCCTCCAGCATGCCCTGTGGCCTGCCCACGGACGAGACGATTCCGATCGGGCGCTACGGCAGTTCCAACGTCGGCCGGGCCAAAAGCATTTACCGCATGGGCCTGGGCCACCGCTACGGCCGGCGCATGCAGACCATCTCGGGCATCCACTACAACTGGTCCATGCCGGGCGTGACAAGCGAGCAGTACTTCGCCCTCATCCGCAACTTCCGCCGCCACGCATTCGTGCTGCTGTACCTGTTCGGCGCCTCGCCCGCCTTGTGCCCCTGTTTCGTCGAAGGGCGCGAGCACCGCCTGGAGCGCATGGAGGGCGGCAGCGCGTTATACCTGCCGCACGCCACCTCGCTGCGCATGGGTCGGCTGGGCTACCAGAGCGACGCCCAGGCCACGCTGGCCGTGAGCTACAACGGCCTCACGGGCTACGCCAATTCACTGCACGAGGCCCTCACCAAGCCGTATCCCGCTTACGAAACCATTGGCGTGCGCAACCCCGGCGGCGACTACAACCAGCTGGGCACCAGCCTGCTGCAGATCGAAAACGAGTTCTACGGCACCATCCGCCCCAAGCGCACCGTGCGCACAGGGGAGCGGCCGCTGCACGCGCTGCGCGAGCGCGGCGTGGAATATGTCGAGGTGCGCCTCATGGACCTGGACCCGTTCGTGCCCGTGGGCATCACGGCATCCACCATGCGGCTATTGGACGTGTTTTTGCTGCACTGCCTGCTGTCCGACAGCCCGCCCGATACCCCGGCCGAGATCGCCGAGCTCAAGCAGAACCAGCACCTCACGGCCGAGCGCGGCCGCGAGCCGGGACTGCGCCTTTCCCGCAACGGCCAGAGTGTGCTGTTGACCGAGTGGGGCTCCGAAGTGCTGGCAGCTTGTGCGCCCCTGGCCGATGCGCTGGACGCACAGCACGGCACCCATGGCTACAGCGACGCGCTGCGCGATGCCCGCGCCCTGATGGCCGCGCCTGAGCGCACGCCGTCGGCCCGCGTGCTGGACAGCATCGTGCAAAGCCATCATCACAGCTTCGAGTCATTTGCGCGCCAGCAGTCGGTTGCCGCTCGCGATGCGCTGCTCAGCTTGCCCTGGACGGCCGAGCAGCAGGCCCGCTACCTGGCCATGGCCGACGAATCCATTGCCGCGCAAAAAGCCATCGAGGCCGCCGACACGCTGCCGTTTGAGGAATGGCGCGAGCGCTACATGGCGGTGAAGGAGCTCGGGTGATGGGGCGCGCAGGCGCCAGGAAACTCCTGATTTGATAGCTGCTCGCGCTTATCCATAAAGCGCTAGAGCCTGTTTTGGCACAAATTTCAGCCTTGCAGCTGCAGCAACGCCTCTTGCCGCCAGTATTCGGCGGCCTCTAAAAAGCCTTCCCACACGCAGCCGTTGCAGCCGCGTCCGCAGCAGGTCGTGGGCTCGGGCGGCGGGCTGCGCAGTGCGATGCCCGCATCCGCAGCGCGCTGCTGAAGAGCCTGGAACATCCGCTGCGCGGTAGCTCCATCCACGGCGCGGGGAGGGATGGCGGTGTCGGCCAGCGTCACGGCTGAGGGCGCCGTGTCTGTTTGCGGCGCACGGCGTACTGCACCACGAAGGCAATGCCCAGCACCAGCGCAAACCAGCCCACCAGGGCCGCCTGGGCCATCAGCTCCCGCACGCTGGCGGACCGTGCCAAGTACGGGGCCAGGAGAATCACCAGGCCGATCAAGGCGCAGGTCACGCCCTTGAACAGCAGTTCTTTGTCGGCCTTGCGGGCAGGGGCGCTGCGGGATGGGGGGATTTGTGGGGACATGAAAAAATGCGGAGGCGAAGGCCGCGATTATCCTTGCCACCCTCCGGCAGCCCCGAACCAGACAAGAAAGTACCCGCATGGCCATCCAGTGGTTCCCCGGTCACATGCACCTGACCCGTAAAGCCATCACCGAACGCATCAAGGACATTGACGTGGTGATCGAGGTGCTCGACGCGCGCTTGCCCGGCTCCAGCGCCAACCCGCTGCTGGCCGAGATCACAGGCCACAAGCCCACGCTCAAGGTGCTCAACAAACAGGACGTGGCCGACCCCGCGCGCACGGCGCTGTGGGTGGACTGGTACAACGCCCAGAGCGACACGCGCGCCGTGCCGCTGGATGCGTCGGATCCCGCGCCCGCGCGCAAGCTCATTGATGCCTGCCACCAGCTGGCGCCCAGCCGCGGCGGCATGGCCAAGCCCATGCGGGTGCTGATTTGCGGCGTGCCCAACGTGGGCAAGTCCACGCTGATCAACACCCTCTCCAACAAGCGCCAGGCCAAGACGGGCGACGAGGCCGGCATCACCAAGCTGGA
>NZ_JALEGG010000300.1 GCF_022763525.1 Acidovorax sp.
GGCACATCGCACCCAACACCACCAATCCAGCCCTTCAGCAGCTAACCCCTACGGGGATGCGCCTCTGAGCAGCGAAGCCCTCGACTATAGCACTGTTTCGGACCGCCTATCAACTCCCTGCAGCTTATTTTCAGGGTAAGGGCGCGGCAGGAGATGACTCGACCTTGGCCTCCAAGGCTGTGACGAAAGCGGCAGCCACGTCATATCCGGTCTGATCGAAGATTTCCTGAAAGCAAGTAGGACTCGTGACGTTGATTTCCGTCACGTAGTCACCGATCACATCCACGCCTGCCAGCAACAAGCCACGTGCTTGCAAAACCGGCCCCAGCGCATTGCCGATCTCCCAGTCGCGGGCCGAAAGCGGCCTGGCGACACCTTTGCCGCCAGCCGCGAGGTTGCCGCGCACCTCGCTGCCCTGGGGAATGCGAGCAAGGCAATAAGGCACAGGCTTGCCTCCGATGATGAGGACACGCTTGTCGCCATCGATGATCTCCGGCAGGAATTTCTGAACCATCACGCTTTGGGCGCCGTGCCGGTTCAGCGTTTCGGTGATGCTGCCCAGGTTAAGGCCGTCGGGCCCCACGCGGAAGATGCCCATGCCGCCCATGCCGTCCAAAGGCTTGAGGATGATGTCTTGGTGTTCCGCATGAAAGCGCTGGATATCGGCGGCGTCGCGGGTCACCAGAGTGGGCCCGATGAACTCCGGAAACTCCATGATCGCCAGCTTTTCAGGGTGATCGCGTAGCGCACGGGGCTTGTTGAAGACACGAGCCCCGTCTCGCTCGGCCTGCTCCAGCATGTGGGTTGCGTAGAAATACTCACTGTCAAACGGCGGGTCCTTGCGCATGACGATAGCGTCGAACTCCACCAGCGGTGCGCAGCGCTCAGGCTCGGCGGCGTACCACTCCGTTGGGTCGCCGGTAAGGCGGACGTCGCGCACAATGGCCGCCACTTTGCTCCCGCGCTGCCATGTCATGTGCCGCGGTTCGCAAACCGCGAGGGTGTGACCACGGCGCTGCGCTTCGCGCATCATGGCAAACGTCGTGTCTTTGTAGATCTTGAAGCTGTGCAGCGGGTCGGCAATGAAGAGCAGTTTCATGGTGCAGGATCAAAAGAAGGGGCAGGACACAAGCGGCGGACGCCGAACTGTCGTCTTTCTATCTATAGAGGCGGCACTCCCAGGGCGCGCCGTCTGGGCAACCCAAGCCGCAGGTTCAGGCGCGCCGTGCCGGTGGACGCCCGTACTGTTGCACAAATAGCGCAAAGCTGCCGGCCACCACGCCCCAGAAGGCTGATCCCACGCCCGCCACCACCACCCCGCTGAGCGTGACCAGGAAAGTGATCAATGCAGCCTCGCGATGCGTCTCGCTGCGCACCGCCGCCGCCAGCCCATTGCCAATGGTGCCCAGCAGGGCCAACCCCGCGATAGCAACCACGAGTTCGGCCGGGAATGCCGTCAACAGCCCGGTGATCACCGCCCCGAACAAACCCAAGGCCACATAGAGCGCGCCACACGATACGGCGGCCGTGTACCGCCGTTCGCGGTCTTCGTGGGCTTCCGGCCCCATGCACATGGCGGCGGTGATGGCGCTGAAGTTCAGGGCGAAGGCACCGAAAGGCGCCAGGACCAGGGTGGCCAGCCCCGTGAGCGTGATGAGCCGCGAGATGGGCAGCTGGTAGCCCGAGGCGCGGATGACGGCCACGCCGGGCAGGTTCTGCGACGCCATGGTGACCACGAAAAGGGGGATGGCCAGACTGACGATGGCGGAGAGACTGAACCGGGGCGCAGTAAAGACAGGCATCGCAAGCTCCAGCTGCACGGCCGACCAGGCCATCCGGCCCTGCAGGGCCACCAAGGCCACCGCTGCGGCCAGTGTGATGACCACGGCATAGCGGGGAGCGAGCCTGCGGGAAATCAAGTACACCGCCAGCATCGTCAGCACGAGGGGCAGCGCTGTCTGAGCGGCAGCAAACGCCTGCAGGCCGAAACGCGCCAACACGCCCGCCAGCAGGGCCGCAGCGATCTCCATCGGAATGCGGTCCATGGCCCGCTCGAACCAGCGGGTGACGCCCGCCACCGTGATGAGCAGGGCGCTCACCATGAAAGCGCCCACGGCCTCGCCCATGCTGAAGCCCCCCGCCAGCCCGGCGGTGGCCAGCACCGCCGCACCCGGGGTCGACCACGCCACCATGACCGGCATGCGCAGGATGAGCGACGGCACCAGGGAACACAGGCCCATGCCCAGTCCCAGCGCCCACATCCACGACGTGACCTGCGCCGGGGTGGCACCAAACGCCTGCGCAGCCTGGAACACAATGGCCACCGAACTGGTGAAGCCCACGAGCACCGCAACAAAACCCGCCGTGAACGCGGAAAGGCTCAGGTCTTTGAAAAACGCCATGGGCGGGCTCCTGGGGCCGCCCGACGCGAAAGCGCCCCCAGCGCTCCCTGCACGGGCCGGCAAGATGTTTCAATGAAAATCACCGCCGGCGCTTATCCTACAAGCGCAAGCAGCTATATTTTTAATAGCGATCAGAGATTCGGCGCCAGCAGCCGCTCCAGCACCTTCTCGTCCATGCCCCGGCGCTGGGCCATGTCGTGCAGCTGGTCTTCCCCGATCTTGCCGACGTTGAAGTACACCGCATCAGGGTGGCCGATGTAGAAGCCGCTCACGCTGGCGGCCGGTGTCATGGCGAGGCTCTCGGTCAACCCCATGCCGATTTCTTCGGCGTTCAGCACGCGGAACAGGTCGGTCTTGGCGCTGTGGTCGGGGCAGGCGGGGTAACCGGGCGCGGGGCGGATGCCGCGGTACTTCTCGGCAATCATGTCCTCATTGCTCAACTGCTCGCCCGCTGCGTAGCCCCACAGGTCGGTGCGCACGCGGTGGTGCAGGCACTCGGCAAAGGCTTCTGCCAGGCGGTCGGCCAGGCTCTTGAACATGATGGCGGAGTAGTCGTCCAGCGCGTCGATGAAGGCTTTTTCCTTCTTCTCCACACCCAGGCCCGCCGTCACGGCAAACATGCCCGCGTAGTCAGGAATGCCGCTGCTCTTGGGCGCCACGAAGTCGGCAAGGCAGCGGCTGGGGCGGGTCACGCCGTCGATGGTGTGTTTCTCGGCCTGCTGGCGCAGGCCGTACCAGGTCATGGCCACCTCGGTGCGGGTGTCGTCGGTGTAGAACTCGATGTCGTCATCGTTCACGCTGTTGGCGGGCAGCAGGGCCATCACGCCGCTGGCCGTGAGCCACCGGCCTTCGATGATCTTCTTGAGCATGGCCTGTCCGTCGGCAAACACACGCTTGGCCTCCACGCCCACCACCTCGTCGGTCAGGATGGCCGGGTACGGGCCGGCCAGATCCCAGGTCTGGAAGAACGGGCCCCAGTCGATGTACCGGGCCAGCTCGGCCAGATCGAAGTTCTTGAACACGCGGCGGCCCAGCGCGCGAGGCACAGCGGGCTGGTAGGCCGACCAGTCCACCGGCGTCTTGTTGGCGCGGATCTTGGCCAGGGACCACAGGGGCGCCGCCTTCTTGTTGGCATGCTGGGCGCGCACCTTGTCATAGTCGGCGTTCATCTCGGCCAGGTAGCTTTCGGCCCCCTCACCCAGCAGGCTCTGCGCCACGCTCACGCTGCGCGAGGCGTCAGGCACGTAGACCACGGGACCTTCGTAGTGCGGCGCGATCTTGACGGCGGTGTGCACGCGGCTGGTGGTGGCGCCGCCGATGAGCAGCGGGATCTTCTTGATGCGGAAGTGGTCGTCCTTCTGCATCTCGCCCGCCACGTACTGCATTTCTTCGAGGCTGGGGGTGATGAGGCCCGACAGGCCGACGATGTCCGCGCCCTCCACCTTGGCGCGCGCCAGGATCTCGTGGCAGGGCACCATCACACCCATGTTCACCACTTCAAAGTTGTTGCACTGCAGAACCACAGTGACGATGTTCTTGCCGATGTCGTGCACATCGCCCTTCACGGTGGCGATGACGATCTTGCCTTTGCTGCGAACGTCGCGCCCGGCCAGTTCGTCCTGGCGCTTTTCTTCTTCGATGTAGGGAATCAGGTGGGCCACGGCCTGCTTCATCACGCGCGCGCTTTTCACCACCTGGGGCAAGAACATCTTGCCCGCGCCAAAAAGGTCGCCCACGATGTTCATGCCGTCCATGAGCGGGCCTTCGATCACGTGCAGCGGGCGCCCACCCTTGGCCAGGATTTCGCGGTAGGCCTCTTCGGTGTCTGCGGTAATGAAGTCCGTAATGCCATGCACCAGCGCGTGCGACAGGCGCTGCGCCACCGATACCGGATGCTCGGGCGTGCCGCGCCACTCGAGCTTCTTGCTCTCATCCTTGGCGCCGCTCTTGGCGGTTTCGGCAATCTCGACCAGGCGCTCGCCCGCATCGGGCCGGCGGTTGAGCACCACATCTTCCACGCGCTCGCGCAGCGTGGGTTCCAGGTCGTCGTAGACGCCCACCATGCCGGCGTTGACGATGCCCATGTCCATGCCCGCCTTGATGGCGTGGTAGAGGAACACGGTGTGGATCGCCTCGCGCACCGGGTCGTTGCCGCGGAAGCTGAACGACACGTTCGACACGCCGCCCGACACCTTGGCGCCCGGCAGGTTCTGCTTGATCCAGCGCACGGCTTCGATGAAATCGACCGCATAGTTGTTGTGCTCTTCGATGCCCGTGGCCACCGCGAAGATGTTGGGGTCGAAGATGATGTCCTCGGGCGGGAAGCCCACCTCATCGACCAGAATGCGGTACGCACGCTCGCAGATCTCGATCTTTCGGGCAAAGGTGTCGGCCTGGCCCTGCTCGTCAAACGCCATCACCACCGCAGCCGCGCCATAGCGCTTGACCAGCCGCGCCTGGTGCTTGAAGGCTTCGAGGCCCTCTTTCATGCTGATGGAATTGACGATGCCCTTGCCCTGGATGCAGCGCAGCCCCGCTTCGATGACGTCCCACTTAGAGCTGTCGACCATGATGGGCACGCGGGCGATGTCGGGCTCGGAGGCGATCAGCTGCAGAAAGCGCACCATGGCAGCCTTGCTGTCAAGCATGGCCTCGTCCATGTTGATGTCGATGACCTGCGCGCCGTTCTCCACCTGCTGACGCGCCACGGCCAATGCCTCTTCGTACTGGCCGTTCAGGATCATGCGCGCGAAGGCCTTGGAACCGGTGACATTGGTGCGCTCGCCGATGTTGACGAACAGCGTGCCCTCACCGATCAAGACGGGCTCCAGGCCAGAGAGTTTCAAGGGGGGAATGGACAACGTGGACATAGGCTCACCTGCGCGGCACAAGGGGTTCAGGTGAGCGTCGTTGACGGATAAGGCAGAGCCCAAGCCTGACGGCTGATTCTGGTGAGGCCGCTGCAACGCTCCTTGGGCAAGCGGCGGATTTTACCGGGTCACGCGGAGGGGGCGGTCGGCCGCATCAGCGCACGGGCAGGAACTGCAGGAAGGTGCCGCCCACAATGCCCTGTACGTAGCTGATGGCCGCGCGGCGGTACTTCTCGGTGGTGAAGGTGGCCAGCAGATCCAGCCGCGCGATGATCTTGCCGAACTCCCGCTCGAAGCTCAGGTTGCGCCCTTGCGCGCCGATCTCGTCAGCCAGCAGCAGGGGCTGGCCCTGGGCATTGCGGCGCTGGGCCAGCAGCCACACGGCGGTCTCCACATTGCGCGCGGCGTTGTAGAGGTGCTGCGCGTCCACCCCGTCGAGCAAGAAGAATTCGGTCTTGCCGCCATGGGCGGTGACGATCATGTCGGCCGTGGCGTGGATCAACGCGGCCACGCGATCGCCCGCGAACTCGGGGGCCAGCGCGAGGCCCATGGCGGCGATGTCGCGGCGCCCCTGCAGTGGCGCCCAATGCTGGCGCTGCACGATGGCTGTGCGCAACTGGTCCAGCGCCTGCTCGCGGCTGGAAGCGCCGCCCTTGCGCCACTCGGCGGGGTTGCGGCGGTAAAGCTTGTCCGCGATGCGCAGCAGACCCTCCAGGTTCTCCCGCATGGCCAGCGTCGCCATGCGGTTGGCGTCCGACTGGGCCAGTTCGCCCGGTGCGGCCGCGGCACCCTTCACCTCGCCGCGCGGCGTGGGCGCAGTGCTGGCGCAGCCCGCCAGCGCCAGGCCCAGCCACACGCAAGCCAGCCGTCGCGGGGCGGGTGCCATGGAGGAGTAACGCTTCGGGGGCCCGTGCATGGGCGCGGATTATGGGGCGCCGGGCCGGGACCTCACCGCAGCTCACATTGTTTGACGATGGCGCGGCAGCCGCACCGTGCTCACGCTGCTGCCATCGCCGAGGCCGGCAGGCCGAACAGGTGATCGAACACCCAATTGAAGACAAACGTGTAGCACAGGAAAAACACGATCAGCCCCAGGTCCATGACGAAGGCATGCCACAGGCTGATGCCGAACCACCACGCGAACAGCGGTACCAGCGTGAAGACCAGCCCGCCTTCAAACCCAATCGCGTGCGCCACGCGCCGGCCCAGGCTGCGCCCGCGCACGGCCTGTCGCGACTCCCACCGCTCGAACGCCCAGTTGAAGAGGATGTTCCACACGATGGCGATGGCCGAGGCGGCCACGGCCACCACGCTCGAATGGCCTGCGCCCTGCCCCGTGAGCACCGACAGCCCGGCCGTGGCGGCAGCAATGGCGATCAACTCGTACAGGGTCACATAGATCAGGCGACGGCGAGGGCCTTGCAATCCAAAAAGAACAGGTTTCGGGGAGTCCATGGCTGGACTTTATATTTGTGCGCCTGACACTTAAAGTCAGCTTGTTTCAGTTTTTCTGATAGTTTGCCGCCCCATGGCTTTCCATTCCGATAGCGTCCAGGTGTTTTTGGCCGTGCTGGACCACGGCTCGTTCTCTGCCGCAGCCCGCGCGCTGTCGCGCGTGCCTTCCGCCGTGAGCATGACCATGGCCCATCTGGAGGCCGAGCTGGACGTGCAACTCTTCGACCGCAGCGGCCGCGAGCCCCGCCCCACCGCCGCCGCCCGCGCGCTGGAGCCCCAGGCCCGGCTGCTGGCCGGGCAGCTGCAGCAGCTCAACGCCCAGGCGCTGGCGCTGACACAGGGCCTGGAGGAGCGCCTCACCCTGGCGATCGCGCCGGAGTTGCTGGCCGCGCGCTGGACAGGCCCCCTGGCCACGCTGGCGCAGGAGTACCCGCTCTTGCAGGTGGAGGTGCTGGCCGCCCCGCAGGTGGACGCGCTGGCGCTGCTGCACAGCGGCCGTGCGCAGCTGGCTCTGGTGTTCGAGCGGCCCAGCATTGACGGGCGCGAGGGCTTTCAGGAGGTGGGCACGGAGACCCTGGTGGCCGTGATGGCGCCGCAGCACCCCGTGCTGGCCGCCGCACGCGCCGCCGCCCAGGCGCGCGGCGAGCCGCCAGGCAATGCCCGCCTGCGCGAAGAACACCTGGCCACTACGCGCCAGATCGTCGTGGCCAGCCGCGACCTAGGCCAGACCGATCCGCGCTTCGTGTTTGCCCGCCACCATTGGCGCACCGACAACCACCTGGCCGCCCTAGGCCTGATCGAAGCCGGCCTGGGCTGGGGCTGGCAGCCGCGCGCGCTGGTGCAGCCCCGCATTGCGGCGGGCACGCTGGTGGAGATGCCGTTCGAGAACCTGAGCAACGGCACCGCGCTGTGGGTGGATGTGGTGTGGTCCAAGGAGCGGCCGCTGGGGCTGGGGGCGCGGCGGTTTGTCGCGCTGATGAGAAACTGATCCGGGGCTTTTCAGCTGCGGCGGCACCAGGGAGCCACCCCGACGGAAACCTCCAGACGGCCGCGAAAATCAACAGGCACACCAGAAGCGGGGTCCTCAGCGCCGAGATGTCCGTATGCACCCAGCACGCCCCGCGCCCCAGGCTGCTGACCCGGCCCGGCACGCTGAATGGCTGCGGCTTGCGCAGGATGTCCAGGGACGTGCCCATCGTCTTGGGCACATCGTCGCCTTGAAACAGATAAAGCCGGCAATCTGGTGTTTCGCCGCCGGGTGCACGGGTGATGCGGACGCTCTGCATCGGTGGCCCTCGGCGCGCAGTCCACTCCTCGACCGACACCGAGGACACCTGAATCACCGCTTCATGCGAACTGGCCCACAGCGCCAGCCCCGGCGCATACGGGAGCATCGGCACAAGGCAGACCAAACCGAGCAGCAACAAACGCTTGGGTTGCACGGTGGATCGATCAGAAACGCTGCGGAGCCGGAACCAGCGCATCACCTGCGGGCCTCGCTCTGCGCCATCACGGCACCATGTGCAACGCAAAAAACACGACGAGGAAGATGCCAAACACCGCCGCCACCCCGGCGACGACGTTGATCCCCTCCTTCAGCTTGGATTCCCGAGGGTCGTCCTTGTAGACATAGACGCTCAGCGGTTGTCCCACAGGGTAGTTCCGGGCTTCTTCCTGGGCATCTCCACGCCCCATCCCGCTGTAGCCCACCAAAGTGGACCCGGTGAGGCTGGCGCCCGCGTATCGGTAGCCATACTCCACGCGCACATCCCACTGCGTGGACTGCTCCATGTTTCGCGAACTCCGCACGACGGTGCGAGTGACCTTGCCGTCCACACGCTCCCAATTGCTGGCCCACAAGCTTCTCCAGAAGGACTTGCCAAAAACGCAGGCCAGTGCGATACCGAGCGCGATTCCTATCGGTGCAATGAAATATTCCATGGGGTCCAACGGGTGAGCAGCGCCGCGATGGTAGCGAAGCCGGGGCACGTTTCCCGCGGGTGATGGGCACGGATCAATGATTGAAAGTTGCTCCAGCGCTTATCCATCAAGCGCTAGCAGCTATCATTTATGAAGCATCCTTGGTGTCCGGCCGTTGCAGGTACTCGCGCCGCTCGCCATCCTCCGGCACCCACAGGCGCTCGGCCCAGCCGCCCTGCTGCGCCAGCGACCGCACCGACGCGCGGGACGTCGGACAGTGGTCCAGCGCCTCCAGGTGGTTCACCACCAGCGCCCCAGGGGTCAGCCCTGCGGCCTCGGCCATGTCGGTGGCGTCCATGAGGATCTCGGCGCCCAGGTCGAAGCGTGCGCCGCCAGCGGGCAGCACTGCCACGTCGGGCC
>NZ_JALEGG010000301.1 GCF_022763525.1 Acidovorax sp.
AACGTACTGCTGCCCTGGGTGCACGCCAGCCGCCTGTTCGACCTGTGGCAAGAAGCCAGGGCCCTGGGCCTGGCCAGCGCCAACGTGCAGTTGCTCACCGACATGATCGCCTGCCCCGGCGGCGACTTCTGCGCACTGGCCAATGCCCGC
Source organism: Acidovorax sp. (assembly GCF_022763525.1). Lineage (GTDB taxonomy): Bacteria > Pseudomonadota > Gammaproteobacteria > Burkholderiales > Burkholderiaceae_C > Acidovorax. Next base: position 151 of record NZ_JALEGG010000301.1, read on the forward strand.
TCGCTGCCGATTGCCGAGGCCATCACCCAGCGTTATCAAGACCTGGACGAGCTGGACGACATCGGCGAGATCGACCTGCACATCAGCGGCTGCATCAACAGTTGCGGCCACCACCACAGCGGCCACATCGGCATCCTGGGCGTCGATAAGGACGGCAAGGAATGGTACCAGGTGACGCTGGGTGGCTCCGATGGCTCCGACCTGTCGGGTGCTGCCGTGGCCGGCAAGGTGATTGGCCCCTCGTTCTCTGCCGCTGAAGTGCCCGACGTGATCGAGGCCGTGCTGAACACCTACCGCGACCTGCGCGAAAGCGGCGAGACCTTCCAGAACACGGTGCGCCGCACCGGTCTCGACCCGTTCAAGGAAGCCGCCAAGCAGGCCCGCCACAAAGAAGAAACAGAAACCGCTGCTGCCTGAGCCTCTCCAGCGCCATCCAGCACAGCCCCACAGATAGATGATGTTGAAACTACTCGCCGCCCAAGACCACCAGCCACCTGCAGCGGGTGACACCCGCGCCGTGGCCCTGCCCAACGATGCGGACGCCCTGGCCTTGCCGCTTGATGGCGTGGAACGCGTGGACCTGCACTTCCCCAACTTCACCGATGGCCGCGCGTTCAGCCAGGCCTTCTTGCTGCGCCGCCGCCGCGGTTTTGCGGGCGAAATCCGCGCCACCGGCGATGTGCTGATTGATCAGCTGGTGCAGATGCAGCGCACGGGCTTCTCCAGCGCCGTGCTGCGCGAGGGCGTGGACGCCGCGGATGCACAGCGCCAGTTCGAGCTGTTCCCTGGTTTCTACCAGGGGGATGCCGTCAATCCCCAGCCGCTGTTTGCCGCCAAGGCAGCCTGAATCCGCGTGCCGGCCCCAAGTCACCGAACCCAAGCCCCCACCATGAGCCAATTCGATCTCGCCAGCATCAACGCCGAACTCGGCCGCAACGCCCAAGGCCTTGTGCAATGGGCCCTGGGCCTGGGCCAGCGGGCCATCGTCACCACCAACTTCCGCCCCTTTGAGGCCGTGATCCTGCACATGGTCACGCAGGTGGACCCCGACGTGCCCGTGGTCTGGATGGACAACGGTTACAACACCGAAGCCACCTACCGCTTTGCCGACGAAGTGACCAAGCAGCTGGGCCTGAAGCTGCAGATCTACCTGCCACGCCGCTCGCGTGCGCACCGCGAGGCGGTGGAGGGTGCAACACCCGCGCTGGACGATCCCCGCCACGCAGCCTACACGGAAGAAGTGAAGCTCGAGCCCTTCGCCCGGGCCCTGCGCGAAACCGCGCCCCAGGTCTGGTTCACGGCCCTGCGCGCCACCGACACTGCCGTTCGCGCCCAAATGGACCCGGTGAGCATCAACCCCGATGGCCTCATCAAGGTCGCACCGCTGCTGCACTGGTCGTCCAAGGAGCTGCACGAATACTGCGTGAAGCACGGCCTGCCCAACAACTTCGACTACGTGGACCCCACCAAAGGCGAAGACAACCGCGAGTGTGGCCTGCACATTGCGCACTGATCCGCCCGCCCAAGGCCCGACCATGAACGCCCGCACCGACTCAGCGCTGCTTGAGAAAACCAACAACATGAGCTACCACCTCAACAACTCCCACCTGGACGCGCTGGAAGAAGAAACTATCTTCATCCTGCGCGAAGTCGCCGCCGCCTTCGAGCGCCCCGCCCTGCTGTTCTCCGGCGGCAAGGATTCGCTGGTCATGCTCAAGTGCGCCGAGAAGGCTTTTGGCGCGGGCCGCATCCCCTACCCGCTCTTGATGATCGACACGGGCCACAACTTCCCCGAAGTCACGGACTTCCGCGACTTCCGCGCGAAGGAACTGGGCGCCGAACTCATCGTGCGCAGCGTGGAAGATTCCATGGCGCGCGGCACCGTGCGCCTGGCCCACCCGGGCGAGAGCCGCAACGTGCACCAGTCGGTCACGCTGCTCGAAGCGATTGAAGAGTTCCGCTTTGACGCCCTCATCGGCGGCGCCCGCCGCGATGAAGAAAAGGCCCGTGCCAAGGAACGCATCTTCAGCCACCGCGACAGCTTCGGCCAATGGCAGCCCAAGGCCCAGCGCCCCGAGCTGTGGACCCTGTTCAACACCCGCCTGCAGCCCGGCGAGCACTTCCGCGTGTTCCCCATCAGCAACTGGACCGAGCTGGACGTGTGGCAGTACATCGACCGCGAGCAGATCGGCCTGCCCAGCATCTACTACACGCACAAACGCCAGGTGGTGGACAAGAAGGGCCTGCTGATGCCTGTGACCGAGCTGACCCCGCCGCGCGAAGGCGACGTGGTGGAAACACGCGACGTGCGCTTCCGCACCGTGGGCGACATCACCTGCACCGCACCGGTCGAAAGCACTGCAGCCACCCCGGCCGAGATCGTCATCGAGACCCTGGCCGCCGACGTGAGCGAGCGCGGCGCGACCCGTATGGACGACAAGACTTCCGACGCTTCAATGGAGAAGCGCAAAAAAGACGGCTATTTCTGAGACGGGCACTTCTGATGACTACTACCAATTCGATAGCTGCCAACGCTTACCAGACGGGCGGAAAGGCCCAGAATGACCATGTTGCCGCCCTCAAGTTCATCACCTGTGGCTCGGTGGACGACGGCAAGAGCACGCTGATCGGCCGCCTGCTGGTGGACAGCAAGGCCGTGCTGCAAGACCACCTGGCCGGTGTGCAGCGCCAGGGCGAGACCGACCTGGCCCTGTTGACCGACGGCCTCAGCGCCGAGCGCGAGCAAGGCATCACCATTGACGTGGCCTACCGCTACTTCGCGACCGAAGAGCGCAAGTTCATCATTGGCGACGCGCCCGGCCACGAGCAGTACACGCGCAACATGGTCACGGCCGCGAGCAGCGCCGACGCCGCCGTGGTGCTGGTCGATGCGACCAAGCTCGACTGGAAAAACCCCGACCTGGCCCTGCTGCCCCAAACCCGCCGCCACAGCCTGCTGGTGCATCTGCTGCGCGTGCATTCGCTGGTGTTTGCCGTGAACAAGCTCGACGCGGTGGAAGACCCTGCGCTGGCCTGGAAGCACATCCAGGGCGCGCTGCAGTCCTTCGCGCAGGCCGCTGGCATCGCCGTGCGTGCCACCGTGCCCGTGTCCGCCCTCAAGGGCTGGAACGTGGTCGATGCCCACGCGGGCTGGTGCGGCTACGAAGGCCCCACACTGCTGCAGGTGCTCGAAGTGCTGCCCAACACGCCCGCCGACACGGCGCTGGCACCGGCCTTCCCGGTGCAGTGGGTCGAGAAGTTCTCGTCGTCGTCTGACACCAGCCAGGGCCGCCGCGTGTTCTGGGGCCGCGTGGCGGCTGGCCGCTTCGCGCCCGGCACCGCCGTGCAGATCTTCCCCAGCGGCCAGCTGGCTACCGTGGCGCAAGTGCTGGACCATGCCCGCCGGCCCAAGGACGTGCCCGCCGGCACGAGCGCCGGCATCATCCTGGACCGCGAAGTCGATGTGTCGCGCGGCGACTGGATCCTGGCCGCACCCACGCCAGCAGCAGCGCCAGCTGCCGACGACGGCTTTGGCGACACGCCCGCCGCCACCCCCGCCTGGCCCGCCAGCCGCGAGTTGCGCACCACCATCGCCTGGATGGACGACGAGCCCCTGGTCGCGGGCCGCGTGTACTGGGCGCTGCATGGGCACCGCTGGGTCAAGGCCAAGGTCAAGTCCGTGGTGCACAAGCTCAACATCAACACGCTGGCCGAAGAGCCCGCCACGCAGCTCGACCCCAACGCCATCGGCCATGTGGAGCTGCTGCTGCAAGAGGCTATTCCCGCCGCGCCATTCAGCAAGGCCCGCGTACTGGGCTCACTGATTCTGGTGGACACCGCCAGCCACAAAACTGCCGGTGCCGTGCTGGTCAATTGATGCAAAACTGATCCACATCAGGCCGCGCGCGCCCAAGACACCCCTTCGCCGCAAGGGGCCCTGTAACCAAAGGTCGGTGAAAGCTTTTAAAATCGAGGGTTTTCACCGACCCACACAACTCCTGTCATGACCCACGTCGTTTCCGAAAACTGCATCAAGTGCAAGTACACCGATTGTGTGGACGTGTGCCCCGTGGACTGCTTCCGCGAAGGCCCGAACATGCTCGTCATCGACCCTGACGAGTGCATCGACTGCGCCGTGTGCATCCCCGAGTGCCCGGCCAACGCCATCTTTGCCGAAGAAGACCTGCCGGCCGACCAGATCGCCTTCATCAAGCTCAACGCCGAGCTGGCCTTTGCCGACGGCTGGAAGAGCATCACCAAGCGCAAGCCCGCGCTGCCCGATGCGGACGAGTGGAACGGCAAGCCGGGCAAGGTCAACGAACTAGTCAAGTGACCCCCCTGAGTCGCTTCGCGCCGTCCCCGAAGGGGGACGCCACCAGTGGCCAGGCAAAGCCAGTTCCACGGTGGCACAGGTCTTTGGCAGCGCCGGTTTCGGGCGCTGCGCGCGTGGCTTGAGCATGATTCAAGAAACCGACGCCGTCGTCATCGGCGCGGGTCCGGTGGGCCTGTTCCAGGTCTTCCAGCTGGGCCTGCAGGGCATCAACGCCCACCTGATCGACGCCCTGCCCCATGCGGGCGGCCAGTGCGTTGAGCTGTACGGCGACAAGCCCATCTACGACATCCCGGGCATCCCGGTTTGCACCGGGCGCGAGTTGGCCGCTTTGCTGCTTCAGCAGATTGCCCCCTTCAAGACCCAGTGGCATCTGAACACGCTGGTGTCAGCGCTCACCGTGCAGGCCGATGGGCGGCTGCTGGTCGAAACGAATCAGGGCGCGCAGTTGCTGGCCCGCACCGTGTTCATTGCCGCCGGCGTGGGCGCCTTCGTACCGCGCACGCTCAAGGTCGAAGGTATCGAGCAGTTCGTAGGCACCCAGGTTCACTATCAGCACCTGCCCGCCAACGTTGAAGTGGAAGGCCGCCATGTGGTCGTACACGGCGGCGACGAGCCCGCCGTGGCCCGCGGCATCGAACTGGCCGAGCAAGGCCAGGGCGCTCGCGTCAGCCTGCTGCACCGCCGCGACGTGTTCCAAGCCCCGGATTCCCTGTTGCAGCGCCTGCAGCAGCTGCGCGATGCGGGGCGCCTGCACATCGAAGCAGCGCAAATCATCGGCACCGAAACCGTTGGTGACCGGCTGGCCGCGCTGCAGCTCATGGACGCCGATGGCAGCACCCGTACGTTGGCGCTCGACTTGCTGGTCCCCGTGCTCGGCATCTCGCCCCGCCTCGGCCCCATTGCGGACTGGGGTTTGGCCATGGACCGCAAACAGCTGGTGGTGGACACCGAAGCCTTCCGCACCAGCGTGCCCGGTATCTACGCAGTGGGCGACATCAACACCTACCCGGGCAAGCGCAAGCTCATCCTGTGTGGCTTTCACGAAGCCACGCTGGCGGCCTTCGGCGCGGCCGAGGCGCTCAAGGGCGACAAGGTGGCGTTGCAATACACGACCACCAGCCCACGGCTGCACCAGTTGCTGGGTGTGGCACCGGTATCGGCGCCGTCCGTCAGCGCGTAATCCCGGCGGGCCAGGGTTCGTCACGTCGTGCCCCAACGACGCGGCCACAAATAAGCACAAAATGTCAAAAAGGCGCGCAAGCGCCCGGCACGATGGCGTCTCCATTCACCCATCAGGAGCACACCATGAGCCAACAACCCCTTCAATCCATCTGGGACACCTACACCGCGTCGTGGAAGACCGACTCGGCCGCGGACCGCACGGCCCTTTTTACCCAGTCCCTCGACCCCGCCTGCACCTACAACGACCCGCTGGCCACCGCCCATGGCTGGGACCAACTGACGGCCTACATGGACAACTTTCACAGCCAGGTGCCCGGTGGCCATTTTGTGACCCACTACTTTGCCAGCCACAACCAGCAAAGCATCGCCAAATGGAACATGGTGGATGGCAGCGGACAGGTGATCGGGGAAGGCGTGAGCTACGGCCGGTACAACGACCAGAACCGGCTGGTAGCCATGACCGGTTTCTTTGAAACCCCTTGAACGGACGCCACCGTGCTTTATCTCCGGCAAATCCAGGAGGGCATCGATTTCATCGAGGCCCATCTCGAATCCGATATCGCGCTTTCGGAGGTGGCGCGGGCCGCAGGGATGAGCCAGTGGCACTTCCAGCGAATCTTCAAGGCGCTGACCAACGAAACCTTGAAGACCTACATCCGCTCGCGCCGGTTCTCGCGGGCGCTGGAGCAGTTGACCAACACGCGGCTCCCGATACTCGACATCGCCCTCGCGTCAGGGTATGAGACGCAGGAGAGTTTCACGCGCGCGTTCCGTGATTGCTTCCGGCTCACGCCGTCGCAGTACCGCAAGATGGGCAACCGCTCGCTGTTCGTGCGCAAGCTCCGGTTCGACGAAAGCTACCTCGCGCACATTCACCACAACATCTCGCTGGAACCCGACATCCAGCAGCAGCCCGCCATGCAGTTGGTCGGGCTGCCCACCGACTACTACGGTATCGATTCCGAAAAGAACAACCTGGGCCAGAAACTGCCGCCCCTGTGGGCGAAGTTTCTACCCCGGTTGGGCGAGATTGCGAACACCGTGCCCGGGGTCTGCTATGGCGTCGTAGCCCCAGCGGGGCCCCACACCGAAGAACTGCGCTACCTGGCCTGCATCGAAGTGAATGGCCCCGGTGCGCTGCCACCGGGCATGGTGGCCATGGAAATCCCCGCGTCCACCTATGCACGCTTCACCCACAGAGGCCCTGCCCAGAACGTCGATGCGACGGTGAACTACATCTACTCCAGTTGGCTGCTGTCGGCCGGCCCGTCGCACAGCCTGGGGCCGGATCTGGAAATCTACGGCTCGCAATACCACCCGACGTCCGGCGACTCGGTGATGTACTACGCCATTCCAATCGTCCGCTGAGCGCCCTGAGCACGGTCGCCCAAAAAGATGGACGCGTTCCTTGTGGAATGCCCGCGCCGGGGGCATCCGGAGCCGACGGAGAGAGTCCCTTTGAGCCAGCTCGAGATCAGCGCGCGACAAGACACTGCACCCCATCAGATCCGAATTCCGCCCTCGCACCTCCATCGCAAGCGGTTCTCCACTCAACCAAATGTTCGCCATCGGCGGTGGAGCCAGCCATGAGCAGAAATGCTAGTTCCGCTCAGTGAGGACGACGGTATTTTTTTGAGGTGATGGACGCTTCAAAGCTCCATCACCATCTCATGCCACGCCATGCCGCCGTGGTCGGATGCAGAGGGCTTCACGTAGCGGTAGCCCTGCTTGGCGTAGAGCGCCACATGACGCTCTTTGCACATCAGGTGAATGGTCAGCTTGCCCGCCTGCCGCATCTGTTTCACAAAAGTCTGCATCATTGCCGTGGCGTAGCCGTGCCCCTGGTACGCGGGATCGATCACCACCGACATGATGACCACGTTGGGTGCGACCGGGTCATGCCCCACCAGCTCCTTGAAAGCCTCGTCCGACATGACGACTGCGTGGGCACAGCCACTGTTGATGAAACCGATGGTCTTGCCTTCGGTTTGCATGACCAGAAAGCCCTGCGGGTAGTTGGAAATTCGGGTATGGATCTTGGCCAAGGTGGCGGCTTCTTCGCCCTCGTAGGCGATGCTCTCAATCTCGAAACAGCGCTCGGCATCCGCAGGAACGGCTTGGCGAAAGGTTAGGGCTGACATGGGTAGTGGAGTGCGTGGGTAAGGAAAAGCTCCATGATAAAAAATGGCCACATTGCACGTCATGCAAACCCTTCATCCATACCTGCACGCCATGCACTTTGCACTTCGACGCCTTGACCTGAATCTGCTGCTGGTATTTGACGCACTGCACCGGTGGCGCAGCGTGACTGCTGCCGCGGAAGAACTCGCTCTGAGTACATCGGCCTTCAGCCACGCGCTGTCCCGGCTGCGCACAGCCTTGCACGACGAGCTGTTCTTGCGCGTGGGCGGTTCCATGCAGCCTACGCCCCGTGCGCAGGAGCTGGCCGATGGCATTTCGCAGGCCCTGCAACTGCTCGCGGACCGCATCGGCGATGTCCATGAATTCGACCCGGCAACCAGTGAGCACACCTTTGTGTTTGCCGCCACGGACTTCACGACGTACGCCCTGCTGCCCTCTGTGGTGACAGCTGTGGAGCGTGAGGCACCGGGCGTGCGCATGCGGGTGATCCCTTCGCAGAGCCGTGACGTGCTGGCGGACCTTGTACAGGGAGCCCACTTCGTGCTGGGCTTTTCGGATGAAGTCTCGCCGGTGCCCGCTGACATCGAGCGACTGGAAGCGCCATCCGACGACTATGTGGTGGTGGCCCGCCGTGGCCATCCCCGGCTCGGCAAGCGGCTCACCCTCAAACGCTACCTGGCGGAACACCATGTAGTTGTTCGGCCCTGGCGAAACGAGGCCAGTGTGATTGACACCGCGCTGGCTGCGCAGGGCCATACGCGCATGGTGGCGATTGAACTGCCCAGCGTCATGGCGGCACCATTCATCGTCACAGGCACGGACCACCTGATCACCTTGCCCCGTCAAGCGGCGCGTCAGCTTGCTGCATCCGCCCAGGTGGTGGTGCACGAAGCGCCGTTTCCGACACCGCACTACATACCTACGGCCTACTACCAGCGGCGCCATATGCACCTGGCATGGCATCGCTGGATGCGCAATCGGCTGCTTTCAGCTATCGCACCCACGATAAAGTCTGCTTAACCGCAAGGGCTGTCATCGGTCTGTGATCAGTCAGTGACGGACTTCGCTCCAAGGCCGCATTGGGCCCGTCGCAGATGGTCACGGTTCCTGCAAGCCCCCATTGGGAAATCCTGAACCCGCCGACCTGTGCCATTTACGAAGCAGCTCGTGCCCCCCCTGACCTTCACTAGAATCCATTCAATCGCTGGGGGTGTCCTGCAAGAAATCCGCTGCAGGGCTGAGATCAAACCCTTCGAACCTGTCGCCCGCAACGGTTTACCTTGCAGGCTTGAGATCATCCTCGCGCAGGGAAGCATGTCTGTTCTGGCCGACTCCGAGTGACCTCGGGCCATGCCTGCAGGCCGCCGCCCTGCTCTGTATGCATTGCCACGGAGCCTGCCCATGTCCTCATCCCCCGCTGCGCCCGCCGCCAACGAAGCGCTGGCCCCCGTCTCCCCCGACCGCCGCGTCTTCCAGTGGCATGACCACGCCTCGCTCTGGTTCAGCCTGGGCGTGGGCTTGCTGGTCATGCAGGTGGGTGCGTACCTGATGCCCGCGTTGGGCACCAAAGAAGCCCTCATCGCCATCGTGGCCGGCTCCATCGTGGGCGCAGGCCTGCTGGGCTGGGTGGCCAAGCTGGGCTGCGACAGCGGCCTGGCCAGCGCCGGGCTGATGCATGCCGTCTACGGCCGCACGTTTGCCAGCCTGCCGATCATTTTGAACATCGTGCAGCTGGTGGGCTGGGGCACGTTCGAGCTGGTGGTGATGCGCGATGCCACGGTGGCCATCGGCCAGCAATCGGGCGCCATGGCCGGCGCCCACTGGCCCGTGCTGGCCACGCTGCTGTGGGGCGGCGTGGTGATGCTGCTCATCAGCGGCTCGATGGTTCAGCTGGTGCGCAAGGTGATTGCGCGGGTGGCGCTGCCGCTGGTCGTGCTGTCGCTGCTGTGGCTGTCCTGGCAGTTCTTGTCGCTGGCGCAAGCGCAGGGGTGGGAATCGCTGTGGACGCGCAAGGGCGAAGGCGGCATGGGCGTGCTGCCCGCGCTGGACCTGGTGATCGCCATGCCGATCTCCTGGTTGCCGCTGGTGGCCGACTATGCGCGCCATGGCAAGGACGGCGGCTCCGCATTGCGCGGCACCTGGCTAGGCTATGCGTTGGCCAACATGTGGTGTTATTCGCTGGGTGTGCTGGTGGCCCTGACCCTGCCTAGCAAGGACCTCGTGCAGGCGCTGCTGCTCGCCCAGGGCGGGCTGATTGCACTGTCACTGATCCTGATCGACGAGGTGGACAACGCCTATGGCGACACGTATTCGGGTGCGGTGTCTGCCCACAGCCTGCTGCCGCGCTGGGGTGTGCGCAAGTGGGGCCTGACCATGGCTGCGGTGTGTACCGCCCTCGCGCTGGTCCTGCCCATGCACAGCCTGGAGCCCTTCCTGCTCCTGCTCAGCTCGGTGTTTGTACCGCTGTTTGGCGTGATCCTGGGCCGACTGGCCTTTGGCACCGATGCACCTGCACTGCTGGCAACCGCCCGCAAGGTGAACGCAGCGCCGGTAGCCATCTGGCTGGCGGGCATTGCGGTGTACCACCTGGCGCCAAAGCTGCTGCCGGGTGCGGGGTCGGCGCTTCCGGCGTTGGCGTTCAGCTTTGCACTGGCCTGGGCCTCGCGGCCGAGGGCGCGCAGAAACGCTATCGAAAGATGAGCTAACGGCGCTTGCCAGACGAGCGCCAGAGCCCTAAACCCTTCAAACGGCTACAGGACCAGCTGCGCCACAGGCGCATAGCCGTGGTTGAGCGGGCCGTGGCCACGGCCGGTGGTCACATCGGCCCCCGCTGCGATGGCGCCCAGGATGTAGGCCCGCGCGCGCTCCACTGCCTGCTGCAAGGGCAGGCCCTGGGCCAGGTGGGCTGCAATGGCCGACGACAAGGTGCAGCCCGTGCCATGCCCGTTGTGCGTAGCAATGCGTGCTGACTCCAGCCGCTGCCGCAGGCCGCTGCGGGTAGCAAGCACATCCACCACCCAATCTCCGGGCAGGTGACCGCCCTTGAGCAGCACCGCGCGGGCGCCCAGCGCGCACAATGCCTGCGCGGCTTCATCCAGTGTTTCTGCGCCCTTGATGCTGCGCTCCAGCAGCCAGCCGGCCTCATCCAGGTTGGGCGTGACCACCTCGGCCAGCGGGAACAGTTCCTGCACCAGCACGCTCACGGTCTCGGCGGCGATGAGGGGATCGCCGCTGGTGGCCACCATCACGGGGTCGAGCACCACGTTCGGCAGCTGATACTTGCGGATTGCGTCGGCCACCACGCGTACCACTTCGGGCGAATGGAGCATGCCGATCTTGACCGCATCCACGCCGATGTCCTGCACCACGGCGTCGATCTGGGCCTTGAGCATCTCGGGCGGAATGCCGTGGATACCCGTGACGCCGCAGGTGTTTTGGGCGGTGATGGCCGTGATGGCCGTCATGCCATAGCAGCCGAGCGCGCTGAAGGTCTTGAGGTCGGCCTGGATGCCCGCGCCGCCCCCGCTGTCGGAACCTGCAATGGAAAGCACGCGCACATAGCGGCGTGCCGCGGAAGGCGCAGAGGTCAGTGAAGTCATGGCAAAAATTATGGCCTATGCGCTAGCGCAAAAAGAGCCGCGCCGGGTTGTGCTGTAATGGATTTTTCCGGACGAAACAGGGGTGTCCCTCCACCACGAAAGTGGCGGATGCGCGACTGAGAAATACCCTGGGGCCGCGCAGAGCCTGCGCTGCGCAATGGCCCCGCTACCCGATCCAGGTCATGCTGGCGTGGGGAGTTTCCTTCAAGCGGCCCCGCCCCGTTTTGTCCATGCTTGCCTGCCAACGCTCGGACACTACGACGGACCATGCCACTGCAACCCTCCTCCTTTGCCATCCTGGGCGCCGGCCTCATGGGCCGCCTGCTTGCGGTCGAACTGGCCCGCCAGGGCCACCAGGTCGACATCTACGATGCAGGCAGCCCGGCGGCTGAAAACTCTGCCGCCACCGTGGCCGCCGCCATGCTGGCCCCCCTGGCTGAATCCGCGATCACCGAACCGGGCGTGGTGCGCATGGGCCACCATGCCCTCACCCGCTGGCCGCAGTTGCTGGCTGGGCTGGCAGAGCCAGTGTTCTTTCAACAGGCCGGCACCCTCATCGTGTGGCACCGCCAGGACGCGGCCGAGGCCCAGCGCCTGACGCGCCTCCTGGAAGCCACCCAGCACACCGTGCACGAGTTGCCCACGATGCAAAAGCTTGACGGGCAAGCCCTCGCCCAAGCCGAGCCCGTGCTGGCCCAGCGTTTTGCCCAGGGCCTGTACCTACCCGGCGAAGGCCAGCTCGACAACCGGCAGTTGCTCGCGGCGCTGGTGGCGGAAATGGAGCGGCTTTCGGTGCGCGCCCACTGGCACGCCCCCCGGTCACCAGACGCCTTCGTCCCCGGTGCACCAGGGCAGCCGGATTGGGTGCTGGACTGCCGCGGGCTGGGTGCCAAGCCTGACTGGACAGCCCTGCGCGGTGTGCGCGGCGAAGTGGTGCGCATCCACGCGCCCGATGTCACGCTGCAGCGCCCCACCCGTCTGGTGCACCCGCGCTACCCCATCTACGTCGCCCCCAAACAGGACCACGTGTTCGTGGTGGGCGCCACCGAGATCGAATCGGACGACCTCTCGCCTGCCAGCGTGCGCTCGACGCTGGAACTGCTCTCTGCTGTCTATGCCATCCACCCGGGCTTTGCCGAAGGCCGCATTCTGGAGCTGGCCACGCAGTGCCGCCCCACGCTGCCCGACAACCTGCCCGCCATCCGCCAGCCGCGCGAGCGCGTCCTTGAAATCAACGGCCTGTACCGCCACGGCTTCATGATCGCGCCGGCCATGCTGGACGTGACACTCGAAGTGCTGAACGCGGGACAATCGGAGCTTTCGCAACGTTTTGACCTCGCGCTGGACCTGATGCCCGCAGCTACGGCGGGAGCGCCCAGCGCCGCCACCGCCTACGCATGAACATTTTCATCAACCAGATCCCGCACGAACTGCCCGAGGGCGCCACCGTGGCCGATGCCGTGGCCGCTCTGGAGGCACGCCCGCCCTTTGCCGTCGCCGTGAACACCACCTTCGTGCCCAACCCCCGCTACACCGAGCACGCCCTGCAGGCAGGTGACCGGGTGGAGATCATCTCCCCGGTGACGGGCGGATGACCGCCTTGGCGGGATTTTGATAAAAACCGGCTGTAGCGCTTGCTGTTCAAGCGCAATCAGCTATTTAATTGATAGCATCACAATGACCACTCCAATCCCCCGCGATCCGCTGGTGCTGTATGGCCAGACATTTGCCAGCCGCCTGCTGCTGGGAACATCTCGCTATCCCTCGCCCGCCGTGCTTGAGGCCGCCGTGCGGCGCGCACAGCCCGCCATGGTCACCGCCTCCCTGCGCCGCCAGGGCAGCAACCCGGCCGAGAGTGGCAGCAGCTTCTGGGAGCTGCTGCGCAAGCTCAATGTGCCGGTGCTGCCCAACACAGCCGGCTGCCACAGCGCGCAAGAAGCCATCACCACGGCGCAGATGGCACGCGAGGTGTTCAACACGCCGTGGATCAAGCTGGAGCTGATCGGCGACGACTACACCCTGCAGCCCGACACGCTGAACCTGGTGGGCGTGGCCGAGCACCTCATCAAGGAAGGGTTTCAGGTGCTTCCCTATTGCACGGAAGATCTGGTCCTGTGCCAGCGGCTGGTGGACGTGGGCTGCCAGGCAGTCATGCCCTGGGCCGCACCCATCGGCACCGGCCGCGGCCCCGTCAACCCCTACGCGCTGCAGATGCTGCGCGAACGCCTGGATGTGCCGTTGCTGGTGGACGCCGGGCTGGGCCTGCCGTCACACGCCTGCCAGGTCATGGAATGGGGCTACGACGGCGTGCTGCTGAATACGGCCGTGGCGCTGGCGCAAGACCCCGTGGCCATGGCCGGCGCGTTTGCCGACGCCGTGCAGGCCGGGCGCGCCGCACGCCAGGCAGGCGCGATGGCGGCGCAGGATGCCGCCCAGCCCAGCACTCCCGTGCTGGGCACCCCCTTCTGGCACCATGACCAGCATGCGTGACGACACCGCCGCCATGGCGCAGGCGATTCTTGCGCACCATGCCGCAGTTTTTGCGGGCTTTCCCCCGGAGCCGGCTCCCGAGCCCACGCGGGCGGATCCGGTGTACCAGGCAGCGCTGCAGGCGTGCAGCACGCTGGGCTTCATCGCCCACGACGCGGAATGCCTGGCGGAGGCCTGGCTCGCCCGCAGCCTGCGCGTGGGCGCCTTCCAGCCCGAATGCTGGCCCGACGAACCGGCAGACTTTGGTTTGCAGCCTGTGCCGCGCGCCCATGCGTTTGCATCCTGCCCCCCGCAACTGGGCCTGTATGGCGTGCTGCCAGATGCCCAGTGGGTGGGCCGCATGGCGCGGGCTGGGGTGCCGACGGTTCAGTTGCGCTTCAAGTCGGACGATGCGGCTGCCGTTGCACGGGAGGTGCGGGCCGCTGTAGAAGCCGTCCAGGGCACGGCGGCCCTGCTGTTCATCAACGACCACTGGCGCGAGGCCATCCAGGCCGGCGCCTATGGCGTCCACCTGGGGCAGGAAGACCTGGATGCGCTTTCGCCTGCCGACCTTGCCACGCTGCGGGCATCCGGCGTGCGCCTGGGCGTCAGCACCCATGGCTACGCAGAAATGGTGCGTGCGGATGCCGTAGGCCCCAGCTACATCGCCATGGGGGCAGTGTTTCCAACCACCCTCAAGAAAATGGCCACGGCCCCACAAGGCGTGGGCCGGCTGGGCGTGTATGCCCGACTGTTGCGTACTTATCCGCAGGTGGCCATTGGCGGGATCGGCGCGGAGCAATTCGCCGAGGTGCTGTCCACGGGCGTTGGCTCGATCGCGGTGGTACGGGCCCTCGTCGCCGCGCCGGACCCGGAAGCTGCAGCCGCGCAACTGATGGGGCTTCTGCGGGACCACTCGCCCCCCCGGAACAGGCCCTGATCGCCGCGGCACTACCAGGCGCAGTTCAACCGCACATTGGGAAATTGGGGAACCGCCGCCGCGCGCGAGCCGGTTCTGCAAACCCCACGGCCCGACCGGAGCAGCAAGGGCGAAGGGCGGGGCAGCGCCTGCGCAGGAGGCGCGCTCATGCGCGCCAGGGATTTCTGAGAGCCGGTTTACGATCCCTCGTGCTTTTTCTGCTCGAGCTCCAGCCGAAGCTCTACCCGGTCGTTGTCCAGCCCAAACCCCACGGCTTGTCCGGGTGCTGGCGGTGCCGTGACCGGGACCGGTGGAAGGTCATTGAGGGTGAGATGGGGCGGATCGGACAGGTCGAGATCCAGGGGAACACCTTGCGTATCGTAGTTATCGCGACTCGCCACCGCGGGCGCCTGGGCGTCGGCACCTGCGGCGGCGGCAGGCGCTGCACCAGGGAAGAGCTCGTCAAAGTCGAAATCCAGACCCGGATCGGTGGTGCTCAGGGGCAAGTCATCCACCGGCGCAAGCGTCTGCCGTGGGGGTTGCTGCAGCGCCAGCGCTTCTTCCCGCGGTGCCGCGGCAGGAGTTGTCCGTTGGCGTGGCGGCGGTGCACCCCGGGCGCTGGCCGGGGTGGTCTGCGCGATGGCCAGCAGCAGCAGGAGGTCGTCGTAGGCGGCCAGGTCAAACGGCTCAACCATGCTGACACCGCCTTGCTTGAACATCATCTTCTCGAGCAGCAGCAAGACCGACGGCGAGCTCCATTCGGCCTCGATGTCGGCCAGGGCTTCGGTGTAGTGGTAGAGCATGCGCCCGGTGCGATGGAAACTCACGAACTCCGGCACCTGCGCATTGAATGACTGCATGAACTGCGTGCGCAGTTGGGAGAACTCGTCCACCCGGCTCAGCGAGTGGTACAGGCGCAAGAGTTCCAGATAGGCCAGCGGGGAGGTGTCGCCCCGTTCCGCGATGTGCTTCTTGAGCACTTCGATGGCTTGCTGGTGTTCGCCCACCGAGATGAAAAACTCCGCCTGCTGCTGGATATCGAAGAGCTCCTCGGGGCTGACGATGTGAACGGCCGACGCGGGTGCGTGCACAGGCTGGGGAGCCGGGGGCACGCGCGCTGGCACGGGGGCCAGGGCAGCAGGTCCTGTTGCCGCGGCCGAGGCCGTCGCTTTCAGCGGCACGGGTGCGCTGGGCGCGGGCGTCGTGGCGACAAAGCGTGGCACGGGCGCAGCAGCAAGGTCATCAGGCGAAGGCGCATTGGCGGCGGCGGCATCCGTCGAAGTCCACGCATCATGGGGATGGGGCACCAGCCCCAAGGTCGCCTCGTGCTGGGCCAGCGCGTCACGCCCACCCAGTGCGGCGACAGAGTCGCGCCAAGCCCGCACGGCCTTCTCGGAAGCGCTGCGCATCCGCAACCATGCCCAGGCGGCGAACAGCAGCGCCAACAGCAGCAGTCCTGCCATCGCGTACACCACCGTAGCCGGGAGCCTTTCATTCTCGGCCTGCTCCAGTTGCTGCTGCAGCTGCGCTGCCTTGGCCTGGTCGCGACCCGCCTGGGCCCGCAAGGAAGCAACATCCGCTTCCAATGCCTTCAACCGCCCCTCATCGGACAACGCTTCGTCGGGCTGCGCATTCAGGGCCTTCCATAGCGCCGCCGCCTGGGCTCGTTGGGCCGAAGGCTCGTCCGTGGGTGTGATCAGCAGCTCGGGCGAAGTGCGCAGCGCCACCGGACGATCCATCCAGAGGTCCAGGGGCTCCACCACCAGCCGCGACCGATCGGTAGCGCGTGGCTCGGGGGGGGCCTTCTTGGCAACGCGCGAAGCGGCCTGTGGCCGGGCGGGACGGGGCTCCGCAGGCGTTGCAGCAGCCGCGCGCGGCGGCACGGCGCCAACCCGGCTGCCTGAGCGCGGCGACGAAGGCACCGAAGAAGCCGACGGCGAAGTTACAGACGGAGACGACGCGGCAGCCGATGGCTCTGCCGCGGCCTGCACGCCTTGCGTCGCCCGAGGCAACGGAGCCCCCGGCACGCCGGCGGATGGCAGGCGAGAGATGTCCACAGGAGAGGCCGAGCGCGCTGCCACTGGCGGAAGCTCGGCGAGAAATGTGTAGGTACGGGTGATCTTGCCTGTGCAACCCGCCGAAATAGTGACCGTCAGAACGGGCTCATCCACCGCAACGGCCGCTTGCACGCGCACAGCGGGTGACCGGCCTCGCATGTCGGGCAACGGCGTTACCCGCACCTTGGCATCGCTCACAGCCGTATCGCCTGCCTTTACCTGCGCAGCCACACACGATGAAGCCACGTCGGCACCGGCATCGGGCTGCACATCAAACGACAGATCCACAGGCGAACCCAAAACCACGCTGCCCCTGCCGCCCCCCAACGACAATGCCGAGGCCCCTGCAGCCACAACCGAAAGACCGGCCCCCACGATGGCGTTGCGGATTTTCACAATAAGTTCAAATTATTAGTGCGGCCGATTCTTGCACAGATCGCGCGCAATGCCACAGCCATAATGGCGCTATGAAAATTCAGTTTCCCAACGTCGCGGTGGTGGGCGCAGGGGCCATGGGCCGAGGCATTGCGCAGATCGCCGCACAAGCCGGCAGCGAGGTCTTGCTGCTCGACACACAAGAGGGCGCGGCCCAGGCCGCGCGGGCGGCCCTGATAGACCAATGGAACAAGCTGTTGGCCAAGGGGCGCATCGACGCAGAACAGGCCGGCGCGTTTGCGGCACGCCTGCACCCCGCCGACGAAGTGGCGGCCCTGGCAGGCTGCGACCTCGTGATCGAGGCCATTGTGGAACGCCTCGATGTGAAGCAGAAGCTGTTTGCCGAGCTCGAAGCCGTGGTGCGGCCGGACACCGTGCTGGCCACCAACACCTCGTCGCTGTCGGTGACCGCGATCGGGGCGGCGCTGCAGCGCCCGGAACGGCTGGCAGGATTCCATTTCTTCAATCCCGTGCCCCTGATGAAGGTGGTGGAGGTGATTGCCGGCCTCAAGACAGACGCGTCCCTGTGCGCCGCCCTGGCCGCCTACGCCCGGCAGTTGGGCCATACGCCCGTGCAGGCGCAAGACACGCCGGGGTTCATCGTGAACCATGCGGGACGCGGCTTTGGCACTGAAGCCTTGCGCATCGTGGGCGAGGGCGTGGCCGACTTCGCCACCATCGACCGCATCCTGCGCGACCAAGTCGGCTTCAAGCTCGGGCCGTTCGAATTGATGGACCTGACGGCACTGGACGTGTCGCACCCCGTGATGGAGTCCATCTACCGCCAATACTACGACGAGCCGCGTTATCGGCCCAGCGTGATCACCGCCCAGCGCCTGGCGGGCGGCGTGGTCGGCAAGAAGGTGGGCGAAGGCTTCTATCGCTACGTGGACGGCGTGGCGCAAATGCCCGCCGAGGCCGCGCCACCGGTAGTGGCTGCCATCCCGCCCGTGTGGGTGTCGCCCCGGGCGGCCCGCCGCGCCGAGCTCTACCAGTTGCTCAAGGACCTGGGCGCCACCATTGAAACCGGCCAGTCGCCCTCTCCCCAGGCCATCACGCTGGTGGCGCCGTTGGGCTTTGACGTGACCACCGTCGCGGTAGTCGAGCGCCTGGATCCCGCCCGCACCATCGGTATCGACATGCTCATCGACGACGCGGCCACCAAGCGCCGCGTGCTGGCCACCAACCCTGCCACGCGCGTCGACATCCGCGACGCAGCGCACGCGCTGTTCGCCCGCGATGGCAAGGCCGTGAGCGTGATCCGCGACAGTGGTGGCTTCGTCACGCAACGCGTGGTGGCCACCATCGTGAACATCGCATCCGACATCTGCCAGCAGGGCATCTGCTCGCCCAAAGACCTGGAAACGGCCGTCACGCTGGGCCTGGGCTACCCACTGGGCCCGCTGGCCATGGGCGACCGCTGGGGCCCCACCAACATCCTGGAGGTGCTCTTCAACATGCAGACCGTGTATGGCGATCCTCGTTACCGCCCCAGCCCCTGGCTGCGCCGTCGCGGCGCCATCGGGTTGAGCCTGACCCACGTCGAGGAATGATGCGGCCCGCCCCCTGCACTGCTTGCGCAGCGGCCGGGGTTCGGATCGCGCCGGTCTCATACAGCACGCAGCGCGAGCGCACACCACCTTGTGATTCAGTGAGAACCTCATCGCCATGCCCGCAGAACTTCTGAGCACCAGCCAGGGCCAGACCCTGATCCTCACCCTCCGCAACCCCGAGCGACGCAACGCCATCGACCCGGTGATGTACGCAGCTGGCGTGGAGGCGCTGAGCGTGGCCGAGAGCAGCGCGGACATCCGCAGTGTGATCATCACGGGCTCGGATGGCATGTTCTGCTCGGGCGGGAACCTGCAGCGGCTGCAAGCCAACCGCCAGCAGCCCCCGGAAGTGCAGGCCCAGAGCATTGAAGGCTTGCACAACTGGATCGAGACCATCCGCACCTACCCCAAGCCGGTGATTGCAGCCGTGGAAGGCGCCGCCGCAGGTGCGGGGTTCTCACTGGCGCTGGCGTGCGACTTCATCGTGGCGGCCCGCAATGCCGCGTTTGTCATGGCGTACAGCAACGTGGCACTGTCACCCGATGGCGGGGCCAGCTGGAGCCTCGCGCAGGCCCTGCCCCGCCAGCTTGCAACGGAGATCCTGATGTGCGGAGACCGCGTGGGCGCCGAGCGCCTGCACACCCTGGGCGTGGTCAACCGCGTTACCGATGCCGGTGGCGCGCTCGACGCAGCGCTGGCATTGGCCGAACAGCTCAACGCCAAGGCACCCAACGCGCTGGCGAGCATCAAGGAATTGTTGAACGAAGCGCCGGGGGTCCAGCTTACGCAGCACCTGGGCCAGGAACGCAACCACTTCGTGAAGAACCTGCACCACGCCAACGCGGGCGCGGGCATTTCGGCCTTTCTGGAGAAACGGCAGCCGCGTTACGAGTAGTCTGCTTCGCAAGGCTTTCTGCAACCTTCACCCCCGGCCGCTGCTGCGCAGTGCCGGGGGTTTTCTTTTGGGTCCGCCCCCCAGACACGCAGGTGACAACCCTGACGCAAAGTGGCGGTCCCTGACGTGACAATGGACCTGTTTCCAGTCACGCAAAAGACAGCCCATGGACGACCCGATTCTTACTATCGAAGAACGTGAAGCGATCAACTCCGGTCGCTGGTTCTCATCCCTTTCACCTTCTCTGCGCCACGACATCCTCCGATGTGCATACGTCAAACGCTTCAAGGACGGCGGCCTCATCGCCGCACGCGGCGATCCGCCCGAGGAGTGGATTGCCTGCGCACGCGGAGCGGTGCGGGTGAGCTCCACCTCTATCTCGGGCAAGCAGATCACGCTGACCTATGTGGAGCCCGGCATCTGGTTCGGCGACGTGGCGATCTTCGATGGGGACCGGCGTACACACGACGCCTATGCGCATGGCGACACCACGGTCCTGTGCGTGGCCAAGGCCGACTTCAAGAAGATCCTGGCCGCGCACACCGAGCTTTACGAAGCCATGCTGCGCCTGCACGCGCGGCGCATCCGGCAGCTGTTCGGGCTGGTGGAAGACCTCAACACCCTGCCCTTGCGCTCGCGTCTGGCCAAGCAGCTGGTGCACCTGGTGCGCAGCTACGGCGTGCCCAGCCTGTCGGATGGCAGCGAGATGCGCATCGGACTGCAACTGGCGCAGGAAGAGCTTGCGCAGCTGCTGGGCGCGTCACGCCAGCGCGTGAACCAGGAGCTCAAAGCCATGGAACGCGAGGAGGCCATCCGCATCGAGCCGGGCGGCCTGGTGGTGCGTGACCGCGAAGCCCTGATGCGCATAGCCGAGACCGACAACTGACTGCCCCAACCCCCACCCTCCTTCCATGAGCAATTTCGACCATTTCGTCGGCACCCGGCCAGTTTCTGATCAGCACGCCTTCAACATCGAGGCGCTGACCACCTGGCTTGCAAGGAACATGGAAGGCTTTGCGGGGCCTCTCACGGTGGAGATGTTCAAAGGAGGCCAGTCCAATCCCACCTACAAACTCATCACCCCCGGTGCCAGCTACGTCATGCGGGCCAAGCCCGGGCCGGTGGCCAAGCTGCTGCCGTCGGCGCATGCCATCGAGCGTGAGTTTGCGGTAATGCGCGGCCTGTATGGCACCGACGTTCCGGTGCCCCGCATGTTCGTGCTGTGCGAAGACGAGTCCGTCATCGGCCGCGCCTTCTACGTGATGGAGTGCATGCAAGGCCGCGTGCTGTGGGACCAGTCCTTGCCAGGCATGACGCCGGCCGAGCGCGGCGCCATCTACGACGAGATGAACCGCGTGATCGCCGCGCTGCACACCGTCAGGTTTGCCGACCGGGGCCTGGCCAGCTATGGCAAGCCCGGTAACTACTTCGACCGGCAGATCGGGCGCTGGAGCAAGCAGTATGTCGCCTCGATCACGCAGCCCATCGAAGAGATGGACCGCCTGATGGAGTGGCTGCCCGCCAACATGCCCGCCAGCGCGCGCGACGAAAGCCATGTCTCCATCGTCCATGGCGACTACCGCCTGGACAACCTCATGTTCCACCCCACCGAGCCCCGCGTGATCGCCGTGCTCGACTGGGAACTTTCCACGCTGGGCCACCCGCTCGCGGACTTCAGCTACCACTGCATGAGCTGGCACATTCCTGCCGCCATGGGCCGCGGCATCGCGGGGCAGGACCTTGCAGCCCTTGGGATTCCCGACGAGGACAGCTACATCCGACGCTACTGCGAACGCACGGCCATCGCCACGCCTGAAGCGCTGCGGGCCGACTGGAACTTCTACCTCGCCTACAACATGTTCCGCATCGCAGCCATCCTGCAGGGCATTGCAAAGCGGGTGGAAGCAGGTACGGCCTCCAGCGCGCAGGCCAAGGCATCGGGCGACACCGCGCGGCCCATGGCCCAGCTGGCCTGGTCGTTCGCGCAGCGTGGATGAAGCCCTGTCACCCAACAAACATCACGGAACACAACGGAGAAGCACCCCATGGACTTTGACTATTCGCCCAAAACCAAGGAACTGCAGGCCAAGCTGCTCCAGTTCATGGACGACCACATCTATCCCAACGAGGGTACCTACGCCGCCGAGCTGGAGGCGAACACGGCGGCAGGCAAGCGCTGGAGCGCCCTCAAGACGATCGAGAACCTCAAACCCAAAGCCCAGGCCGCGGGCCTGTGGAATCTGTTCCTGCCGGTAGACAGCGCCGCCGCCTCAGGCTACGAGGGCGCGGGCCTGACCAACCAGGAATACGCCCCGCTGGCCGAGATCATGGGCCGCGTGCCTTGGGCCAGCGAGGTGTTCAACTGCTCGGCACCCGATACCGGCAACATGGAGACCATCGCCCGCTACGGTGACGAAGCCAACAAGGCGCGCTGGCTCAAGCCCTTGCTGGAAGGCAAGATCCGCTCGGCCTTCGCCATGACCGAGCCCGCCGTGGCCTCCAGCGATGCGACCAACATCGAAACCCGCATCGAACGCCAGGGCGACGAATACGTGATCAACGGCCGCAAGTGGTGGATCTCCGGTGCTGCCGATCCGCGCTGCGCCGTGTTCATCACCATGGGCAAGACCGATCCGGAGGCCCCGCGCCACTCGCAGCAGAGCATGGTGCTGGTGCCTGCCGATGCCAAGGGCATCACCATCATCCGCCCGCTGAATGTGTTCGGCTACGATGACGCGCCCCACGGCCACGTCGAGATGACCTTCGAGAACGTGCGCGTGCCAGTCTCCAACATCCTGCTGGGCGAGGGCCGCGGGTTTGAGATTGCGCAAGGCCGCCTGGGCCCCGGGCGCATCCACCACTGCATGCGCCTCATCGGCCTGGCCGAGCGCGCGCTGGAACTGATGTGCAAGCGCGCTTCCTCCCGCACGGCGTTCGGCAAGACTGTGGCCCAGCAGACAGTGACGCAGGAGCGCATCGCCGAAGCCCGCTGCAAGATCGACATGGCGCGGCTGCTCACGCTCAAGGCCGCATGGCTGATGGACGTGGCCGGCAACAAGGTTGCCAAGACCGAGATCGCCATGATCAAGGTGGTGGCCCCCAGCATGGCCTGCCAGGTGATCGACTGGGCCATGCAGGTGCATGGCGGCGGCGGCATGTCCGACGACTTCCCGCTGGCATATGCCTACGCCAACGCACGCACACTGCGGTTCGCAGATGGCCCGGACGAAGTGCACCGCAACGCCATCGCCAAATGGGAGCTGGGCAAGTACGGAAGCTATGGCCGCGATGCGGGCGTGCCCGTGACCCGTGGAAGCTGAACGCACTGGACATCACCCCCTGCGTCACCTTCGGCGCCTTCCCACTCTCTCACTGAGCGGGAGGGCGACGCCCTCAGCGCGACGGGGCGGCCCTTGCGCGGGGGCGCTGGTGTGGGTCGCGCCAGTTTCTGCGGGCGCGGGGCAAGCACTGCAGCAGACTCCATCGAGCGGACAGAGAAACCCGAGCCCCCTCTTTCGGCATCGATGAAGCGGTTCCTGTCAGCGCTACCGGCTGCCGTGCGCTTCGTCGTCCGGCCCTGCCACGGAAAGTGGCGGCAGGTTCTGCAAGGCCGATTGCCCGGCGATCAGCAACAACTGCTTGGCGTGCGCAATCTCGGCCAGGCTGCGCTGGGTGTGCTCCAGCCGAAGGTAGACTCGCCCGCGCGCCAGCATCAGCATCATGGGCGATTTGGCCCGCTCATCCCCGCCCTCGCCTTCCACGGCATTGAGCAATTGCGAGACCACGGGCGCGTGCACCCACCGCTGGGCATGCTCGATCCGCTCCGCCACCACCGTGAAATGTTCACGAAACGATGTGGGCAACCCGGACCACGCCACCTCTTCGTACATCGAAAGCCAGCGCATTTCTTCGGGCAGACTGCTGCTGATGGTGGTTTGCAAAGTGTCGGTAATGGCAGAGTAGGCCTTGCTCTCCAGCGTGTCCTGCAAAGGCCGGTTGATCACCATGACGGCGGCATCGGGATCGGCGCCCACGTCAGCACGGCCCCTGAGTTCCATGCCCTGCACATAGTCGCGGGTGGGAACGCCACATTCCAGGCGCCACGGGTGACCATAAAGATCGCCGCCCAGGTCGAAATGCCCTTCAGTCGCGTGGGCCACAATGGCCAGCTGCTGCTGGTCGACCCAGCGCGAAACCTCCCGGTTGCTCACGGGGCGGCCGGGAATGGATGCAGTGCCACCAAAGGCGCTGAATGCTTTGCGGAGGCGATCAAACATGGGATGCCGAAGCACGCGGCTTCGCAAGAGTCACAGGTGCAGGCATTATTGAGGGCATTGGCCGGTGAAGAAACCCCTCCAGAGCTTGGCAGGGCCCTCGGCGCCCGCGCAATACCCGCCCCGTGGCTTGGCGAACCCAGATTGACGGGCGCCATCGACGGTCAGCACGCCGGTTTTGACTGCTGTGTCCGCACAGTGTGATGGATGAAGACATGTTGCTCGCGCCTGTGAACCGCCGTTTTTCCCTGGCTGCCGTGGCCGCCGTAACCACCGTTGGCGCGTGGGCCGCCATGCCAGCAACAGCTGCGGAGTTGCCCCAAGACGCCTCGGCCACTGCGCGCAGGCTGGTGCGCTGGGCCACTGCCAGCGGCGACCCCCAGGGCCTGCCCTTTGCCGTGATCGACAAGCCCCACGCCCGCATCCACGTGTTTTCAGCGCAGGGCCGATGGCTGGCCAGTTCTGCGGTGCTACTGGGCGCGGCGCTGGGCGACCGCTCCGCGCCCGGTATCGGCCAGCGCCCGCTGTCGCAGATCCGCCCCGAAGAGCGCACCACGCCCGCCGGCCGCTTCGTGACCGAGCCGGGACGCAACCTCAAGGGCGACGACATCGTCTGGATCGACTACGACGCGGCTGTTTCACTGCACAGGGTGCGCAGCGCCAGCGCCGCCGAACGCCGCAAGCAACGCCTGGCCAGCGACGGCGCGCAGGACAAGCGCATCAGCTACGGCTGCGTGAACGCGCCAGAGGCGTTCTACAACCAGTTCATCGCGCCCCTGTTCGGCCAGGCGCGCGGGGTGATCTACGTATTGCCGGACACGGAACCTTTTGCTACGTTTTTTGTAGCTGCTAGCGCTTTCCAGTAGGTCGCTGAGGGCATTTTTATCAATGTCTGCCCCTGACATTCGCAGCGCAGGGGATGTGCGGTGTCAAGCGTCAACCGCCGTTCCGCTCCATCCGGAACACCGCCTGCCGCTCGCCCACCTGCAACCCCTTGGCGTTAACGATGCTCCGCGAGCGGCGCGGGGCGAGGGCCTCGCGCTGGCGGGTGTCGAGCCAGCCGAGCTGCTCCATCACCTCCACGGCTGCAGCCACCTGTGCCACCATGTTGCCATCCATGATCTTGAGCGCGAAGGCCTCGCCCCGGCTGCGGCTGCCCACCACCTGCACGCCATCGGCCCCCGTCTTGGACACCCAATCCCCCTGGCCGATCCGCATGAAGTCTAGGTCGTGCCGGCCCGTGCCCGACCCCAGTTCAGGCCGCGCGACCATGGCATCGGCTAGCGCAACCAGGCTCTCATGCAGGTCAGTATCCGGCGCGCCGCCGGCCAGCCGGGCGTAGCCTCGCGCCAGATTCGCCAGCGGCATGGCGTAGTTGGGTGCCGAGCAGCCGTCGATGCCGATGATCAGTTGCGCGGGGGCCAAGCCAACGGCTTGCGCCACTTGGTCACGAATGGCCGTCTGCAGCGGATGCACCGGATCCAGATGCCCTTCTAGAGCCAAGCCCTGCAACACGCAGTGCGCCACAAAGCCTGCATGCTTGCCGCTGCAATTGTTGTGGCGCTCGTCGGGCACGAATCCATCCGGCATGGGGAAAATACCCAGTTCCGCGAACAACGGACGGTGGCAGCCGCATTGCAGCGCGCGATAGTCCTTGTCCACACTGGCCAGCATGCGCTCGGCCTGCACCACGTGCATGGGTTCGCCGTTGTGGCTGGCGCACAGCAGCGCCAGTTCACCCTGGCCCCAGTCCAGAGCCGCAGCGCCTCCGGCCTGCATGAAAGGTAGCGCCTGGAACGCCTTGATGGTGGAACGTGTGAACGTTACGGTGTACGGGTCACCCACCCGCGCGAGCACCCTGCCATTGCGGTCAGCCACCGCCACTGCACCCCAATGCTGGCATTCGGGCTGGCCGCCGCGGGTGACTTCAATCAGCGGGACAAAACCCGTCATACCCGGCATGTGTCACTCCTTGTCCGCTTCAATGCGCTGCAGCTACGGGGCTTGCAGCACCCGTAGGGATCAGCGTCAGCTGATGCACCCACTGCGCGGGCTGCCGCTGCAGCGCGCGGTAGCCGGTCTCCGCCCAGGTCCTGCTCATGTCGCGGTAGCGCGGGGAAAAGACCAGGCCGCTTTGCCCCGTCTGGTAGATGAAGCGCGACTGCTCCAGGTCGGCCAGGTCGTACACGGCGCGCAGCGAGGCGGCGTGCCGATTGAAGAAGGGGCCGCTGGCCTCGCCCGCGTTGTATTGGCCCACGTTCACGGTGTAGGCATCGCCGTGCGACGGCACGCTCACGTCGAAGAACCGGGCCAGCGCGGGCACGTTGCCGAAGGGCCGGTGCGCGCTCAGTGCCGGGTGTGCGTCGCCCCAGCGCCAGCGGGCCGGATCGGCGCCGTACGCGGCCTGCAGGCGGTCGAGCGCGCGGCCGAGCGCGGCGGCGGACTGTTCGGCGCATGTGGACGGTTGGCACCACCA
>NZ_JALEGG010000302.1 GCF_022763525.1 Acidovorax sp.
ACCGAAGCCGCAGCCCACGGAGATGACTAGATACAATCGTTGCATTCTATGTGAAGGCCCTTTAAGCTGTGACCGACTCTAAAACTTGGATGTGTTTGATTTGCGGGTGGATATACGATGAAGTTCAAGGTTCACCTGAACACGGTATCGCCCCCAACACGCCATGGGAGCAGGTCCCCATGAACTGGACCTGCCCCGAGTGTGGCGCCCGCAAGGAAGATTTCGAGATGGTCCAGATTTGAGGCGCTCCAGCATCATCATGTGCTGCCGCGTTGTTTATTTTCCCATCGGGAGCAGTAACAATTGACTACAACAGGCGCATCTTTCAAAGTGCTCGTGGTGGATGACAGCAACACCATCCGTCGAAGCGCCGAGATTTTTCTCAAGCAAGGGGGGCACGAAGTCTTGTTGGCTGACGACGGCTTTGATGCTTTGGCCAAGGTCAATGATTATCAGCCTCAACTGATTTTCTGCGACATCCTCATGCCCAAGCTCGACGGGTACCAAACCTGCGCCATCATCAAGCGCAATGCCCGTTTTGCAGATACTCCGGTGGTAATGCTGTCCTCCAAGGACGGCGTGTTCGACAAGGCGCGCGGGCGCATGGTCGGTTGCCAGGAATATCTCACCAAACCGTTTACCAAAGACCAACTGTTGCAGGCGGTGCAGCAGTTTGGCAATTCCCAACAAGGAGCGATGTAATGCCCATCCAGAAAGTACTGGTCGTCGACGACTCGAAGACCGAGTTGATGTTTTTGACGGATCTGCTTCAGAAGAAAGGCATGCAGGTGCGCACTGCGGAAAATGCCGACGAGGCTTTCCGCCGCCTGGCCGAAGACAAGCCTGACCTGATCCTGATGGACGTCGTGATGCCGGGGCAGAACGGCTTTCAGCTCACGCGCGCCATCTCCCGCGATCCCCTCTATGCCGATGTGCCCATCATCATGTGCACGAGCAAGAACCAGGAAACGGACCGTGTCTGGGGAATGCGGCAGGGAGCGCGTGGCTACATCACCAAGCCGGTGGATCCCGCAGAACTCCAGGCCAAAATCGACGCCCTCAACTGAGGCTGCGGCGCGTCCATGGCCAACCGCGAAGCCCTTCGAGAGCTCCAAACCCGACTTGCCAGCCGACTTCAAGCGGCAAGGACCGAGGGGACCTCTGTTTCATCCTGGCTGGCTGTAGAGTCCGCCGGGAGTTTTTATTTGCTGCCCCTTGGACAGTCCGGGGAGATCTTCCCCTGGGTTTCGGTCCAGGCGGTGCCGTATACCCAAAGCTGGTTCCTGGGCGTTGCCAATCTGCGCGGCGGCCTGGTCGGCGTGGTGGACCTGGCAGGGCTTCTGGGCTCCACCACCCCGCGCACGGAGCAGGCGCTGGCCGAGGCCAATCTTCTCGCGTTCAACGCGGCCCTCGATGTCAATGCCGCCCTTCTGGTGGACCGCTTGGCTGGGCTGCGGGGAACCGATGCGTTCGTTGCCTCCGAACCCCCCGCTGAAGATGCGCCCGCCTTTTATGGCACCACCTATATCGATTCCAGTGGCACGCGCTGGCAGGAACTGAACTTGCAGACCCTGTCCCAGCATCCCGCTTTCCTGAGCATCAGTGCTTGAGTTTTTCTGTAAGGCTGCACCATGTCCGTCGTCAATCAATTTGGAAAACTGTTCAACCGGAAACCTGCCACGCCGGACGCTGGCGCGACTGCCGGCACCGTCGATGACGGGCAGGAACTCCTTGCCACGGGTTCTGCGGACGGTATGCAGTTGCGGGAGACCTATCAGGCCGATGCCATGAACAGCGTTCAGGGGGATCCTGATGGCTATCCTTCGGAGCTGCCCGCGTCCGACGCGGAAGAAGACCTGATCGCGCTGCCTGGCCTGGGCCGCGCCACGGCAGCCGCCCACCAGCGGCGCCTGCTTGGCCTGCTGGGTGTTGGTCTGGTCGTGCTGGCGCTGATTGCGGCTTGGGTGCTCCGGCAAGCGGACCGCTCCGCACAACAGCTGGCGGCCACGGGCCAGTCCCTCATGCAGTCCCAGCGTTTGGCCAAATCTGTCTCGCAGGCACTGGTCGGAAGTCCCCAGGCGTTTCCCGACGTGGTGGAAAGCTCTGGCGTGCTGGCGCGCAATGTGCGCGCACTCAACGGGGGTGACGATGAGCTGGGTGTTCAGTCCCTGGGTGAGCCCTACAAGCCTGACCTGGACGCAGTGAACCCCCTGATGGAACGGGCCGAGCGCAACGCCGCGGTGGTGATGGGCCAGCAGAAGATCCTGACGCAGGTGGGTGACGCTCTGCGCACCATCAACCGCCAGTCGTCCGATCTGCTGGAAATCGCCGAAACCGTGTCGTCGTTGAAGCTGCAGCAAAACGCGCCGGCCGCCGAGATTTCCGCCGCGGGCCAGTTGGTGATGTTGACCCAGCGCATCGGCAAGTCTGCCAACGAATTCCAGACCATGGAAGGCGTGAGCCCCGAGGCCGTGTTCCTGCTGGGCAAGGACTTGAATTCGTTCAAGGAAATTGCCCAGGGCCTGCTGGACGGCAGCCCCGAGCTGCGGCTGAGTGCCACCAAGGATGCGCAGACGCGCGAACAACTCGAAGCGCTGGTGAAGCTCTACGAACAGACCCGTACCCAGGCCAGCGCCATTCTGGGTAACCTGCAGGGCCTGGTGTCTGCCCGCGAAGCGCAGTCGGCCATCATTGCGGACAGCGAACCGCTGCGCCGTCAGCTCGAAGGTTTGCAGGCCAAGCTTTCGGCCCAGACGGGCGTGGGCGGTGGCCAGCTGGCTGCGCTGACCCTGGCCGGTCTGTTTGTGATTCTTTGCGGCGTGGGTATCTCGCGCGTTCAGCTGCTGGACAGCCGGGGCCGCCAGGCCGCTGCCGAAGCGCAGCAGAAGGACGCCAAGCGCCAGGAACAAGAAGCCAAGCGCGTCAACGACGCCAATCAGGCTGCCATTTTGCGTCTGATGAACGAACTGCAGTCGGTGGCTGAAGGTGACTTGACCCAGGAAGCCACGGTGACGGAGGACATCACCGGCGCTATCGCCGACTCGGTGAACTACACGGTGGAAGAGTTGCGCCAGCTGGTGGGCAGTGTGCAAAACACGGCAACGCGCGTGGCCCAGACGACTGCCCAGGTGGACAATACCTCGACCGAACTGCTGGCTGCATCGACCGAGCAACTGCGCGAAATCCGCGAAACCGGCCGCTCCGTTCTGGACATGGCGACCCGAATCAACGAAGTGTCCACCCAGGCGCAAGAGTCCGCTACGGTGGCCCGTCAATCGCTGCAAGCTGCTGACTCCGGTCTGCAAGCCGTGCAGAACGCCATCGGCGGTATGAACTCGATCCGCGACCAGATTCAGGACACTTCCAAGCGGATCAAGCGTCTGGGCGAATCCTCGCAGGAGATCGGCGAAATCACGGAACTGATTTCGGACATTACCGAGCAGACCAACGTGCTGGCTTTGAACGCCGCCATTCAGGCCGCGTCCGCTGGTGAAGCCGGCCGCGGCTTCTCGGTGGTGGCGGAAGAAGTGCAGCGCCTCGCTGAACGCTCCGCAGACGCCACGCGCCAGATCTCGGCGCTGGTGAAGGCCATTCAGACCGACACCCAAGACGCCGTGGCCGCTATGGAGCGCTCCACGCAGGGTGTGGTGGAAGGGGCTCGCCTGTCCGACAGCGCGGGTACCGCGCTGACCGAGATCGACCGCGTGTCGCGCCGCCTGGCCGAACTGATTGAGCAAATTTCGTCGTCGACTTCGCGTGAAGCCGTGTTGGCGAACGAAGTGGCCGACAACATCCAGCACATTTTTGCGGTGACCGAGCAGACCGGTGAAGGTACGCGCACCACAGCGCAGCAGGTGCGTGAGCTCTCCCACATGGCTGAGGAACTGCGCCAGTCGGTGGCCCGTTTCAAGATCGCCTGACCTCGTAGTCATCAACCAGCTGGCTCATAGCAGCCGGGGACGAATCCATGTCATCTATTGATGTCAACAATGCACCAGCTGCGGACGGGGGCCAGGGGGATCAAGACCTCGGACCTTTGGCGTGGGTGCTTGACGAACTGCGCAAATCCCTGGACGGCGCAGTCAAGGCCATGCGGCGCTTCGTGCGTGACGCGGAAGTGGCGCGCGAATCGGATCTGGCGGCGCTGGACGCAGGCCCGCTGCGCATTGCCAGGCAGCAGTTGCACCAGGCTTGCGGAGCGCTGGAAATGGTGGGCATGGGCCCTCCAGCCCTCGTTCTGCGGGCCATGGAGTCGGCGGTCCAGAAATTCGTGCAGCGGCCGGAGACCTGCAGCGACGATGCCGCCGCCGTCATTGAGCGTGCAAGCTTTGCGCTGATCGAATACCTCGAAACCGTGCTGGCGGGCAAGCCCGCTTCGCCGGTGGCGCTGTTTCCCCAATACCGTGATGCCCAGGCGCTGGCCGGCGCGGACCGCGTTCACCCCGCCGATCTGTGGCCTGTGGAGCGCCGCTTCCGCGAGCCCGAGGGGGCCGTCTCTGCAGCGCCGCTTCCCTACGGCCCCGAGGCGCGTGCGCGCCTGGATTCTGCGGTTCTGCGCATCGTCAAGTCGGGCGACCTGCGCGCCTCCCTGAGCTTGCGCGACACCTGCCTGGGTTTCGTGGCTGCGCAACAGGACCGCCAGTCCCGTGCTTTCTGGAAGATCTGTGCGGGCTTTTTTGAAGCCTTTGGCACGGGCCTGCTACCCGCCGACGTATACGTCAAGCGCGTGGCATCCCGTGTGCTGATGCAGTACGCCACCCTGGCCAAGGGCGACACGACCATTGCCGACCGCCTGGTGCAAGACCTGCTGTTCTTCTGCTCGCAGGCCAAGCCTTCGGAGTCGGCGGCTGTCGAGACACCGTCACTGAATGCCGTGCGGCAGGCATTTGCGCTGGACCGTTTCAAGCCGGTCGACTACGAAACATCGCGGTTTGGTCGCTTCGATCCTGCTCTCCTGGCCCAGGCGCGCAAGCGGATCGCCGCTGCCACGGAAACCTGGTCCGCCCTGGCGGGCGGCGACCGCAACAAACTCAAGCCTGCGGCAGACCAGTTCAGTCTGGTGTGTGACTCGCTGCGCAAGCTGCAGCCGGGCAGCGAAAGCCTCGCCCAGGCCCTGACGCGTGCACTGGACGCCACCACGCGTTCCGGCGAACCCCCCTCCGCGGCGCTGGCCATGGAGGTGGCGACTTCGGTGCTGTACTTGCAGGCCGCCTTCGAAGAACTGGACTCGGCCGACGAACAGATGGAGGCACGGGCCGGTCGGTTGGCCGAGCGCCTGGATGCCGTGGGGGCGGGGGCCGAGCCCGAGCCCCTTGAACAATGGATGGAAGAGCTGTACCGGCGGGTCAGTGACAACCAGACCATGGGCAGCGTGGTCGACGAGTTGCGTTCCACGTTGGGCGAAGCAGAGAAGGCGCTGGACCAATTCTTCCGCAACCCACAGGACACGGCGGCATTGACCACGGTGCCTGGCCACCTCGCACAAATGCGGGGTGTGTTGTCGGTGCTGGGCTTGGATCAGGCATCGCTGGCGGTGGTCCGCATGCGCGACATGGTGGAGCGCCTGCTCATCAACGAAGTGCCCGAGGCGGACCGCCAGGGCGTTTTCGAGAAGCTGGGCAACAGCCTGGGTGCACTTGGCTTCCTGATCGACATGCTCAGCTACCAGCGGACGATGGCACGCAAGCTGTTCGTCTACGACGAAGATCTGGGCGAATTGCGCATTCTCATGGGCAAGACGCGCCCGCGTGCCTCCGATGCGGTGGAAGAGGCGCCGGCCAAGCTGGAAGAGCGTGCAGCCGTTGCACTGCCCGACGTGGTGCCCCGGTTCCCGGTGCAGGAGCCCCTCAGCGAGCCTACGGACTTCGGGTCGCTGCCTGCGCTTCCGGATGTTTCGACGCTTGCCATGCCAACGGCCTCGGCGCCTGCGCCTGCGGAGCCCGAGGCTCTGGCACCCGATATCTCGTTTGATTTGGCGCCGACCGCAGCCGCCCCAGAGGCGTCAGCTGCGGCGCCAGCTGCCTCGATCCCGGCTCCTGCGGCTGCACCGACGCCCGCACAAGTCCCAGAGATCGAGGACGAGCTGCTGGAGGTCTTCCTGGAGGAAGCCCGTGAGGTGGTGGGCAACGGCCTGGGGGCGATTGCTGTCCTCCAGGATGAACCCGGCAACCTGAGCGAACAGACCACGCTGCGCCGCGCGTTCCATACCTTGAAGGGCAGCTCGCGGATGGTTGGCCTGAACGACTTTGGCGAGGCGGCCTGGTCGATGGAGCAAGTGCTGAACGCCTGGCTGGCGGAACAAAAGCCCATGCAGCCTGGATTGCTGCAGCTGTCTTCCGATGCGCTGAAAGCGTTTGGAAGCTGGGCTGACGATATTGCCGCGGGTCAGGCTTCGGGCTGGCAGCCCGAGGCATTCCGCAAATCCGCGGATGCCATGCGCACTGAAGGAATCCTGCTGCCGCTGGCGATGTCCTCTGGCGTTGCCGCGGAGGTTCAGAGTGAGGAGTTGCCTGCGCAGCAAGTGGAAGAGAAAGAGGCGGAAGCACAGGCAGTTGCCGCGCAGGAAGTCCTGTCACTCGACACACCTGCAGGCACGGCGCCAGAAGTGCCGCCAGCCGTCGATGAAGAGCTTGCGATTCCGGACTTTGTGGCCACAGAAATCTCGGACGAGGTTCCCGTGCCCTCCGCAGAGGTGGTCGCACCGGCCGCACAGTCGGCAGAAGAAATCGACTTCTCCGTGTTTGCGGCCGCGCTGGATCAGGCGCCCGCCGAGCCTGCGGTGGTTGATCCATCCAGTCACGACTTCGTGCTGGATCTCGAGTTGCCCGATTTGGAGCCCGTGGCAGAGGTGCCCGAGGGCAATGCCGCGTTGCCGGCTACCGCCGAAGCCGAGCCCGGGTTGGCGCTAGAAGCTGAGGCAGAGAAGCTGGATGAGATTTCCTCGCTGCCCGCCGTGGATTTCGAGCCCATCATGGCCGAGGCCGCCCCCGAGGCGCCAGCGTTCGCAGAGCCCGAGCCTCTGCTGGCGGATCTCGATCTGCAGGAGCCCGCGGAGGCCACTGCACCGGCAGAAACGCCTGAGGCACCCGATGAGGCGCTGGTGACCCCGGTGGCCCCGTCTGCCGCCGAGATGTCGCCTGCCGCGCTCGAGACCGAGGTGCCAGAAGACAGCGTCAGCGACGAAGCCGTCAAGGTCATTGACACGCTGCGCATCGGAATCCCGCTCTACAACGTGTACCTGAACGAGGCGGATGAATGGTCGCGCCGCCTGGTGACGTGTTTGCAGGAGTGGTCTCTCGAACTGCACGAACCCCTGCCAGATACCGCCGTGGCTTTGGCTCACTCGTTGGCAGGCAGCTCGGCGACCGTGGGATTCACGGCCTTGTCGGAACTGGCCCGGGTGCTGGAGCATGCGCTGCAGCATGTGCAGCTGCAGTCCGGTGGAACCGTCGAGCAGGCCAACGCCTTCATGGCGGCTGCGGAAGACATTCGTCGGCTGTTGCACCAGTTCGCGGCGGGTTTCCTCAAGGAGCCCAGCCAGGAAGTCCTGGAGCAACTGCGCCAGATCCTGGAAGCCGAGGTGGTCCATACCCTCTCGCCGCCCGAAGAGGAAGCAGAAGCCAGCTTCGCGTCGGAGCAAGCCCAGGAAGTTCCAGCCGAGCCCGAAGCCGTCGAACCATTGGCTGCCGCAGAGCCGGCCGAGGTCATCGCCGCGCCGGCGCCCGCAGTGGTCCCACGGGGGCCGGTGGTGCCCGCGCTGTCAGCGGGGCTGTCCGACCACGACCAGCGGGTGGACGATGCCATTGCCCATGCAGTGGCGCACGCGTCGGATGTGGATGACGACATCGACGCCATCGACGTTATCGATCCCGACCTGTTCCCCATCTTTGAGGAAGAGGCAGCGGAACTGTTGCCTCAGTTGGGCGGCGCGCTGCGCCAGTGGGCGGCAAGGCCCGACAATCTCGGAGCCCGCAGCGAGGTGTTGCGAGCGCTGCACACCCTCAAGGGGAGTTCGCGTCTGGCGGGGGCCATGCGCCTGGGTGAAATGGCGCACCGGCTGGAATCCGCGATCGAGCAACTCGATGCCGAGACCGTCACGGCGGATCTGATCGAGCCGTTGCAGGCCAGCTTTGACGGCTTGCAAGCCAACTTTGACGCGCTGCGCGCCATCGGGCAGGAACCCACCGACACCGTGGTGGCGATGCCCGCGACCTTGCCTGCCGGCCGTACGCCCATGGCGCCGGATACCGCAGCGGCGGCACCGGTTGCCCAGGAGCCAGCAGACCGGCCGGCTGCTTCCCCAGCGGTGCGCCTGCCTGCGCCGTCGCAGCTGGCTCCGCTGCGCGCAGCGGCCAGCCAGTCGGTGCGCGTGCGCGCGCAGTTGCTGGACCGCTTGGTGAACCAAGCTGGCGAGGTGATGATCAGCCGCTCGCGCCTGGATGTCCGCCTGGGGCAGTTCCGCGC
This sequence comes from Acidovorax sp., assembly GCF_022763525.1. Classification (GTDB taxonomy): domain Bacteria; phylum Pseudomonadota; class Gammaproteobacteria; order Burkholderiales; family Burkholderiaceae_C; genus Acidovorax. The sequence continues at coordinate 8,464 of NZ_JALEGG010000302.1, forward strand.
GTCGCTGAACGATCTGTCGGGCAACCTCGACCGTCTGCGTCAGCAGCTGCGAGACATCGAGGTTCAGGCCGAATCGCAGATGCAGTCGCGCCTGGCACTGTCCAAGGACTCGGCCGCTGGCTTCGATCCGCTGGAGTTCGACCGCTTCACCCGCGTGCAGGAACTCACCCGCATGATGGCCGAGTCGGTGAACGACGTGGCCACCGTGCAGCGAAATCTGCAGCGCGCCATGGAAGGCGCGGAAGACGATCTGATCGCCCAAGGACGCCAGGCGCGAGAGCTGCAGCGCGATTTGCTGCGCACCCGCATGGTGGAGTTCGAGGGCATTGCCGAACGTCTCTACGCGGTGGTGCGGCAGTCCTCCAAGGAGACGGGCAAGCAGATCAAGCTGGACATTACCGGCGGCTCCATTGAAATGGACCGCGGGGTGCTGGACCGCATGACACCGGCGTTCGAACACCTGCTGCGCAACTGCGTCGCGCATGGCATCGAGAGCCCGGACGACCGTGTGGCGGCGGGCAAACCCGCCTCGGGCACGATTTCGGTCGATCTGCGGTACGAAGGCAACGACGTTTCGGTGGAGTTCCGTGACGATGGTGCGGGCCTGAACCTCCCGCGCATCCGCGAGAAGGCCCTGGCGCAGGGCCTGATTGACGCGGATGCCGAGCTCAGCGATGCCGACGCGGCCAACCTGATCTTCATGCCCGGCTTTTCCACGGCGGCCGAGGTGACCGGCCTGGCGGGGCGCGGCATCGGGATGGACGTGGTGCGTTCCGAGATCAACGCGCTCGGTGGCCGCATCGAGACATCGACCGAGGCCGGCAAGGGCACCGCGTTCCGCATGGTGCTGCCATTGACGACTGCGGTGACGCAGGTGGTGATGCTGCGTGCGGGCGACTTGGCCATCGGCGTGCCCGCCAATGTGGTCGAGATCGTGCGCCGCACTTCTGCCGCCGATCTGGAAGAGGCCTACCGCACCGGTACTTTCGATGACGGCATGGAGAAGCTGCCGTTCTTCTGGTCGGGCGCACTGCTGCAGGCTTCTGCGCGCAGCAGCGAGCCAGGCGGCAAGACCCGACCTGTCGTGATCTTCCGAAGCGCCTCGCAGCGCATTGCGATGCACGTGGACGAAGTGCTGGGCAACCAGGAAGTGGTGGTGAAGAACCTCGGGCCGCAGCTGTCGCGTCTGCCCGGCTTGGCGGGCATGTCGGTGCTCGCGTCCGGTGCCGTGGTGCTGATCTACAACCCGGTGGCTTTGGCCACGGTGTACGGCGACCAGGTGCGTGCTGCGGCTGCGGCGCTGCCGGCGACGCCGGATGTCGCTGCCGAGGCTGCGGGTGCTGGCAAGTCGGTGGTGTCGCAGCAGCTGGCCGGCCCCAGCCAGGTTCCGTTGGTGCTGGTGGTGGACGATTCGATCACCGTGCGCCGCGTGACGCAGCGCCTGCTGCAGCGCGAAGGCTATCGTGTCGCCCTGGCGGCAGACGGGCTGCAAGCGCTCGAACGTCTCCAGGAAGAGCGGCCGACGGTGGTGCTGTCGGACATCGAAATGCCGCGCATGGACGGGTTCGACCTGGCGCGCAACATCCGGGCAGACGGCGCATTGCGCGACCTTCCCATCATCATGATCACGTCGCGGATCGCTGAGAAGCACCGTGAGCATGCGATGGAGCTGGGCGTCAACCACTACCTGGGCAAGCCGTACTCCGACGAAGAACTGCTGAGCCTCATCCAGCATTACGCCCGCGTTGCTGCCGCTGCCGAGGGGGCCTGTTTGTCGAGCCGCCGTCCCCTCTTCCCTTGGGATGCGGGGACGGCACTTTCGCAAAGCCTCTTCTCATTCAAGGATTGGGCCCATTCCATGCAGCCTGTGCAGCCATCGGGAGTTTCGCTGGACGCTGCGACGCCGGCACCGTATGGCGACAGCCGCTTGCTGGCCTGCCTGGCCCTGGTAGCCCGCGAGCGCGCATCGGACCTGTTTCTGCTGGCGGGCGCTCCGCCCACGGTCAAGCGGCAGGGCGCGTTCCTGCCGATCAGCCAGCAGGTGCTTTCTGCGCAGGACATTCGCGCCATGGCGTACTCCATCATGGGCAAGGCACAGCACCATGAGTTTGAGACCACGATGGAATGCGACTTCTCGTATGCCACGGCGGAAGGCGCGCGGTTTCGGGTGAACGTGCACCTGCAGCGCGGCCAGGTCGGCATGGTGATACGCCATGTGGCGGGCACCATCCCCAACCTCGACGAACTGGGCCTGCCGCCCATCCTGAAGGACCTGGCTTTTCTCAAGGGGGGGCTGGTGCTCACTGTGGGCGCTGCCGGGTCTGGAAAGACCACGGCGCTGGCCGCGCTGCTGGACCACCGCAACGCCAATGCCAGCGGCCACATCCTCACAATCGAGGACCCCATCGAGTACCTTCACCCGCACAAGAAATCCCTGATCACACAGCGGGAGGTGGGAATCGACACGCGGTCTTACGACGAGGCCCTGCGCCGCGCGATGCGCGAAGCGCCCAACGTGATCATGATTGGCGAGATCCGCGACCGGGCCACCATGCAGCACGCCCTGCACTATGCGGAGTCGGGCCACCTGTGTGTTTCGACCTTGCACGCGCACAACGCCAATCAGGCCGTGCAGCGCATCCTGAACTTCTTTCCGGAGCATGCGCACAGGCAGCTGCAGATGGATCTGTCGCTCAACCTCCGGGCCGTGATCGCCCAGCGCCTGATCCGGGGCGTGCAGGGACGTCTGGTGCCGGCAGCGGAGATCATGCTGCTCACGCCATACGTGGCTGACCTCATCCAGAAGGGGCAGATCGACGAGCTCAAGACCGCGATCAACCGCGGCACGGAACAGGGCATGTGCAGCTTTGACCATTCGTTGTTCAAGCTTGTGGAATCTGGCGCCATCACGGCGGAGGAAGCAATTGCGCATGCTGACAACCGCACGGACCTGTCCCTCAAGCTGCGGCTGGCCGCGGGGGGCTCGCTGGCGGTGGACGGCATGAGCATGTCCGCACCGCTTGAGCCCGCAGCCCCGCGGACGCCGATGGGCAAGTGAGCGGTGGCCTGCGCTGCCCGCCGTCGCCCGGTCAGGGCGTGGCGACGGGCGCTTTCACGACTGCATAGCGTTCCAGTGTCCGGCGGCGCGCGGCGTCGTGTTCGACCACGGGTAGCGGATAGTCCCGGCCCAGGCGCAAGCCCGCCCCCTGCAGATCCAAGGGACGCGCCTGCCACGGGGCATGCACCGCCTTGGGCGAAAGCCGGGCCAGTGGGGCCAGCTGGGGCAGGTAGCGCGCGATGAACTTGCCGTCCGGATCGAACTTCTCGCTTTGGCTCACGGGATTGAAGATGCGGAAGTACGGCTGCGCGTCGCAGCCGCTGGAGCTGGCCCATTGCCAGCCACCGTTGTTGGCCGCCAGGTCGAAGTCGTTGAGGTGGGTGGCAAAGTAGGCCTCGCCCCGGCGCCAGTCCAGCCCCAAGTCCTTCACCAGAAAACTCGCCACCACCATGCGCAGGCGGTTGTGCATGTAGCCTGTCTGGTTGATTTGTGCCATGGCGGCATCCACCAGCGGGTAGCCGGTTCGGCCCTCGCACCAGGCGGCAAACAGGGCGTCGGCCTCTTCCCCGGTTTCCCATGCGATGGCGTCGTAGGCGGGCTTGAAACTCCGGTTCACGACGTGGGGGTGGTGGTGCAGGATCTGAAAGTAGAAATCCCGCCAGATCAGCTCGCTGAGCCAGGTGGTGGCCCCGGCATTGCCCTGCCGCATCAGCTGGTGCGCCGTGCGCGCCAGCAGGCGCGGCGAGATGGTGCC
>NZ_JALEGG010000303.1 GCF_022763525.1 Acidovorax sp.
CTGCTGCATGGCTGGGGCGGCCACGCCCGGCAGATGCTGCCCCTGGCCGAAGCGCTGGCGGAGCGCGGCCTGCGCCCCGTTCTGGCAGACCTGCCCGCCCACGGTGCCAGCCGCGGCCGCACCAGCAACCTGCCGCAGTTCGCCCGCGCCATCGAATACACCACCGAACGCCTGCATGCCCAGGACGCGGCGCCACGCGCCGTGGTGGCCCATTCGCTGGCCGCCAACGCGGCCGCGCACGCAGCCGGCCGGGGCCTGGCGACCGAGCGGCTGGTGCTGCTCGCGCCGCCCGCCTCGGCACACGAATACACCCGCCTTTTCGCGCAGGTGTTCGGCCTGTCCGAGCGCACGCGCGCCGCGCTGCAGCGCCGCATCGAGGCGCGCGAAGGCATCCTGATGCGCCAGTTCGAGCCCCCGGCCGTGGGCCCGCGCATCGCACTGCCCACACTCATCGTGCACGACCGGGGCGACCGCATCAACCGCTTTGCCGACGGCGAGGCCTACCGCGACCACATCGCGGGCGCCACGCTGCTAGCCACCGAAGGGCTGGGCCATCGCAAGTTGCTGCAGGCCACACCGGTGCTGGAAGCGGTGGCGGATTTCGTCGCCCCGCCGGCAGGGGGCTGAAGGCCGCGGCGGCCTCCCCACAGGCGCAGGGCGGGGGAGCGAGTGCCAACCCCTGCACGGCAAGGGATCCTCTGCACGGATCCCGCGGGAAGCGTGCGCAGCGGGTCGGGATGGGCTGCTTGCTTGGGCAGCTAACGCAGCAATAGCCGAAGCTATGTCGAGGTTTTGCTTGCGCAGCAGACCGCCCGGGGCCGCAGATGCACCCGGCGCAGTGATTCGTGCAAAGCATCCCAAGGTGACCACGGCGTGGGCCTATCATGCGCGGATACGGCACGCTCCCGTGCCCCCCGGCATGCTCCCGCGCGCGCCGGGCCCCGCCCACCCTGGTTTGCTTTCGATGCCCCAATTGATGTCTGCCTGGCCTGCCCTGGCCTACTTGCTTCCGGCCCTTCTGCTGGTGTCGGCCTTGTACTTTCTGGCCAAGGGCAATCGCAAGGCACTGGCCCAGCTGATGGCGCTGCTGGCGTGCTTTGTGATGGGCGCCCTGTTGATGGAGTTCTTTGTCTTCATGGCGGCGCGCATGGCCCGCTCGGGCAGCCCTCAGGCCAACCCGGCGCTGGGCACGGGCACGCTGCAACTGCTCAAGACCATGGCCGATCCCCGCTCCATCGCGGCGCCGCCGCTGTCGCTGGCCGCAGTGGCGGCCTACAGCGTGCTGCTGTCGTACCTGTGGCTGCTGGTGACCTGGGTGCTGCACCTGCGGGGCAAGGAGGGCGCAGGCACCGGCCGCAAGAAATCCGCCCGGGCTCCGCGCAAGGCCGCCAGAGCCTGAAACCTTTCCCCGGTGCCAGGGCCTGGTGCTCCGAGCGTTTTTGGCCCCTCGCGCTTGTATGGCAAGCGCAAGCAGCTACATAACTGATAGCAAGCGCAGCACCCGGCATTGACGCAGGGCAATACCTGCCGGCCCGCGCGTGCCCACAATGGCCGCCTGCCCATACCCGCGCCGGGGGACCGCCCCCGCGTTCTTCCATGACGACTCCCGACTGCGATGTCCTCATCGTCGGCGCAGGCCCTGCCGGCCTGTCGCTGGCCATTTCGCTGGCACAGGCCGGCTTCACTGCCACAGTGGTCGAGCAGCAGGCCGCAGCCACGCTGGCCGCGCCCGCACCCGACGGCCGCGAGATCGCCCTCACCCACCCCAGCCGGGCCACCCTGCAGTGGCTGGGCAGCTGGGCCGAGCTGGCCGATGGCGAAGTGGGCACCATCTGCCAGGCCCAGGTGCACGATGGCCCCCTGGGCCAGCACAGCGCGCTGCAGCTGGATGCCCGCGCCACCCATGGCGCAGGCCCCGCGCCCGAGGCGCTGGGCTTCATCGTGCCCAATCACGCCCTGCGCCGCAGCGCCTACGCGGTGGCGGCGCGCACGCCGGGGGTGCGCATCCTCACCGGCGCGCAGGTCACGCGGGTGGCGGTCCTGTCCACCCATGCCGAACTGGACTACGTGCCGTCGTCCGCCCCCTCGCCCAGCGACAGCGCAGCGGCCGGGTCACATCCCACCCAGCGCCTGCGCGCGCCCCTGCTCGTGGCCGCCGACAGCCGCTTCTCGGCCACGCGCCGGCAACTGGGCATCGGCGCCCAGATGACCGACTTTGGCCGCACCGTCATCGTGTGCCGTATGCGCCACGCGCAGCCCCATGGCAACGTGGCGCACGAATGCTTTGGCTACGAGCGCACCCTGGCCGTGCTGCCCCTGCCCGACGCGCCCGAAGGCCACCCGCTGTGCTCGGTGGTGGTCACCGCCGGTTCGGCCGATGCCGCCGCGCTGATGGCGCTGAGCGCACACGATTTTGCCGCCCAGGTGCAGGCGCAGTTCGACCAGCGCCTGGGCGCCGTGGAACTGGTGGGCGAGCGCTACGCCTACCCGCTGGTGGCCGTGTACGCGCAGCGCTTTGCCGGCCACCGCTGCGCACTGCTGGGCGACGCGGCCGTGGGCATGCACCCCGTGACCGCACACGGCTACAACCTGGGCCTGGCCGGGGTGGAGCGCCTGACCGCCGCCCTGGTGGACGCCCGCCAGCGCGGCCAGGACATTGGCAATCCCGCCGCACTCAGCCGCTACGCGCGCGAACACCACCGCCACGCCTGGCCCATCTACCAGGGCACCAACGCCATCGTGCGCCTGTACACCGACGCCCGCCCCGTGCCACGGCTGCTGCGCCAGCTGGTGCTGCAGGGCGCGCGGCGCCTGCCACCACTGCAGGCGGCCATCGTGGGCCAGCTCACGGGCAAGCCGCCAGCGTGGATGCGCGTGCTGGAGCCCGCAACGGCCACGCAGCTTCAAAAAACATAGCTGGTAGCGCTTTTTGGTATTGGCTTGCAGCCGGTTTTGAATGATGAACGTCGCCTGACTTCGGACCGTTCACGCTGAGCTTGTGGAAGCGCCGCGCACGGCTTCCGAAGGCGTGTCCCGGATCCGCCGAAGGACTCGCTTCGCAGCACAAGAGGATGCGATGTGGCCGGGGCGGCTCAGAGGCTGAGAGTTTTTTTGCCGAACCCGAAAGGCGCGCGAAAACGCTTCGGATCTAGGTGCAAAGCACAGCCATAGCTCGGGCTATGGCGAGCATTTGCTTGCGGCGTGCGGAGTGTTTTGGCGTGCATGGCGGGCTGGGACAAAAGATTCTCAGCCTCTCAGTGAGCCCCGTCCTCCACCCCCAAAGTCGCCAGCCCATACAGCGGCGCCCCCAGCCACGGCCGGGTGAGCATGTCCAGCGCCAGCCCCGCCCAGCCATAGCATTCCGACACGCTCTGCTCGCGCAGCAGCGCAAGGCGCGGGTGTACATCGGCCAGCTCGGCCATGCGGCCCACGCCCCAGCAGAATTCGGCACCCGTGGCACCCACGCTGGCATGCACGCCGGCGTGGCCCACCGCTTGGCGGGTCAAGGCATCCAGCACCAGACGTGACCCTTCGGGCGCGTGCTGCGCAAACTCCGCCAGCACGGCGCGCACTTGATCGGGCTGCAGGTACATGAGCACGCCCTCGCACACCACCAGCACCGGCTGCGCGCCCGCGCCCTGCCCAAGGCCGAGCCGCTGCCACCAGCCCGGCTGGGTCAGGTCCACCTGCGCATGGCGCTGGCGCGGGCAGCGCGGCACCAGCAGCGCCTCGCGCAACCCCATCACCGCGGGCAGATCGGCATCCAGCCAATGGTTGGCCCCCGTGTCCAGCCACTGAAAGTGGTGCGTGAGGCCGCAGCCCAGGTTCACCCCCCAGCCCTGCGGGTGCTGCGAAAAAAAGGCAGCCCCCGCCTCCTTGATGGCCCGCGTGCGCCAAAGCACATTGAGCACGGTGGGCAGATCGTCGAGCGTGGCGCTGGCATCCACCTCCAGCCGCTCCAGCAGCTGCGCCGCCACGGCATCGCCACAATCCAGCCAAGGGAAGTAACGCCCCCCATGCGCCCGCGCCGCCAATGGAATCAGCAGGGTGCTGGGCACGGCAGGCAACCGCGCACAGGCCTGCGCGCAATCGGCCGCGCCACGGGCGGCGGAGGGTTGCACTCGGCGTCGGCTGCGGGGCTGCTGCTGCACGGGGAACTCCTTCTGCGGCTGTTGGAGCCACGACGATTGCGTGGCACGCCAGCCAGCGGCCAGCCGTGGCGTGCATTGTGGGCGACCCACTGCACATTGCAACCCATGACCGTCAAGCCGCGTGGGAATGGCCCGTCGGCTAGGGGAAGACCAAAGCCAGTCCCACGGCAGGTGGAAGGGCCGGGGGCGTGTGGAGTTCGAAGAGCTGCTGCTCAAGCATGCGGCCCGTCGGTTCAACTCATCGGCCTCCAATTCATGAGCAGCGCAGCCAACACCAGCAACACAGCTTTGGTGGCGCGCATCGCGGGGCCCGTTCAGGTGATTCACGGTCTGCGGGTGATAGTCGATGTGGACCTGTCCGGCGCTGTACGAGGTACCCACCAAGCGGCAATGAGCAGGTCAAGCGCAATCGGGAGCGGTTTCCGGCAGATTTCCTGTTTCAGCTCACGCCCCAGGAGAAGGCCGAGGTGGCCGCAAATTGCGACCACCTGCACAAGCTCAAGTTCTCCAAGGTGCTGCCCTATGCGTTCACCGAGCATGGGGCGATTCAGGCGGCCAATGTGCTGGCCAACGCCAAGACGGTGGAGATTGGGATTTCTGTGGTGCGGGCCTTCGTGCATTTGCGCGAGGCATCGGCCACCAATGCCGATGTGGCCAAGCGGCTGGCCGAGCTGGAGATGTGGACCGAGAGCCTGGAGCTGTTCCACGATACCTTTAGCCGCAACACCCGGTTGCAATGGCGCCAGCTGCTGGATGCCGTGCGGGAACTGACCACACCGCCTGATCCGCCGAGCGGCCTATTGGGTTTGTGACGCCTGAGGACAAGAAGCATGGCGCCCAATAATCCAGCGGCTAAAGAAGAAGCCACCGGAACCCCACAGCTTTAGCGGCTGGCAGGGGTGGCGGGTGGCTTTTTTTGTGAGTAATAGACCTCAGTGCGTGGCTACCTCAAGACCTAGGCCGCACACGGCATCACGGCTTCGGCCTCTTCCAAATGGCATGGGCAACAATTGCAATCCCGATTAGGAGCGATGGCATCCCTCCCGCCAAGAACTCGTAGTCCTTAGGAAGAAGCAACTTGAACACGTCGTCTACCCAGCAACTCGTGCGGCACATTCGTTGACCGCTCACCATTAAAGCCAGTCCAATTGATATGGCTGTGAGCCCGATTCCAATGCCGATCTTGTTCATACATCGGTCCTATTAGCGAAGGGCTCGCCACATGCGGCCGAGTTGCCCACCACTGCGGCGGTATTTGTCATAGATGTCTGGGAAATCAGTTCTCGGATCAAACTGGGGCGGATTGAACACTGGGCCGAGATTTGTTTGAGTGCACTTGCACCCGCTTGGGGCGTCATCCTGGTGATAGGCCGCAGGCAAGAAATCGGTCGGAGATTTCCCCGGAGTACAAGAGTTTTCACTGCACTCCCACCGCAAGCAACGGAGCCGGTAATCGCCCTCATCCGGGTTGGGTGTGAACATCTCAGCACCTGACTCCCAAGCAGACTGATTGCCCTCGCCAGTAGGCCGCTCAAATGAGCCTGGGCCATGCCTACGCCACTGCCTGCGGTTGTATGCATTGCCGCCGGGAGCGGCAGGCCTCGCAGACCTCAACCCCTCTGGATCGACGAACAAAAGAGGATTCCCCCCCACATAGGTAAACCGATTCCACCCCCCATCCAACCCAATCGGATCCCCCTGCGTATACCGCCCCGTCCTGCCGTCATAGCTGCGGAAGTGGTTGTAATGCAGCTTCGTCTCACTGTCGAAGTACTGCCCCGGATACCGCAGGTTGAACGTCACCTCCGGGATGCTGGCGGCACCTGTGTTGGGAGTGGTGGTTTCGTTGGTAAACCGCTTCGCCCCCGTGGTCGGCTGCTCCTCCCCAAACGCACTGTACGCCCACTGCCACGCCGCTTGCCCATCGGCCTGGGTCAGCTTTTTGGGCGTGTTCAGGTGGTCGCTGTGGATGGCGTAGGTTTGGCCCTTGATCACTGCCGCGATCGGCATGGGGCCGCTGGCGGTGGGCAGGTACAGGTATTGGCTGGTGCCGCTACTGGCGCTGCCGCCGGAGCCGTATTCGCCCAGCAGGCTGCCGTCTTCGGCGTACACGTAGCTCCAGCCCAGTTTCTCGGCGTCGCTGGTGCTGGGGCTCCACAGCTTGTTCCAGAAGTTGAGGATCTGCTGGATCAGGCCGGGGGGTTCTTGTTCGCCTTCTCCTTTTTCATCGTCGTCGGCCAGCAGGTTCTTGCCGGTGCCTGGGGTGGCTGCGCTGCTGAACAAGGGTTCGGTCTTGAACACGCGCTGGCCCAGGGCGTTGTGGGCGTATTTGGTGGTGGGGGCGTCTGGCCCCTGGCCGGTGGTGGCGCTGTCCAGGCGGCCTTCGCTGTCGTAGTGGTAGCGGGTCAGGCCGTCACTGAGCAGGTCGCCTGCGCTGTTGTATTGGTAGGTGACGCTGGTGCTGGCGGTGTTGCCGCCGGCGCTGGTGGTTTGGCTGAAGCCCAGCAGGCGGTTGTGGCTGGCTTCGCCGCTGTAGGTGCGGCTGGTGGTGGTGCCGGCCACGTTGCGGGTGCTGGCCTTGCGGTTGCCGTTGGGGTCGTATTGGAAGGTGGCGGTGTCGGTTCCGTTGGCTGCCGTGGTTCGGGTGAAGCCGGTGATGCGGCCTGCGGGGCTGTATTGCACGGTCCAGCTGGCGGTGGCCTGGGTGATGGTGGCGTCCTGCGGGTTGGTGCTGGCGGGCTGCCAGAGGTTTTGCGTGATGCCGTGGATGCGGCCTGCGGCGTCGTACTGGTAGCTGCTGAATTCGGTGGCGGTGAGCTGGCCTGCGGTGTTGTAGCTGCGGCTGGCGGGGATGGCGGTGCTGGCGCCGGGCAGGTTCCAGCTCCAGCCGGTGGGCTGGCCCAGGGGGTTCCAGGTGATGCCGCTGACCAGGCTTTGGCCGCCCCAGGTGAGGCCGGTGAGCTGGCCGGTGGTGTCGTAGACGTATTGCAGTGCCTGGCCGCCGGGGTAGGTGGTGCTGGCGAGCAGGCCCTGGGCGTTGTAGCTGTAGCTGACGCTGCGGGTGTCGCCGTTGATCAGGCGCTGGGTTTTGGTGGTGATGCGGCCCAGCTGGTCGCGCTCGTAGGTGGTGGTGCCGCTGGCGTCCACGATCTCGCCCAGGTAACCCTTGCTGGTGGCGGTGAGGTCGTAGCGCAGCGTGGTGGTGCGGCCATCGGCATAGGTGATGAGCGTGGGGCGGCCCAGCAGGTCGCGCTCGATGGTGGTGGCCTGGCCCAGGGCGTCGGTGACGGTCTTGGGCAGGCCCAGGGCGTCGTACTGGGCGGTTTCAGTGCCGCTGTCGGGGCTGGTCTCGGTGGTGGCGTTGCCCAGGGCGTCGCGGGTGTAGGTGCTGGTTACGCCTTTGAAGTCTTTGGCTTGGGTGACGCTGTCGAGGGCGTTGTAGGTGAGGGATGCGGTGGCGTTCTCGGCGTTGGTGATGGCCTTGGTGCGGCGCAGAGCGTCCAGGGTATGGCGGGTGCCCTGGTTTAGGCCATTGGTGCTTGCCACCCAATCGCCGTTGCCATCGTAGCCAAAGATGGTGGTGACTTGGCCGCCCAGGGTGACGCTGGCCACGCGGTTGAGGCTGTTGATGGTGCGCGCCAGCCGCCACACGGTTTGCCCCTGGGCGTTGCGGATGTCTTCCTGCGTGCGGTTGCCCATGGCGTCCAGGGTGTAGGCGCCGGAGTTGCCGCGGTTGTCGCTCCAGCCCGTGAGCCGCTGGGCGGCGTCGTAGGTGTAGGTCACGACATGGCCGTGCGGCAGGGTGGCCGTGAGCACCTGACCCGAGGGGCGGTAGGTGAGCGTGGTGAGCAGGCCGCCCGACTTGGTGGTGAGCACCCGGCCCCGGGCGTCGTAGGTGTACGTGGTCACCAGGCCCGTGGGGGCGGTGTGGGTGAGCACGCGGCCTGCGCCGTCGTGGGTGTAGGTGTCCACATGGCCCAGGGCATTGGTGGCGCTGGTGAGGTTGCCGGCGCTGTCGTATTGGTAGCTGGTGACGGCGCCGTTGGGGGCGGTCTCGGTGGCGATGAGGCCGGAGGGGTGGTAGGTCCAGCTGGTGGTGCGGCTGGCACCACCAG
>NZ_JALEGG010000304.1 GCF_022763525.1 Acidovorax sp.
GGTGTTGGTGTTTGGCAATGTGGTGCTGCGTTACACGCTGAACTCCGGCATCACGGTATCGGAAGAGCTCTCGCGCTGGCTTTTCGTGTGGCTGACTTTCATGGGCGCTGTGGTGGCACTGCGCGAGCATGGCCACCTGGGTACGGATGCGCTGGTTTCGCGCCTGCCTGCCCTGGGCAAGAAGGCTTGCCTGGTGATGGCGCAGCTCGCCATGCTGTATGTGTCGTGGTTGCTGCTGAGCGGCAGCTGGGCCCAGATGCTCATCAACTGGGAGACCGAAGCCCCGGTGACCGGCGCCTCGGTGGGCATCTTCTACGCCAGCGGTGTGCTGATGGGCGGTTCGGGCATCGCCATCCTGCTGCACGACCTGCTGCGCACGCTGTTCGTTCCGCTGGCTGAGGACGAACTGGTCATGGTGCAGGAAAGCGAAGAAATGGCGGCCCTCGCGCACCGCTCGCCCGGCGGCGATGCGTCATCTGAAACCCCTGGCAGCCCCCGTCCCTGACCCTGCGCACACGCCCACCATGACCGTCACCATCTTCCTCGGTTCCCTGCTGCTCGCCATGGCGATCGGTGTCCCCATCGCGTATGCCCTGCTCATCAGCGGAATGGCACTGATGTGGCACCTGGACCTGTTCGATGCCCAGATCCTGGCGCAGAACGTCATCAACGGCGCCGACAGCTTTCCGCTACTGGCCGTGCCCTTCTTCATGCTGGCAGGCGAGATCATGAACGTGGGCGGCCTGTCCAAGCGCATTGTGAAGTTCGCGCTGGCGCTGGTGGGTCACGTGCCGGGCGGCCTGGGCTACGTGGCCATCATGGCGGCGGTGATCCTGGCCGCTGTGTCGGGCTCGGCCGTGGCCGATGCCGCGGCGCTGGCGTCGCTGCTGCTGCCCATGATGGTGGCGGCCGGCCATAACAAGGAGCGCTCGGCCGGCTTGATCGCATCGGCCGGCATCATTGCCCCTGTGATCCCGCCTTCCATCGGCTTCGTGATCTTTGGCGTGGCGGCCAATGTGTCCATCAGCAAGCTGTTCCTCGCGGGCATCGTCCCGGGCATCCTGCTGGGGCTCGCGCTGGCGGCCACCTGGTGGTGGCTGGTGCGGCGCGAAGACGTGGCGCCGCCGAAACGCGCCACCCGCGGCGAGCTGGCCGTTGCCCTGCGCGAAGCCGTGTGGGCGTTGGGCCTGCCCATCATCATCCTGGTCGGCCTGCGCATGGGGGTTTTTACGCCCACCGAAGCTGCCGTGGTGGCCGCCGTGTACGCGCTGTTCGTGGCCATGGTCGTCTACCGTGAGTTGACCTGGCGGCAACTGGCCGAGGTCTTCCGTGCATCGGCCCGCACCAGCGCGGTGGTGATGTTCCTTGTCGCCGCAGCCATGGTCTCGGCTTGGCTCATCACCGTGGCCGACCTGCCTTCCAAGGTCATTGGCATGCTGCAGCCTTTCATGGGCAACCAAACGCTGCTGCTGATTGCCATCATGGTGCTGGTCATGGTGGTCGGCACGGCGATGGACATGACGCCCACCATCCTCATTCTCACGCCTGTGCTGATGCCCGTGGTCAAGGCCGCAGGCATCGACCCTGTGTATTTCGGCGTGCTGTTCATCATCAACAACGCCATCGGCCTCATCACCCCGCCCGTGGGCACGGTGCTCAACGTGGTGGCGGGTGTCGGCCGCATCTCGATGTCGCAGGTCACCCGCGGTGTCATGCCCTTCATGCTGGCCCAGTTCGCCGTGATGTTCCTGCTGGTGCTGTTTCCCTCCATCGTCACGGTGCCGCTGCGCTGGCTGGGCGGCTGACCGCCGACCGGTACCCCATTTCTTGCCCCTAGAACCCCAAGGAGACATTTCCATGAAGTTGCTCAAAACCCTGCTCGCCACGGCCCTCGTCGCTGCCTCGCTGCTGCCTGCGGCGCATGCCCAGGAGCGCACCATCAAGTTCGCCTTTCAGAACCAGAAGGATCACCCGCAGGCCCAGGGCGCGCAGAAGTTCGCCGACCTGGTGGCCGCCAAGACCAACGGCCGCATTGCCGTCAAGCTCTTCCCTGGCGGCGCGCTGGGTGGCGACCTGCAGACCGTATCGGCCCTGCAGGGCGGCACGGTGGAGATGACCGTGCTCAACGCGGGCATCTTGTCGGCCCAGGCCAAGGAATTCGGTATCTACGACTTCCCGTTCCTGTTTGCCACGCCGCAGGAGGCCGACGCCGTGACCGACGGCCCCTTCGGCAAGAAGCTGCTCGACAAGCTGCCGGCCAAGAACCTCGTGGGCCTGGGCTACTGGGAGCTGGGCTTTCGCAACCTGACCAACAGCAAGAAACCCATCACCAAGGCCGAAGACATCGCGGGCCTGAAGATCCGCGTGATCCAGTCGCCGATCTACATCGACATGTTCAACGCGCTGGGCGCCAATGCCGTGCCCATGCCTTTCCCCGAGCTGTACACCGCTCTGGAGCAAAAGGCCGTGGACGGCCAGGAAAACCCGTTCTCCACCATCCTGTCGTCCAAGTTCGCCGAGGTGCAGAAGCACCTCACCGTCACGCGCCACATCTACAACCCCCAGGCCGTGATCGTGAGCAAGAAGTTCTGGGACAGCCTGAGCCCCGTCGACCAGAAGGCGCTCACCGAGGCCATGGCCGAGGCCACCACCTTCCAGCGCGGCGTGTCTCGCGTGCAGGCCGATGTGGCGCTCGAAGACCTCAAGAAGGCCGGCATGCAGGTCTCCGAGTTCTCGGCTGCCGAGCTCGACAAGCTGCGCGCCAAGGTCAAGCCCGTGGTCGAAAAGCACAGCGAGAAGGTCGGTGCCGAGACGGTGCAAGAGGTCTATTCCACGCTGGCCAAGCTGCGCGGGGGCAAGTAGGCCATCGCCGCAATCCCCGCGCTGCCGTGCGGTAAACACACTACCGTCCCGGCAGCGCGCTCACTCCATATCGCGCCCGCCCCATGAGCACCCAGCTCCTCGATCCCCCGGTCATCACCACCACGCCCACCATGTTTTCCACTAGCCCTCGCAAGGTGCTGATCGGTCTAATCGGTGCAGGCATCCAGCAATCGCTGTCGCCCGCTCTGCATGAGGAAGAGGCGCGCCACCACGGGCTGCGCCTGCACTACCAGCTCATCGACCTGGATCGTTCGGCCTCGTCCGTGAAGGAGCTGCCCACGCTGCTGGCAGCGGCGCGCATCATGGGCTATGCGGGCTGCAACGTCACCTACCCCTGCAAGCAGGCGGTGATCCCCCATCTGGACAGCCTGTCCGAGGAAGCCCAGGCCATGGGCGCCGTCAACACGGTGGTCATCCGTGATGGAAAGCTGGTGGGGCACAACACCGATGGATCGGGCTGGGCCTGGGGCTTCACCCGCGCGTTGCCCGGGGCCGACCTGCGACGCGTCGTGCTGCTGGGAGCGGGCGGCGCGGGCGCCGCGATTGCGCACGCCGTGTTGCGGCTGGGCGCGCAGCATCTGACCATCGTCGACGCCCAACCTGAGCGCGCAGCGCAACTGGCCGCCGATGTCAACGCCCTGTATGGCCACCGGGCCGAAGCGGGCGAGGTCCGCGCTGCCATGGCACAGGCCACCGGCCTGATCCACGCCACGCCCACGGGCATGGACAAGCTGCCCGGCCTGCCGCTCGACTTGGCCTTGCTGCGGCCCGCGATGTGGGTGTCTGAGGTGGTCTATTTCCCGCTCGAAACCGCCCTGGTCCGGGCGGCTCGGGCACTGGGCTGCAAGGTATCGGATGGCGGCGGCATGGCCGTGGGCCAAGCCGTGGGGGCGTTCGAGCTGTTCACCGGGGAATCCCCGGACGCAGCCCGCATGGACGCGCACTTCCGCCGCCTGGTCGGCACGCGCTGACTCTCGTCCACTGCGCAACGCACAAGGAGCTGCACCCATGAGCACACCGATGATGGCCGCCCGCGAAGCACTGGGCGAACTGCCCAATCCCCTGGGCCTGCAGGGCGTCGAGTTCATTGAATACGCCACAAGCCGGCCACAGGCGCTCGGCCAGGCGCTGGAGCGCATGGGCTTTCAGCCCGTGGCCCGCCACCGCTCGCGCGAGGTGCTGCTGTACCGCCAAGGCGACATGAACATCATCGTCAACGCCCATCAGGACACCGAACGCACCGGCCTGCATGCCCCGCCCACGCTGACTGAAACGCCGGTGCTGGCCGCCATCGCCTTCCGCGTGGGCAACGCGGCTGCAGCCTACCGCCGCGTGCTGGAGCTGGGCGCCTGGGCCGTGCACACGGAGGTCGAGGTCATGGAGCTGAACATCCCCGCCATCCACGGCGTGGGCACCAGCCGCATCTACTTCGTGGACCGCTGGAAAGAGTTCTCGATCTACGACGTGGACTTCGTGCCCATCCCCACCGTCAACCCGCGCCCACCGGCGCTGCAGGGCTTGCATCTGTTCGGCGTGGTGCAGTACATCGGCCTGGGCCGGGGGGCGGACTGGATCCACTTCTACAGCGAACTGTTCGGCTTTGCCGAGCTGGCGCCGGATCAGTCGTTTGGCGTGCTCACCCATGGCCGCATCCTGGCCAGCCCCTGCGGCACGCTGCACTGGCAGTTGATCGAGCCGCTGGTCGACGCCCTGGATGCCGACCCCGAGGAGCTGCTGCAGCGCGTGGCCTTTGGTACACCCGATGTGCTGGCCACCGTGAACTCGCTGCGGGCCCGAGGCGTCGAGTTTGTGGAATCGCCCACGGGCGTGCACACCGGTACGCGCGGCGCCCTCACGCGTGCCGATGCGGGCTCGCCCAGTTTTGAGCTCGTGCTGGACGCACGCTGAGTCTGGAGACCGCCCATGCGCCGAACCGCCATGCAACGCAACGTCGCCGATTTCGGCATGGACACCATCAGTCTGGCCGGGCCGCTGGAGGCCAAGCTCGCCGCGGTGAAGGAAGCCGGCTTCGGCCAGATCATGCTGGCCGCGCGCGATATCGTCGGCCACCCCGAAGGCATCGAGGCCGCCGTGCACGCGGTGCGCAGCAGTGGGCTGCGCGTGACGGGCTTCCAGGTGCTGCGGGATTTTGAAGGTCTCTCGGGCCACCTGCACAGCTACAAGGTGGACATCGCCAAGCAGATGATCCTGATGGCGCGCGACCTGGGTGCGCCGGTGTTGCTGGCCTGCAGCTCCACGTCATCCCACGCCACGGCGGATGCCGACGCCATTGCCCGCGACCTGCGCAAGCTGGCCCTGCTGGCGCTGCCGCACGGCATCCGCGTGGCGTTTGAAGGGCTCTCGTGGGGACGGCACATCAACGAGGTGCACCAGGCCTGGGCGGCGGTCGAGCAGGCCGACTGCCCCAACCTCGGCTTGGCCATCGACTCGTACCACCAGTTCGCCACCAGCACGCCGCTCTCGGCCCTGGAAGATGTGGACCCTGAGAAGATCTACCTGGTGCAACTGTCAGATTTCATGTGGCAGGAAACCCGCACGGTGCAGGAGCGCATCGACACGGCGCGGCACTTCCGTGTGTTCCCTGGCGAGGGCGTGCACAGCCAGGCCCTGGCCGAGCTGGTGCGCACCCTCGATGGCATGGGCTACCAGGGCGACTACAGCTTCGAGGTCTTCAACGACGACTACCAGCAGCTACCCCTGCCCTATGTGGCGCAGCGCGCGTGGAATAGTGCGCTGTGGCTGGCTGAGGGGGTGCTGCAGCGCGCCGTGCCGCTGCCCGGACACCCGCGCATCAAGACCCTGGCATGACCCAAGCGCCAACGATCAGCTGTTGGCGCGCTTCTTGAGCCAGCGCATCAGAGCGCCCACCACGGGCAGTTTTTCGTACAGCTCTTCGGCCGCATCCCAGTAGTCGCGGTGCAAGGTCACGAGGCCTTGCTCATCCAGCACCAGGTGCGAGGCGCCGCGCACGGTCTGCGTCACGCCCCTCTCAAAGTTCTTAAAGGCAAACAGGAAATCCCAGGTCAGAAAACATTGCTGGCCTTGCACCACGCGGCCGGTGACCACAAAACGCGGCTGCTCCAGTGCCTCGAACATGTGGGCAAAGATGGCCTGGATGGCGGGCACGCCTTGCACTTCGTTGAATGGATCCTTGAAGCGCGCCGCTGGGGCGTAGAACTGGCCGAGGGTCGCCACATCGGCGGGCGACAGGTTTTCAAAGAACGCAATGACGCGCGTGACGGCCTCTTCCGTAGCGATCATGGTTTCCGGTGGGTGCATACCGTTCAAAGACCTGTGAATTTGCGAACCGCCGGAAAGTACCACCGATACGGCAGCACGCGCAGCAGTTTCATCACCCGCGTGAAGCGCTTGGGGAAATGGATGTCGAAATGCCCCCGCTCCCAGCCCCGCACGATGGCAGCTGCTGCGGCCTCGGGCGAGATCAGCGCCGGCATGGTGAAGTCGTTGCCCGCCGTGAGCGGCGTGGCTACAAAGCCCGGGTTGATCACGCTCACGCCCATGCCCAGGTCATGCAGGTCCAGGTAGAGCGCCTCGGCCAGGTTGATGAGGGCCGCCTTGGTGGGGCCATAGGCCAAGCTCTTGGGCAGGCCGCGATAACCCGCAACGCTGCTGATCAGGCTCACGTGGCCCGGCCGGCCTGCCTGCGCGGCGGTCAGCATGGCAGGCAGCACGGCGGCCAGCACATGCAGCGCGCCGTTGTAGTTGATCTGCTCGTGGCGCAGCATTTCCGCCAGGTCGAAGACGGTGGCGCGCATGGTGCGGTAGTACCCCGCGCAGTAGCACAC
>NZ_JALEGG010000305.1 GCF_022763525.1 Acidovorax sp.
ATGCCCAGGTCCGCTGCGCTCTCGGGGGTGAGCAGCAAGGGCTTGGTCGGTGCCTGCACCATCTGGGCCAGTGTGGTGCTGGGGGCGTTGTCGGTGGGGGCGAAGAGGGAGGTGCTGGCCAGGGCGGGGTCAGCCTGGGGGTCGGGCTGGGCGTAGCCGCCTGGGCCGCTGTCGGCAAAGGCGCCTGCGTGGTCCTGGGGCTGGTCTGTGTAGCTGTTGAATGCACTGCCAGGAGCGGGCGGGCTGGCCAGATCGCCAGGGGCTGGCGCGTAGGTGGAGGCGGAGGGTGCGACTTGCATGGCGCGCGACTGTGCCTATAGGCATCAGCGCGCGAAACTGGGAAGGCTCCTAGCTAGGGACGTTCCTAGCTGGGAATGCCCCCTACATGGGGGTAGGCCGGGGTGGGCGGCGGAGAATGCAGGGGATCGGGCTATAGGGCAAGCGGGAATTGCGCAAATAGCTATTGAAACAGGAGCGGTCTGCACACGGGAAACGCATGCGACGGGGCTGCGCGGGTTACAGACTTTTACCGGGTGAGAACTGCAGAGGTATGACCGAGGCCACCCCCACTGTCGTCCGACAAAAAAACAGCGGAACGCATAGCATCGACGGCTTCAACGTTTGTCGCTCTTTCGCGAATTCAAGGACCGATCCATGAAGCTCTACTACTCCCCCGGCGCCTGCTCCCTCTCCCCCCACATCGCCTTGCACGAAGCGGGCCTGGCATTCACCCCCGTGCTGGCCAGCACCAAGAGCCACAAGCTGCAGGACGGCACGGATTACTACACCATCAATCCACTCGGCTACGTACCCATGCTGGAACTGGACGACGGCACCCGCCTGCGCGAAGGCCCGGCCATCGTGCAGTACATCGCTGACCAGGTGCCGCTCAAGATGCTGGCGCCGCAAAACGGCAGCCTGCAGCGCTACCGCCTGCAGGAGTGGCTCACCTTCATCGGCACCGAACTGCACAAGGGCTTCAGTCCCTTGTTCAAGCCCAACACGCCCGAGGACTACAAGCCCATCGTTCGCGAGGCACTGCAGCAGCGGCTGCAGTGGGTGGATGGCCAGCTCGCGGGAAGGCAGTTCTTGATGGGCGACCAGTTCACCGTGGCCGACGGCTACCTGTTCACCGTGACCAACTGGGCCAAGCCCACCAACGTCGAAATCTCGGGTCTGGCCCATCTGGCCGCCTACCGCGAACGCGTGGGCGCACGGCCGGCGGTGCAGGCGGCCATGAAGGCCGAAGGCCTGCTCAAGTAGCACACCAGCCTTGGAGCCTGTAGGGCTTGGAAACCGCTTCAAGTCAGGCAGGTTCCTAGTGCGCGAGGGCTCCACTACCTTTCGCACACCACTTTTCACCGTCGATACCGGCGCTTCACAGAAGCGCAACACGTCCCCGATGCAATGCCCTTCCACAACACAGGGCGTTACTACAACGTCGCGGTAGGTATCGAAGAGCCTGCGCCACCGGGAGACCGATGGGCGCCGCCGATACCACCACGGTCCCCGCGACAGGGGAGAGCGTCCTGGACACCTATTTCCGAAGAGGAGGGAGTTCCATGACGTCAATACCTGCTGTGCCGCGCCCGGCCCGGACCCACATGGCTTGGCTGCTCGCGGCCGCCTTGCTTGCCGCCTGCGGCGGGGGCGGCAATGACGACAACGGCACCGCGGCGGCCACCGCGCTGGGACCCTTTTCCACAGCTTCTGCGCCAGGGTGTCAACCCGACGCACCGCGCGCTGCGCCGGCGCAAGACTTCATCACCCTTTGCTGGGGCGCTGAAGGCTGGCATGAACCCACGCTGGACGACAAAGCCCTGCAGCAGAACCTGGACTTCTACCCGGCCCCGGCGCAGTTGGCCGCCGCGCCACTGATCGTCTGGGCACATCCCAACGGCATGAGCAAGGAGCTGCCCGAAGGCAGTGCACTGCGCCGAGCCCTGCTGCCGCCCGCGCGGGACGCGGGCTATGCCTTTGCCTCGCTGGAATTCCGTCACCCCGTCACCAACGCATCGCCCGAGCCGGGCGGACCGGTGCCCCACACCGACATTGCCCAGGCCCTGAACTACCTGGTCACACACGCCCAGGCGCTGCGCATCGACCCGCGCAACATCTTTCTGGTGGGCCAGTCGCGCGGCACGCTGGGGGTGTGGACGGCCATGCAACCCGTCAGCACATCGCCGGCCGTGCGCGCCGTGTTTGCCGTCAACGCGCAGACCAGCTACCGCGGCGAAGACTTCGCGCAGTGGTTCCTGGTCCAGCCCCATCACGAGTTGTTCCTGCAGACGTTCCACGGCCGCAACCCCAACGCTGACCGCTACGGCAGCGCCGTGCGCGACGTGACCCGCCAGGCACCCCCCATTCAACTGCGCTACGACAGCCCCGTGGTCGGTCGGCCCCTCACCCTCACACAGATGCAACAGCAGGACGCCCTGCACTACCCGGACTTCGGGCCGGCCCTGTGCAACGCCTATGCCGCAGCCCAGGCCACAGCTTCCTGCAGCTATGTGGCCGATGCCCGCCTGCACGACCACCCCGCCCTGGCCTATGAGGGGTACGTGCAATTTTTCGACCGGCACCGAGCCCGCTAAGGATCCTCTGCCCGGATCCCGCTTCCACTCCCGCTAGCCCAGTGTGCGCTGCGGATCGGGATGTGCTGCTGCAAAGCGCAGCCATCGCCGCAGCAACCGCCGCAGCGACGGCGGGCATTTTGTTGCCGCAGCAGACCGCACAAGCCCGTAGATGCACACAGCGTGGTGATTCGCGCGGAAGACCCCTGGCTTATTCAACCCTCGAGAGGAGGCACCTCCCACCAGCACCCCCCACCCCTCACATCACGGGGCGGATACGCGCCTGACCCAGGCCGGAGACCACGCCCCGAAAGCCAAGAAAACCAACCAATTTTCCGGAGGATCCATATGAAACGACTACGACATACGCTTGGGATTGCCCTGCTATCGAGCCTGCTGCACGGCTGCGGCGGGGGAAGCACCGACACTGCGACGGACACGGCCAAGCTCACCCTGACGGCTGCCAGCACGGCCGACGACGAGGGGGCTGGCATCACGCCCGCTGCGCTAGAAGGGGTGCGCCCCCGCCATGCGGGCGGTGCAGCCATCAACCTGGTCGGGCTGACATCTGAAAACTCGGACATGCCTACCATCGACCTGGCCAAGCGCATGCAGAAGTGGGCGCCGACCGACAAGAACGGCAAGTGGCATTCCAGGCCCTACGAGGTGCTGGACCTGGATGCCAACGGCTGGGTCAAGAGCCTGCCCACCGACCCCGACAGCGCAGGTTACGCCACCGTCAGCTCCGCCATCCTGGACAACTACGATCCCAAGGCACGGCTCACGGGCGTCTACCACGTCTACTTTGATGGGGAAGGCGAATTCTTCATTGGGGGCGCCTCGGCCGAGAACTTCAAGATCGTCAGCCCGGGCCATGCCACCTTCAACATGGCCAACAACGCCAGGCTGCGCGAGAACCTGTTCATCAGCATCTCCAAGATCACGGTCGGCAACCACCTGCGCAACATCCGCATCCTGCCGCCGGGCGGCATCTGCAGCGACAACGTCTACCGCTGGGTTCCCGCCAGCAGCGCCTGTAGCGGCGGCAGCACCTACACGTCGCTGGTCGACCTGTCGGCCACCCAGCTGTGGTTCCCCAACTTCCTGGGCGACCTCAACGGCTACCGCGCCATCCGCTTCATGGACTGGTTCAAGACCAACAGCTCCCAGCTGGCTGAATGGATGGATCGGCCGCTGAAAAACGACTACACCTGGAACACCGAGTTTGGCGTGCCCATTGGCGTATCCCTCAACCTGGCCAACACCCTGAAGGCCGACGCCTGGCTCAACATCCCCTACCACGCCAGCGACGACTATGCCCGGCGCATGGCCCAGCAGGTCAAGCAAGGCCTGAACCCCGCTGCCAAGTTCATCGTGGAATATGGCAACGAGCCGTGGAACAGCGCGCCGGGCTTCTATGAAAACTACCTCTGGCTTGCCGAACAAGGACTGGAAAAATTTGGAGACAAAGGCAGCCGACACGATCGCGTCATCAACTACTACGCCCTGCGCTCCAGCGAGCTCTGCCAGATCATCAAGGAGGAGTTCAGCGCAGAAGCGTCGCGCGTGCAATGCGTGGTCAACCAGCAAATCTCCGTGGTCGATCCCGACCTTCCGCTGCTGCGATGCCCGCTGGCCGTGGCAGCAGGCCTCATCCAAGAGAACTGCGCCCGTGCCATCGATGCAGTCGCCGTGGCTCCGTATGTGGGCGGCTATCTGGGCGACAACGACCATATCGCGGCCGTGGCGAAGTGGACCACGGAGCCCGATGGCGGGCTGAACACCCTCTTCCGGGAACTGCGCGCCAAGGATGCCAATGGCCAACCCATTGCCGACACCCCGCTCAAATCGCCCGACATCCCCCATGGGGCGATCGATCTGGTGACCAGCTGGATCAACGGCCAAAAAGCCATCGTTTCCGACAAAAACTTCCGAAAGCCCTTGTTTGCCTACGAAGGCGGCCAGCACTTATCCGTGGTGGGTGCCCCCAACCAAGCTGTCACCGACCTGTTCACCCAAGCCAACCGCTACCCCCGCATGGGCGATGTGTACCGCGATCTGATGGGCGCATGGACCAACGCCAACGGCACCGCCCCCGGCCAGGTCTTCGCCTTTTTCAACAATGTCTACAAACCCGGCCACTACGGCGCCTGGGGTCTGCGCGAAGCCGCATTCGACGACGCCGCCAGCAACCCCAAGTGGGTGGCCGTGAAGCCTTACCGCGAAACCCTGCCCTGCTGGTGGACCGGCTGCAGCCGATAGGCTGACGAGCCCTCCGCGCGGCCTGCGACGCCATCCCGGCGGCTCGCAGGCCGCGCGCACGCGCACCCCGCTCACGCGGCCCCAGCACAAACTCAAAAACCTTGCATGACTTCGCGCAGTGCAAGCCTGGCGCGAGCGCAGTACGCTGTACAGGTCTGAAAGCGTGTTGGAGCGCGTTGTCATGCCTTCTCATGGCGCTCGCGTGTCCGCGTTCTTGTTGTGCGCAATGTTCTGGAGTCCGCATGAAATCCCTGTTTGAAAGCACCCGCGCTGGCGATCTGGCTCTGGCCAACCGCATCGCCATGGCCCCCCTCACCCGCAACCGGTCGCCCGAGGCGATCCCGACCGAGCTGGTCGCCACCTACTACGCCCAGCGTGCCAGCGCCGGGCTCATCATTTCTGAGGCCACGGCCATCAGCCCGCAAGGCCAGGGCTACGCCGACGTGCCCGGCCTGTACGGCACCGAACAGCTGGA
Organism: Acidovorax sp.; assembly: GCF_022763525.1. Classification (GTDB taxonomy): domain Bacteria; phylum Pseudomonadota; class Gammaproteobacteria; order Burkholderiales; family Burkholderiaceae_C; genus Acidovorax. The sequence continues at coordinate 5,311 of NZ_JALEGG010000305.1, forward strand.
CGGCTGGAAGAAGGTGACCCATGCCGTCCACGAAGCCGGCGGCAAGATCGTCGTGCAGCTGTGGCACGTGGGTCGCGTCTCGCACACCGACCTGCAGCCGGGCAACGCAGCGCCCGTGGCGCCATCCGCCATCCGCGCGCACACCAAGACGGTTCTTATCAAGAATGGCGTGCCCACCTTCACCGAAACGTCCCAGCCCCGTGCGCTCGACGCCGAAGAGCTGCCCGGCATCGTGCAGGACTACCGCCACGCTGCGCGCCATGCCATCGCGGCCGGCTTTGACGGCGTGGAAATCCACGCCGCCAATGGCTACCTGATCGACCAGTTCCTCAAGACCGGCGCCAACCGCCGCACCGACGACTACGGCGGCAGCATCGAGAACCGCGCACGCCTGCTGCTGGAGGTGACGCGCGCCATCGTTGAAGAAATCGGCGGTGGACGCACCGGCATCCGCCTGTCGCCCGTGACGACCGCCAACGACATCGTGGACGACAACCCCCAGCCCCTGTTTGAACACGTGGTGCGCGAGCTCGCCCCGCTGGGCCTGGCCTACGTGCACGTGATCGAGGGCGCAACCGGCGGCCCACGCGAAGTGGAGGGCCGCCCGTTCGACTACGCCGCGCTGCGGACTGCCTACCGGGCCGCAGGCGGGCAAGGCGCCTGGATGGTGAACAACGCCTACACCCGCGAGCTGGCCGAAGCCGCCCTGGCCGACGGCGCCGACATCGTGGCCTTCGGCCGCCCCTTCATCGCCAATCCCGACCTGGTGGAACGACTGCGGCGCAATGCCCCTTTGAATGAAGTCCACCGCGCCACGCTTTATGGCGGCGGGGCCGAGGGGTATACGGACTACCCGGCGCTCGCTACAGGCTGAGGATTTGTTCACCAATACAGGCGTTCAGGACGGTCCGCATCACTCCCTGCTGGCGGTGCCAGCGCGGCGTCGGGTAGTCCGCGGCGTTGCTTTTCTTGCCAACAGCATGGCTATTGACTGCGAAAAGGCGCCGTGCGGCCCATCGAGATCCACATGTGCCGGGCCACAAGCGTTATGACGACCATCCTTCATGCAGCCTACGCCGGTTGAAAGTGGCGCTGCCGAAGCGTGGGCCGCCGCGCAAGGGCCGCCCCGCCGCGCTGGCGGCGTCCCCCCTTTGGGGGAAGACGCCGAAGGCGGCTCAGGGGGGGCTTCCCAGCCCTATCGGGCTGGGCGCGCGCATCACGATGCGCGTGAACAGGCGGTCGTACACCGGATTGCGCGGCTTGCCGGGCGCCAGCGGATCGCTGTTGCTGGCAAAAGCCACGTCGATGGCGGCCCAGTCGGCGGGGGTCAAGTGCTGCTGCGCTGCGGGGATCACCACGGTTTCCTCCACGCGCATGTGCTCCAGATAAAAGCGGATGTAGCCGTCCAGCGCCTTCACAAAGAGGTCACGGCGCGCTTCGCCCATCAGTTCCCACGCCACCAGCAGGTGCTGCAGTTCGCGCACAGCCGCCTCGCCGCCGCGGTGGTCGCGTTCCAGCTGCGCGATGGCCTGCGCGGTCTCGGCGCAGCGCTCGGCCACCTTCGGAAAGAGCCACTGCGACTCCTTGGGATGGTGCTGGCGCTCCGGAAACTCGTCGATGTAGAACAGCATCGCCCGCATCACATCAAAGAACGCGGCGGGATCATTGCCCGGCCCCTGGTCGAGCATCAAACGCAGCGAATGGAGGATGGCGGCGAGCGATGCGTGCTCTTCACGAATGGTTCGCAGGCAGATCGATGACATGGCGCAATCCCCAAGTTGGCTAACGGTAGCCAGATTGCCATGAGACCTGCTGGGACAGCCTGACACAGATCAAGACACGCGACGGCCGAATGACCGTCACACGCTTGCCGGGCGATGGCCCGGCGCGACAGGCTCAGAACCGGTCCAAGCTCGCTTGAATCGGTGCTACGCGCTCCTGTCCATTCCGATGCCGGGGAGGGTGGGCCGCGCCAGCGCCATCGCGGCTGGACCATCGTCCGCCAGCCGGAACTGCTGCACCACCTGCGACAGGCGCGCGGCCTGCTCGCGCAGCGAGTCGGCGGCCGCGGCGGATTCCTCCACGAGCGCAGCGTTCTGCTGCGTCATGCGATCAATCTCGCCCACCGACTGGTTCACCTGGCCGATACCGGCCGACTGCTCGGACGCGGCCGCGCTGATCTCGCCAATGATGTCGCCCACACGCTGCACGCTGGTCACGATCTCGTTCATGGCCGTGCCCGCGTCTTCCACATGGCGCACGCCGCCATCCACGGCCGTGACGCTGCTGTTGATCAGGGCCTTGATGTCGCTGGCAGCCGCGGCCGAGCGCTGGGCCAGGCTGCGCACCTCGCTGGCCACCACGGCAAAGCCCCGTCCCTGCTCGCCTGCCCGCGCGGCTTCCACGGCGGCGTTGAGCGCGAGGATGTTGGTCTGGAACGCGATGGAGTCGATCAGGCCAATGATGTCGCCGATCTTGCGGCTGGACGCCGAGATCTCGTGCATGCTGGCCACGGCCTGCTGCACCACCGAGCCGCCGCGCGTGGCGGTGCCGGAGGCGGAAGCGGCCAGCTGGTTGGCCATCTGCGACGACGAGGCCGTCTGCTGCACCGTGGCGGTGAGTTGCGACAGCGACGACACGGCCTCTTGCGCATTGCTGGCCGTTTGTTCCGTGCGCTGGGACAGGTCGTGGTTGCCGCTGGCGATTTCCTGGCTGGCCGTGGCAATGTTGCCGCTGGCATCGCGCACCTGCGCCACCAGCGCCCCCAAACCCTGCTGCATGTCGCGCAGCGCGCGCTGCAGGTCGGCCACCTCGTCCTTGCCCTCGGCCGCAATGTGCTGCGACAGGTCGCCCCCGGCAATGGCCTGGGCCATCTTGCGCGCATCTTCCAGCGGACGGCAGATCGAGTTCATGTTCATCAGCGTGGTGGGCACCACCACCACCACCGTAATCAGCACGGCCAGCACGAAAAGCCACTTGGTCTCACCAGCGACCTGGCCCTGCTCCTTGACCGATTGGGCCACCTCGGCGCGCAGCACGGCGTCCAGCTCCGCCATCAGTTTGTCGGCCTCGGCGAACTCGGCCACGGCCTTGCTGCTCATGCGGTTGGCGATGGTGGCGGTGTCATAGCCGCTGGCCTCCAGCTGGCGCGCCACGTGCCCAAACAGCTCCCGGTAGCTGTCCAGCCGCTTGACGATGTTGCGCACGATGGGGTTGTCCGCGTCTTCAGGGCCTTCGAGGAACTGGCTCGCGATCTTCTTGGCCTTTTCCTGGCTCTCCAGCCATTTGGCATGCGCAGCCTTGACGGCCTCGGGCTTCTCATAGCCGATGATCATGTCCTTCTCGTACTGGCGGATGGCGCCCATCTCGCCGCGCAGCTCGGCCAGCTGGCTGACCTCGGAGAACGACTGCGCCATGAAGTCCTCGCTCATGGCGTGAATGCGGAACATGCCCAGCATGCCCGCACTGCCCAGCAGGCCCAGCAGGCCCAGCACCACGCCGATGGCCCCCAACATGCGCAATCGGATGGTGAAGTGCCGCATGAGCGAGAAGAAATTCATGGTCGTTCGTCCTTCGTAAGAAGAGGTCCGGGCCCGCCCTGAAGCTGAGCCGTCTGGCTGAAAGATTTGCAACAAAGCGTTGCAGTTTGCCAGACATCAATGACCCTCTGAGATTGTCAGAACGTGTTTATCACATGCGCCAGCGCTTCAGTAAGAGGGCATTCGCCATAACACTGACGGAGCTCAAGGCCATGGCGGCTCCCGCAACCACCGGGCTCAGGTAGCCCAACGCCGCCAGGGGGATGCCGGCCACGTTGTAAGCGAACGCCCAGAAGAGGTTCTGCCGGATCTTCATCACCGTGCGGTGCGATATGTCGAGCGCCGCGGCCACCAGCATGGGATCGCCCCGCATCAGCGTGATGCCTGCGGCGTGCATGGCGACATCCGTGCCATTGCCCATGGCGAGGCCCACGTCGGCTGCCGCCAGCGCCGGGGCATCGTTAACGCCGTCGCCCACCATCGCCACATGATGGTGCATTTTTTCCGCACCCTGTTGCAACGCCGCCACCCGGGCCGCCTTGTCGCCCGGCAACACCTCGGCCATCACCTCGCCTGCGCCCGGGTCCAGCCCCAGGCGGCGCGCCATGGCCTCGGCAGCGCCGCGGTTGTCGCCCGAGATCATCACCGTGCGAATACCCCGCGCCTTCAGGGCCGCCAGCGCCGCCAATGCACCGGGCTTGGGCTCGTCACCAAACGCCATCAGCGCCCGCAAGACATACTTCGCCCCTGCGCTCGGCCCCTCGGTCACACGCTGGGCCACCGCCGACACGGTGGCACCCTCGTTCTGCAGCGCCTGCGCGCGCGCCGCCAGTGGACCCAGCTCGACGCCCAGCTCCTGCATCCAGCGCAGGCTGCCCACCAGATAACGCTGGCCCGCCACCTCGCCCTCGGTGCCGCGCCCGGGCACGGCACGCACGTCCAGCGCGGGTTCTACGTCCAGCTGCCGTTCGCCGGCCGCCGCCACCACTGCGCGGGCCAGGGGATGTTCGCTGCCGCTCTGCACGCCCGCGACCACCTTCAGCAGCGCTGACGAATCCACACCGTCTGCCACCTCGAACGCCGTGAGCCGGGGCCGCCCCAACGTGAGCGTGCCGGTCTTGTCGAACGCCACCGTATCGACCTTGTGCGCCAGTTCGAGCGCCTGCGCATCCTTGATCAGAATGCCGTGTCTGGCTGCCACGCCCGTGCCTGCCATGATGGCCGCGGGCGTGGCCAGGCCCAGCGCACAGGGGCAGGCGATCACCATCACGGCCACGGCGTGGATGAGGGCAGCTTCCAGCCCCGCGCCCACCGCCAGCCAGCCCACGAGCGTGACCACCGCCACCACCAGCACCACCGGCACGAACACGGCCGACACTTGGTCCACCAGGCGCTGGATGGGCGCCTTGGCCGCCTGGGCGTCTTCCACCAGCCGGATGATCTGGGCCAGCACCGTCTCGGCGCCGACGGCCGTCACTTCGACCACGATGCGGCCGTCGCCGTTGATGGAGCCCCCCGTCACCTTCGCACCCACATCACGCGCCACCGGCAAGGGCTCGCCAGTCAGCATGGACTCGTCCACCTGCGTGTGCCCCTCCAGCACGATGCCGTCCGCGGGGATCCGCTCGCCCGGCCGCACCACCAGGCGATCGCTCCGCAAAACCTCGGCCACAGGCACGTCCACTTCGCCATCCCGGCCCAGCAGGTGCACCACGTCGGGCCGCAGCGCGTGCAACGCGCGAATGGCGGCCGTGGTCTGGCGCTTGGCCCGCGCCTCCAGCCACTTGCCCAGCAGCACCAACGTGACCACCACGGCCGAAGCCTCGAAGTAAAGGTGCGGAACATGCCCGGGATGATCGGCGGGGGCTGTCAGCCACAGCCACATCGACAGGCCCCAGCCCGCCGTGGTACCCAGCGCCACCAGCAGGTCCATGTTGCCCGACAGCGCCTTGGCCGCATGCCAGCCCGCCTTGTAAAACCGCGCCCCCAGAATGAACTGGACTGGCGTGGCCAGCAGGAACTGCACCCAGGCGGGCAACATCCAGTCCCGCCCGATCAGGTCGCCCACCATGGGCACGACGAGCGGCAACGACAGCGCCAGCCCGATGCCTACGGGCAGGAACCCGGCCCAAGGCGACACGTCGTCATCGGCCTCGGCCGGCCCGGCGGCGCGCGGCTCGTAGCCGGCATTGCGCACGGCGCGGCGCAGCAAGGCCTCCATGGCGGCAGCGTCGCCGGGCCCGGCGCCGGCAGAAAATGCAATGCGGGCCGACTCGGTTGCCAAATTGACGGAGGCTTCCTGCACGCCCGGCACCTTGCGCAACGCGCGCTCGACGCGGCCCACGCAGCTGGCACAGGTCATGCCCGAAATCCCCAGGTCCAGCGAGTGACTGGCCCCGGCCAGGGGGGCGGATGATGGGGTGGTGGTGGTGTTCATGGAATGCATGGTGATCCTTGACGTGATGGCAAGGTCAAGCCCTGTGCCACATCAACCCTCACGCAATCAGAGGTTTCAACATCCCTTGACTTTGCCACCATGTCAAGCTTCACCATCGAGGCTCAACCTTGATCGTTGTTCACTACCCAGGAGTTATTCCATGCAAGCCAACACCGCCACCACCACTTTCCAAGTCCAGGGCATGACCTGCGGCCACTGCGAGCGCGCCGTCACCCAGGCGGTCAAGCAGGTGGACCCCCAGGCGCAAGTCCGCATCGACCGCGCCAGCGGCAAGGTGGACGTGGACAGCACCGCCCCGCGCGAGGCCTTGGCCGCCGCCATCGCCGAAGAGGGCTACACCGTCATGGCCTGACCGCGGGCACCGCTCCATGGCAACCAAGACCACGACGCTCCCCGTCCCCGCCTGGCCCGTGCCCATCGGCACGGCCGCCCGGCGCGCAGGCATCTCGGCCCGCATGGTGCGGCATTACGAATCGCTGGGCCTCATCAGCGGCGTGGCTCGCACTGACAGCGGCTACCGCCAATACACCGAGTCCGACGTGCACACCCTGCACTTCATCCGCCGCAGCCGCGACCTGGGGTTCTCGATGGAGGAAATCGCCGAACTGCTGGGGCTGTGGCGCGACCGCAGCCGCGCCAGCAGCCAGGTCAAGCGCATTGCCCAGGACCACATCGACGACCTGAGCGAACGCATCGCGCAGATGCAGTCCATGCAGCGCACCCTGCAAACCCTGGTGTCGTGCTGCCAGGGCAATGATCGGCCGGATTGCCCGATCCTGGATGACCTGGCAGCGGGACAGGCGACCAGCAAACCAGCCCAGTCCGCACGAAAGCTATCAAAAATATAGCTTGCAGCGCTTGCCAATCAAGCGCTGGAGGCAAAAAAGGCTTAAAAAGGCGCAGACGCCGGATCGGTATCTGCCGGCGCCATGGCCGGACCCGTCACCGCGAGCGCGGACACACTGGCCGTCGCAGCCGCTCCCTGCGCCGCATTCGCCACCCCGCTTTCCGCCTCGCCGCCCAGCGCCTCGATCAGGTCTGGAATCAGCTTGGTCAATTCGCCCGTGGCAATGGCCACGTCGGTGTCAAATCCGCCGTCATCGGCCTTCGTGCCTTCGAACACGGTGTCCAGGAAGGCAATCTTCTTGATCTGCAGCCCCTCCGTCAGCATGAAGGACACGCGGTCGTCCCAGGTCAGGGCAAGCTTGGTGGGGAGCTTGCCCGCGTCGATGTGGGCTTGCACTTCCTCGATGTCCAGGGGGTGGCGGGCGTAACGCACCACGGACTTTTCTTCGCTCGCGCTCTTGAGTTCGCACTCGCGGTCCACCGTGAAGCCCACGGGCGGCTCCTGCTCCTTGAGCCAGTGCGACATCGCGGCCTGCGGGCTGACCTGGGTGTTGATCAGCGACACCGACAGCCCTGGCAGGGATTCGACGAGCAGCGTGACCACTTCATCGGCCCGGCCCTGGCTGGACGTATCGAGCACCAGCAGGCGCGAGGCCGTGTCGATCCACACCCACATCGAGCCCTGCTTGGTGAACGCCATGGGCAGCAGGTCGAGCTTGGCTTCGTCCTTGAGCTCCTTGCTTTCCTTCTTGCCGGGCTTGCGGCCGGTTTCCTTTTCGATGCGCTCGGCCTTCTCCTTCACGCGGCGGGCGAGCACGCTGCCGGGCAGTACCTTGGATTCGACCATGAAGCGCAGGATCCACTGCCCCCCGACCGACTCCACCATCGGCCCGTGCTGCTCGCCGCGCGGCGGCACCCAGCCCAGGGATTTCTCCTGCGTGGCGCCGCACTCCATGAAGGGCGTCTTCGCCAATGCATCTTCCACTTGCGTCAATTCAACCTGCCATTGCGGCGCAATGCGGTACACGATCATGTTCTTGAACACGGAAAACCTTTGCTTGTCTGCGAACGAATGCGCCATTGTCGGTGCTTCGCCTGCGGAGCCTCTCGGGTCCCTCTTCCCGGCGTCACCGTGGGTTTTCTTTCCGCAAACTTTACACAGCCACATCCAAGCGGCACGGACGCGATACACGGCGGGCAGACACTGGCTTCCATCGCTGGAACGGTCGTCCCCGCGAGCTTCCAACCCCGTGAAAGGACTCACACCATGGTTATCAAATTCCAACACCGCCTGGCCGCCACCGCCATGCTGGCTGCCCTGGCCCTGCCCGTGCTGGCCCAGCCCGCCCCCGCCCCCGCCACGCCGCCGGCCGCCGGCGCCACCGCCTCCAAGGGCCAGCCCAAGGCCGACCACCGTGAACGCCGCCAGGCCCACATGGCCCAGCGGATGGCCACACTCAAGGAGCAACTGAAGCTGACGCCCGCCCAGGAGCCCGCATGGGCCACCTACACCGCCGCCCTGCAGCCGGGCGAACGCGGCGCCCGCCTGGACCACCAGGACATGGCCAAGCTCACTACCCCGGAACGCATCGATCGCATGCGGGCCCTGCGCGCGCAGCACGCGGCCGAGGCCGACCGCCGCGGCGAGGCCACCAAGGCTTTCTATGCCACGCTGACGCCCGAGCAGCAGAAGACCTTTGACGCCCAGGCCCACCATGGTCACCGCATGGGCGGCATGAAAGCTCACGGCGAGGGCCGGCATGGACACCGCCACGGCATGCGCGGCGGCGAAGGCCCTGCGCCGCAGCAGCCGGCCACGCCCGCGAAGTAAGAAGCACGCCCAGGCGCGCAATTCTGCCGCCCGCCCTCCACGGTCCGGTTGTTCACAGCCGGCCCTTTTTTTCAAAGCCCGCGATCCTGGCCGGACGCGGGCTTTGTGCTTTCTGGAAGGAATCAGGCAGTGGCGAAGCACCGCTGTGTACAAATCTGTGGAAAGTATTGGCACAACTGACCGGTTATCCACACAAACCGGCGCCCGCGCGAAGTTGTTGCATGCGAGCCCCGCCTTTTGCCCGCGCCGCCACACAGGCTTTGGCGTCACGCAAGTTGGCGCCAGCATTGGCAAAACCGGCCTTGTCCACAGCAAGGGTGCTGCTCTACTACTACTGCTATTTATTGATATACCTATTAAAGAACAACCAGAACTTCCGGAAACCGTGCCGACGCACCCGACAAAAGGCCCCAGTAGAGACCCGGCGTGGCCCTCACCGGGCCAAGCTTCACTGGCGACCGACACACGCCACGGCCTCTCCCATCGCCGAGGGAAACCAGCCTGGGGAAGATGTGAAAGGATCGTCATGGGCCGGACCGCACCACGCCGCCGAGATACCCAAATATTTAAAACACTATCAAATTGATAGCTATCAGCGCTTGTCTGTAAAGCGCAGAGGGCACTTTTGAATGAAACGCGGTGAATAAGCGGGCGGGTGCGTAACACTGGGGATAGTTTTGGCACAACCGGGGAGTTGTCCACATGCCGGGGCCCTGCGTGGCTTTTGTCCCCGTTGCCGCAACAGCGGGAACAGGGCGTGGTGCACAGGCTTGGCGGCCATGCAAGTGCGCGTGGCGCTTGGGAAAACCGGGGTTGTCCACACGCCGGGGCACCCTCTACTATTACGACTATGTATTTATAGAAAACATAAGAAGAAGACAGGGGACAAATGCAGCGCGCCTGCACCGGCTGGGTCGGCACCGCAGGAAGCCCCTGCACGGGGCAGCATGGCCCGGCCTTGGCGGGCGTGAGCGACGCCGTGGCCGGCAGAAATAAAGGCGGGGGCGATGGCTTGGCCGTGCGAAGCCCGCCGCGCGAGTTCTCTACAGGCTCGTGGAAGGGCCTTCCGACACGGCTGTTCCTGCCAGGGCCAGGAACGTTCCACACCAGCGCTGGTTCCGACCTGTTCCAGGAATCGGCCTTTCTCGGCCGCACCCAACCCGTTCAGAGTTGAAAAACCGGAAAAACCAGCTCAGTAGGATGCGCCAGGGCGCAGGAAGGCCTCCAGCAGGTCCGCAGACAGGGGGCGGCTGAAGAGGTAGCCCTGGTAGTGCAGGCACCCCGCGCGGGCCAGCAGCTCGCGTTGCTCGGGGGTTTCCACCCCTTCGGCGATCACGTCCAGGCCCAGGCTGCGGGACAGGCCGATGATGGTGTCCACGATGGCGGCGTCGTTCGGGTCGGTGAGCAAGTCCTGCACGAAGCTTTGATCGATCTTGAGCTGGTCCAGCGGCATGCGCTTGAGATAGCTCAGCGACGAATACCCTGTGCCGAAGTCGTCCAGCGAAAAACCCACCCCCAGCGCGCGCAGCGCCGTCATGGTGGCGATGGTGGTTTCCATGTCTTCCACCAGCAGGCTCTCGGTCAGTTCCAGCTTGAGCAGGCGGGCCGGCGCCCCGGTGATGGCCAGCACGCGGGCCACGTCGTCCACGAAGCTGGCGTGGCGGAACTGGCGCGAGCTCACGTTCACGGCCATGGTCAGGTGGGCCAGCTGCGGGTTGGCCTGCCAGGTGGCCAGCAGCTTGCAGGCCGTGTGCAAAACCCAGCGCCCTAGCGGCAGGATGAGCCCGGTTTCTTCGGCCAGCGGGATGAAATGCGCGGGTGACACCATGCCCCGCTGCGGATGGGCCCAGCGCACCAGCGCCTCCACTCCGACACAGCGGCCCGACAGGTGCATCTGCGGCTGGAAGTGCAGCAAAAATTCTTCTTGGGCCAGCGCGGCGCGCAAATCGGTTTCCAGACCGGCTCGGGCAGTCACCACCGCCTGCATCCCCGGGTCGAAGAAGCGCAGCGTGTTGCGCCCCGCCGTCTTGGCCTGGTACATGGCCAGGTCGGCCTGCTTGAGCAGCTCGCCCACGCTGGTCTGCTCGCCGGTGAACGGCGCGATGCCGATGCTGGGCGTGCTGCGGTACTGGTAGCCCGCCAGTGCATACGGCACGGCCAGCATGGCCAGGATTTTCTCGCCCACGCTGCGCGCGTGCAGGGCCAGCTCGTGCGGCTTGGCGCTGAGCTCCTCGAGCATCACCACGAACTCGTCACCCCCCAGGCGGGCCACCGTGTCCACGCTGCGCACGCAGGTGTTCAGGCGCTGGGCCACCTGCTGCAGCAGCACATCGCCCTGGTCGTGGCCCAGGGTGTCATTGAGCTGCTTGAAGTTGTCCAGATCAATGAACAGCAGCGCCCCCCCCTGCTGGCGCCGCTGGGCGTTGGCCAGCGCGTGGGCCATGCGATCCATCAGCAGCATGCGGTTGGGCAGGCCAGTGAGGGCGTCGTAGAACGCCAGGCGCTGGATCTCGCGCTCATTGGCCTTGCGCTGGCGGATGTCCGTGTTGATGGCCAGGATGGACCGGGGCTGGCCATCGTCTCCGCGCACCAGCGTCCAGCGGCCTTCGACCTCGATGGTGCTGCCGTCGCGGTGGCGCTGCACGATCTCGCCCGTCCATTCGCCCTGCTCCAGCACGACCTGCGTGGCGTGGTGAAAGTGGGATGGATCGTCGTAGAGCAGCGTGTCCACGGACTGGCCGAGCGCCTGCAGCTGCGACCAGCCGTACAGCCTCTCGGCGCTCTTGTTCCAGAAGATGACGCGGTGTTCGAGATCGCGCACCAGGATCGCATCCTGCGCCTTGTCCAGCAAGGAGGCCTGGTGGCGGATACGGGCGTCGGCCAGCTGCCGGTCGATTTCGGACGAGGCGCGCGCCGCGAAGATCTGCAGCGTGGAGGCGACGAAGCCCGTGTCTTCGATGGGCTGGCGGAACAGCACGAACACGATGCCCACCACTTCGCCGTCGGAATTGCACAGCTGCTGGCCTGCGTAGCCTTGGGCCCCCACCAGGCGAAGCACCGGCGCCTCGGGATAGAGCTGCTGAACCTTGTCGCTCACCACATATTCGCGCTGCGACAGCAGCTGGAGGCTGGGTGTGCCTTCCAGCGAGTATTCGTCGTTGGGCAGCATGCGCCCGTCGAGCACGGCCGCCAAGGTGGCGACCCGCGGCGGCTGGCCCGACGCCGTGGGCAAAAGCCGCACCACACAGCCGCCCTGGGCACCCAGCGCGTCGGCCATGTTGCGCACCAGCTGTACAAAGAATTCGGTGCCCGTGCTGGCCGACACGGCCGCCGCCACCTTGAGCACCGAGGCCTGCAGCCGCTGCTGCGCCTTGTGCGCGCGCAGGCTGGTGAGGCCGAAGGCCACGTCGCTGGCGAGCTCCTGCAAGAGGGCAGCCTCGTCGGCGCTGATCTGCAGGATGTCGGGCGCATACAGGTACAGCAGGCCGAACGTGCGGTCCCGTTCGCGCAGGGGCAGGCAGATCACGCCGTGGAAGCCGTGGTGCAGCATGCGCTCGGTCCAGTCGGCGAAATTGCCTTCCTTGCGGATGTCCTGCACGATGACCGGCTGGCCCGTGCGCACGGCGGTGCCCGCCGGGCCCCGGCCAAACGGGTCGTCCTCCGACCAGGAAAGCTGGAGTTTCTCCAGGTAGTTCTGGTGGTAGCCCGCATAGGCCACCGGCTGGATGGACTTGCGCTCGTCGTCCAGCGCAAAGCCCACCCAGCCCATGCGGTAGCCCCCGATGTCCACCGCGATCTGGCACACGGACTGCAGCAAGGCGGTTTCGGAAGTGGCGCGCACCAGCGCTTCGTTGCAGGCGCTCAGCAAGCGCTGCGCCCGGCTCATGCGGGCCAGCTCGCGTTCAGTGCGCAGGCGTTCGGTCACGTCCGTGGCCAGCACCTGGCGCGCCGGCCGGCCGTTGAAGCTGATGCTGCCCGCGGTGATCTCCACGTCCATGAAGCTGCCGTCCTTCTTGACGTGGCGGCTGATGACGGGCTTGTTGCGCTGGTCGGCTGCAATGGCGCGGAGGGTTGCTGCAACGGACTCGCGGCGCTCGGGCGGCCACAGGTCGGTCATGTGCATCGCCAACAGCTCGGTCTCGGTGTAGCCGTAGTGCCGCTCCATCGACTGGTTCACGGCCAGCAGGCGCAGGCTCTCGCGGTCATACACCCACATGGGGTGCGGGTGCTCGTTGAACAGCATGCGGTACTGCTGCTCGGACGCCTTGAGCTGGCCGGCCACGTGACGCAGCTGCACCATGGCCCCCAGCGATTCGGTCAGGATCTCCAGGTGCGCCACATCCCGCCGCGAAAAGGCGTTGGGCTTGTCGGAGGTGACCTTGAGCGAGCCCACCACGCCCTGGGGCGTGCGCAGCGGTACCGCCATGACGGAGCGCACGCCGCGGCGGTGCGGAAGCGAGGTCATGTCCCAGCCTTCGGCCTCCGTGTCGTTGCACACCACCGTCTTTCCCTCGCGCAGCGTGGACCACAGCAGGCTTTGCTCTACCGCCAGCATGTGCCCCACGGGCCGCACGTGGTCGCCCGCGCAGGCCTGCGCTACCAGCTGGTTGCCCTGCAGCAGCTCCACCGCGGCGCCCCGGGCCTGCGTCTGCCGCAGCACCGTGTCGGCCACCAGTTGCAGGACTTCCGGCAGCGGCATGGCCAGCGACGAGATGCGCTGCTGCACATGCAGCAGCTCGGCATGGTTCTGGGCGTCGCGCTGGGCGTCGAGCTCGGTGAGCTTCTGCGCGCTGATGTCGGCCATGCCACCCACCATGCGCACCGCCTTGCCCGCCGAGTCCCGGATCAGGAAGCCGCGGTCCAGCACCCAGGCATAGGTGCCGTCCTGCCGCTGAAAGCGGTACTCGGCCGACCAGTGGTTGTCGGTCCCGTCGATGGCCGCGTGGATGCTGCGCAGGACGCCCTCGCTGTCCTCGGGGTGCAGCCGCAGCGTCCAGGAGGTGCTGTCGGGCGGAAGCTGGTCCAGGGGCACGCCAAAAAGGGTTTGCATGCCTTCGTTCCACCACATGAGGTCGGTGTTCAGGTTCCAGTCCCACACTGCATCGGCCGTGGCACGCGACACCAGCTGGAAGCGTTCGTCGCTTTCGCGGCGCGCCTGCCGGGCGTAGTGCTGGGCGGAGATGTCCTGGAACGCCCCCCGGATGCGCACGATCTGCCCGCTGGCGTCGCGCACCGCCTGCCCCGCCGTGCGCGCCCACAGGCGGATCTCGCCGGGCATGGTCACCTCGGCCTCCTGGTCGAACGGCATGCCATGCTGCATGCACACTTCCAGCGCTGCCTGCACGGACGCGCGGTACGGCGGGCTGTAAAGCTGCAAAACCTGCGCCAGATTGCTGACACGGTGCGACAGCCCATACGCGGCGGCAATCTCCTGCGACCACGTCACCTGCAGGCTGGGCAGCTCCAGCGTCCAAGCCCCAATGCGCGCGATCTGCCCCGCCACGCGCAGGGCCTCGCCCTGGGCCAGCATCTCGGCATGGAGACGGTCCCGGTCTTCTACCAGCTGGGCGAGCAGGCGCTTCTGGCGGCGCAGCTCCAGCTGCACCATGGCCTGATCGGCCAGGATCCTCAAGCCGTCGAGCTGCTCGTCCTGGAGCACCCGCGGCACCGTGTCCATCACCGCCAGCGTGCCCAGGGCAAAACCTTCGGGCGTGACCAGGGGCACGCAGGCATAGGCGCGCACGTGGGGCTCGCCCGTCACGAGTGGATTGCTCGCAAAGATGGGGTGCTGCGTGGTGTCGGGCACCACCATGGCGTCACGTCCGCCGTCCAGGGCATGCGCACAAAACGCGATGGCCCGGTCTGTCTGTGCCAGTGGCACGCCCACCGCGGCTTTGAACCACTGGCGCTCGCTGTCCACGAAGTTGACCACCGCCATCGGGCATTGGCACACCCGCGCCGCAAGCGTGGCCAGCTGGTCAAAGGCGTCTTCGGAGGGCGTGTCGAGAATCGCGTAGGACTGCAGGGCCTCAAGCCGCGCGGATTCCTGGGTGGCGTGCGCGGAAGCCATGGTCAAGCGGCTGCCCTGCCCCGTGGAGCGCGACGCGCCGCGCCCGCCGCTGCGGCCCGGTCGGTGATGCAAGGGGTCGGAAGCGGCATTGTCTGGAAAGGCGTACGACAGGAACGGGTGGAGGGCCAACGCATACCGAGCGGGCGCGCCTTGGTTGTAGGCCAAAAACCTTGAGGCCACAAGCGCGAAATGTCAATGCTACACCTCGGGGCGAGAGCCCGCTGGCGGCCATGCACCAGGGTTTTTCCCAAATGGATGCGCAAGCTTCCGGCAATGTTCTGGCTATGAGCGCCCAACCGCTCGACGTGGGACGCGGCGCGGCTCAGGCGCGTGCCCGCCGCGCCCGCACCGCGGCGGCCAGCTCGTTGAGCACCGGCACGGTCTGCGCCATGCTGATGCACGCATCCGTTACCGACACGCCGTGGCGCAGGGGCTGGCCGGGCACGATGTCCTGGCGTCCCTCCTGCAGGTGGCTTTCGATCATGAGGCCGGTGATGCGCGCATCGCCCGCGGCAATCTGCTGGGCCACTTCGCCAGCCACCGTGATCTGGCGCTGGTGCTGCTTGCTGCTGTTGGCGTGGCTCACGTCGATCATGACCTGTTCGCGCAGGCCGGCAGCCCGCAGCAGCGCGCAGGCCGCGTCTATGTCGGCAGCGCCGTAGTTGGGCTGCTTGCCGCCGCGCAGGATCACATGGCAGTCGTTGTTGCCGCGCGTCTCGAAGATTGCTGCCTGGCCCATCTTGGTCATGCCCATGAAGGCGTGCGATGCCTGGGCCGCCTGGATGGCGTCGCTCGCCACCTTCACGCCGCCGTCGGTGCCATTCTTGAACCCCACGGGGCACGACAGGCCGCTGGCCAGCTGGCGGTGGCTCTGGCTTTCTGTCGTGCGCGCACCGATCGCGCCCCAGCTCACCAGGTCGCTGATGAACTGCGGCGAGAGCAGGTCCAGGAACTCGGTGCCCACCGGCAGGCCCGTGGCCAGCACGTCCAGCAGCAGCTGGCGCGCCAGTTCCAGCCCTTCGTTGATGGCGAAGCTGCCGTCCAGGTGCGGATCGTTGATGTAGCCCTTCCAGCCCACGGTGGTGCGGGGCTTCTCAAAGTACACGCGCATCACGATGAGCAGGTTGTCCTGCAGCGCATCGGCCTGCACCTTGAGCTGGCGCGCGTACTCCATGGCCTGGTCGTGGTCGTGGATGGAGCAGGGCCCCACCACCACGATCAGCCGGTCGTCCTGGCCCTGCAGCACGCGCGAGATGGCGGCGCGGCTGGATTCGACCAGGGTCAGCGCTGCATCGGGCGTAGGCAGCCATTCCTGCAGCAGCGCTGGCGTGATGAGCGGGCGCACGGCCTTGATGCGCGTGTCGTCAATGCGCGTGGTGTCGTGGGTGGAAACGGGGGTGGCGGAGCGGTGTGCGTGGGTCATGGTGGCCCCGATTGTCGCGGAGCCGCCGTTGTCCATGGGCCAGGGATGTGGTCACACGGCCGGAACTGGCGCGGCCCAGGCCAGTGACGCAGAGCAAGGGCCGCCCCGCAGCGAGTGCGTTGCCCCCCTCAGGGGGAAGGCGCCGAAGGCGACACAGGGGGAGCCTCTACGGTCTGCGAAACGCCGCGTTCTGCCGTGCCCAGTGCCGCGATTGCAGGAGGTC
>NZ_JALEGG010000039.1 GCF_022763525.1 Acidovorax sp.
CCTCTGGCGATCTGGTGGGAATCCGGGGGGTTGTCGGGGAGTTTTTTGTCCCAACCGGCTACGTCTCCGGTGCCCCCCTCAGCTCGTCGGCAGTGTGGAACGCCACCACCATCGCAGCCCTGGGCCTCACACCCGGCAGCTACGTGTGGACCTGGGCGGGAGACACCTTCACCGTGAACGTCGGCGCGCCGCCCCCAGGGCCGGCTTCCATCCCGACCTTGTCTGGCGCGGCGCTGGGCGCGCTCGCGCTGCTGCTGGGGCTGCTCCCGCGGGCATCGAAGCGCTTCCGCCGGCGCTGAAGACGCAGCCGCGTGGCACGCGCCGCGCAGGCGCTCCGCGGACGCCCGCCGTGCCCCCGTATCATCCGCGCCATGCTTGCCAAGTTGATGAGTGTCCTTTTGCTGGGAATCGTGCGGTTCCTCACCGGCTCCCAGGCGCGCTGGTATGGCTGCCCACCCAAGGCCGAACAGCGCATCTACTTTGCCAACCACCAGAGCCACGCCGACATGGTGCTGATCTGGGCCGCGCTGCCCGAGGAACTGCGCAGCATCACCCGCCCCATTGCGGCCAAGGACTACTGGACCAAGACGCCCTTTCGCCAATGGATCACCACGGCCGTCTTCAACGCGGTGTACGTGGACCGGCAGACCACGCCCGCACGCCCCGCAGCCCCGGTCGCGACGGAGCCCGTCGGCGTGCTCGCGGCCCTGGCCACGGCCTCCGCAGACGCCGACACCGCCATGGCCGGCGGCCCCGACCCCTCGCCCGAAGCATTGCCCCGCGCGCCGACGCCTGAAGAACTGCGCGCTGCCCTGCCGGAATCCGACCCTCTGGCCCCGCTGGTGCGGGCGCTGGAAAGCGGCGACTCCATCGTGATCTTTCCCGAAGGCACGCGCGGCCATGGCGATGAGCCGCAGCCGTTCAAGTCGGGTCTGTTCAAGCTGGCGCAGATGTTCCCCCAAGTGGTGCTGGTGCCCGCCTGGATCAACAACGTGCAGCGCGTGATGCCCAAGGGCGAGGTCGTACCCGTTCCCATCCTGTGCTCGGTGACGTTCGGCGCGCCCATCCAGCTGGAGCCGGGCGAGGAGCGCCGACCCTTTCTGGACCGCGCACGCCGCGCCGTGATCGCGCTGCGGGAGGTCTGAGCATGCAGCGCCCTTCGCCCGACTATTTGACTACGCGTTTGCCCGCGACTGCTCCATGGGGAGCGGCACGGCCATGAACAATTTTTTGCGCAATCTCACCACCACCCAGCAGATCGGGGCCCTGTTCCTGGTCGTGTTCGGCATCCTCTCCATCGTCACCGTATGGGCCTTCGTGCGCAACTTGCGCGAGCATGCAAGCGACGATCCCGAATCCGAAGCCAAGGCGCTCGAGGCCAAGCGCTTCTGGGGCCTGCTCAAGACCTCATGGATGATGGCCACCGTATTCTGGGTGGGCTGGGTGCTGGGCGAAACGGTCGCCACGGTGCTGTTCGCCATCGTGGCCTTCTTTGCGCTGCGCGAATTCATCACGCTCTCGCCCACGCGCCGCGGCGACCACCGCAGCCTGGTGCTGGCCTTCTTTGTGGTGCTGCCGCTGCAGTTCTGGATCGTGGGCAGCAAGCACTTCGACCTGTTCACGGTGTTCATCCCCGTCTACGTCTTCCTGGCCATTCCCGTGGTGAGCGCGCTGGCCAACGACCCGCAGCGCTTCCTGGAGCGCAATGCCAAACTGCAGTGGGGCATCATGGTTTGCGTGTACGGCATGAGCCATGTGCCCGCGCTGCTGCTGCTGGACTTTCCGGGCTACCGCGGCAAGGGTGCGTTCCTGGTGTTCTTCCTGGTGTTCGTGGTGCAGACCTGCATGGTGGTGCAGCATCTGCTGGGCCGGCGCTTCCCGCACAAGCCGGTGGCGCCACAGGTGAGCCAGAGCTTTCAGTGGGTGAGCTGGCTGGCCGGCGTGGCCGTGGGCGGGCTGGTGGGCGGGCTGCTCACCTTCATCACGCCGTTCAAGCCCGGCCAGGCGCTGGGCATGGCGCTGCTGGCCTGCGTGGCAGGCAGCCTGGGGCACCTGGTGATGAAAGCGCTCAAGC
Source organism: Acidovorax sp. (assembly GCF_022763525.1). GTDB lineage: Bacteria > Pseudomonadota > Gammaproteobacteria > Burkholderiales > Burkholderiaceae_C > Acidovorax. Next base: position 2,075 of record NZ_JALEGG010000039.1, read on the forward strand.
GCGACCGCGGCATCACGAGCTGGGGCATGCAGGGCATGTCGGTGACCGGCGCTGGCGGCCTGCTCGACCGCGTGGATGCGCTGTGTTTTGCGGCCCCGGTGTTCTTCCACTCTGCCCGGTGGTATTTCGGGCTTTGAACCAAATTGGACGCTGGCGCTTGACCATCAATCGCCAGCAGCTATCAATTAAATAGCAAATGCGCATCTTAGGGATCGACCCCGGCCTGCAGACCACCGGCTTTGGCGTGGTGGATGTGGATGGCCACAAGCTCAGCTACGTGGCCAGCGGCACCATCCGCACCACCAGCTTGGCCCTGGGCAACCTGCCGGGCCGACTCAAGATCCTGTTCGACGGCATCACCGAAGTCGCTGCGCGCTACCAGCCCGACGTGGCCTCGGTGGAGATCGTTTTCGTCAACATCAACCCGCAGTCCACCCTGCTGCTCGGCCAGGCCCGCGGCGCCGCCATCACCGCCCTGGTGGCAAGCAACCTCCCCGTGGCCGAGTACACCGCGCTGCAGATGAAAAAAGCCGTGGTCGGCCATGGCCGCGCAGCCAAGAGCCAGGTGCAGGAGATGGTGCGCCGCCTGCTGAACCTGCCCGGCCTGCCGGGCACCGACGCGGCCGACGGCCTGGGCTTGGCCATCACGCACGCGCATGCCGGTGCGGCCATGGGCCGGCTGGGGGAAGCCGCCACGCTGAACCGGCGCCAGCACGCGATGTACAAGGGCGGGCGCAGCTACTGACCTGCCGGCGCGCGCCAGACGCGATACAGGCAGGTTCGCCTCCGCCCCTCTGCACGGATACCGGGACGCTGGTACGCGCGGTCAAAAAAATACCGCGCCCCAAAGCGCGGTACCCGGCCCCATCAGGCATTTTTCGGCACAAAAAGTCAGGCGACCTGCGTCTTCATCCGGTCCGCGCGTTCCTTGGGAGACGGATGGGTCGACAGGAAGCTGGTCGAGTCGCCACCCGACATGGCCGCCAGCTTTTCCAGTGCACTGACGCATGCCTTGCTGTCATAGCGCTTGGCTTTCATGAAGGCCATGGCGTAGTCATCGGCCTCGCGCTCGTTGCTTTGCGAGTGCTGGGCACGCACCACTTTCTCGAACAGGTCGCCCAGCTGCGAGCTGGCAATGGCGCCGGCCTTGCCGTTGCTGGACGCCACCGCATTGCGCAGCGCGCTGGTGCGCAGGGCGGTCTGGATGCGGGCCTTGGTGTGCCCGGCCTTCACATGACCGATCTCGTGGCCGATCACGTAGCGCACCTCGTCGTCGGTGAACTTGTCCATCAGGCCCGAATACACGCGGATGGTGCCGTTGGCCATGGCGAAGGCGTTGATCTCGGGCGTGAGGTAGACCTTGAAATTCATCTTGAGGCCGTCGTGGGTGCCCAGACCGGAGGTGAGTTTTGCCAGGCGCTTGGCATAGGGGTTGCCTGCGGGGGCCACCTGGTTCTGGCTGTCCATCTCGGCGGACATCTGGTCGAACGCGCTCTTGAGTTCTTCGTCCGACAGGCTTTCGGATTTAGCGAGATCCTTGCCTGCGTCCAGCATCTTGCCCAGGTCAAACTGTGCCCACACGGGCGACACGGCGCTCACGCCGGAAGCCAGGGTTGCGAGCGTCAACAATTTACGGCGGTCCATCGGGGTTCCCTCTCTGACGTGCGTCAGCTTCTTTGATTGGTCTTGAATCGATCGATTGTGTTTTTGCGCAACCACTGCAAGCAATGGTTTGACGCGCGCCGAAGGATAGCCACGCGAAGGACATTTCTTCGCGGCATGCATGTCTTCAGATGTAAGAACTGTGTATCGATGCTGTGGCCGGTGGGCAGACTGCGGTGCAGCCGCCACTGGGATCCATCACGCACCTGTTCAATGGGTTCGGACCACCCATCCCAGCTCGGCTAGGCGGTCGTCCCGCTGATCCGCTTCAACCAGCTTTCCACCACGGACACAGCCTCGGAGGGAGGATGATGGCTGGACTTGAGCAGGTGGTACGACAGGGCGGGGAGCACGGGCTCTGCAGCCACCTGCAAGAGCCCCAGCCGCAATTCCTCCTCCACCAGCAGCAGGCTCACCAACGCAATTCCCTGGCCCGCCACGGCCGCTTGAATCGCATGGCTTTCCTCCGAATACCGGACTCCCCCGCCCGGCAGCTCGGAAGGCTGGCGGCCTGCCGCGCGAGCCCAGGCATCCCACCCCAGAGCGACCCGCGGTGGACGATGCCAGTCGAAGTGGATCAACGACCACTGCGACAGGTCGCGACGGGCCATGGGCGCGATGGTTGGACTCACGACCGGCGCAAACTGGTCCTCCAGCAACAAAGTGGCCGTCACCCCGGGGTAGTGGCCTTCTCCATAGCGGATCGCCAGGTCCACGGTGCCAGCCTTCAGATCCACGGGCGCATTGGACGCATGCACATGCAGATCAATGTCGGGCTGGGCGGCCTGGAAGGCGCCCAGCTTCGGCACCAGCCACTTGGCGGCGAATGCGGGGGTGGTTGACAGGGTCACCGTTGCGCGGCCGGGTTGCCGCAGTTGCGCGATCGCTGCGGCCATGGTGTGAAAGCCGCTGCTGACCGCCGCCTGCAATATCCGCCCGTCCGCGGTCAACTCAACCGCGCGCACTTTGCGCACAAACAAGGGGCGCTCCAGATCCTCCTCCAGTACCCGAATCCGGTGGCTGATGGCAGTTGCGGTAACGGCGAGCTCCTCGGCCGCATGTTTGAAGCTGCCCAGACGCGCTGCCGCTTCAAACGCGCGCAACGCGCTCAAGGAAGGGAGTCGCTGACGCATGAGTGAATGCAGGAATAAAGGGGTGAATGATTTCAGATCATCTGTTGCCTGAAAGATCATCGTTTGTCTTGGGCAGCAACGCTGAGCAAACTTCTCCTACGTGATTTTCATTCATCTGTAAGGAGATTCCATCATGACCACCGTCTTGCATATCGACGCCAGCGCCCGCGTCGGCCAATCGGGCTCCATGCCTCACGGATCGCACACCCGACGTCTGACGGCGCGATTTGTCCAACGCTGGACTGCGCTGTTCCCCGACACGAAAGTGATCTACCGGGACGTGGGCCTGGTCCCACCGCCGCCCGTCACTGGCCGGTGGATACACGCCGCGTTCACCGCCGAAGCATCGCGCGAGGAATGGATGGACGAGGAACTGCGGCTCAGCAACCAGTTGGTCGACGAGTTGCAGGAAGCGACGCTCATCGTTGCAGGCGTTCCGATGTACAACTTCGGCCCTCCTGCGCCCTTCAAGGCCTACATCGACAACATCGTGCGGGTGGGCCGCACGTTCGGCTTCGACCGGAGCCGGGGCAAAGAGCCCTATTGGCCGCTGCTGGCGGATGCCGGCAAGCGATTGGTCATCCTGTCTTCCCGGGGAGACTACGGCTATCAGCCGGGCGGCCGCTTGGCGGGCCGCAACCATGTGGAACCCTCAATCTCCACGGCCTTTGCGTACATGGGAGTGACCGATGTCTACGGCGCGTCCATCGAGTACGACGAGTTCGCAGATGAACGGCTGGCTGAGTCGATTCGGCAGGCCGAGGCGGCCGTGGACGGCCTGGTGTCGATGTTGGGGCAAAGCCCCGCCGCAGCCGAACAGCCGCCAGCGGCGCGTTTCACCGCCCCAATCCCCGCTTGAGCTCCTTGAGCAGCAGCAGCACCTGATTGGACGCATGGCGGGTGCTGCTATTGAGCAACTGGACGGCTTTTTGCTGTTCGCCCGCCTGGAACGCCGTCACCACCTCGGCTGCCTGCTGGTGAAAGTACTTGTGGCGCGCCACCAGCATGGTGAACGCCGGATAGTGCCCCAGCCGCACGCGCCCCGTTCCGTAGAGCCAGCGGCCCAGGTCGCAGCGGTCGTCCTGGCAGACGCGCTCGGGGCGCATCACCTCCTGCGAGCGGCCATTGACCATGTCCTGCAATTGCAGGCGCCAGCGCTCGTGGCTGGCAATGGCGGCGTCGATGTCGATCTCGGTCATGAGCATGGCGGCGTACTCGGGGTCGAGCACCAGCTCGCTGCCATTGTCTTCCATGGCCCAGGTGGTGTCGGGGCTGGTCGGGTCTTGCTCCCGGAGCCTGAACAGGCGGCTGAAAAAACCCATGCTGCATCCCTGTGAAAGCGCGCACCGCGCAGCGCCGAAGCGGCGCCGCCAGATACGGGTGGAAACATTTTGGGAGGGTGCAACGGTTTTGGCTACCAAAATTTGCCCGCTCGCACGGCCCTGCCCCGGGGCAACCCTGCCAGGCACGCCGACTCTGGCCCGGATCGCTGCACATCGAGGCGACGCACCGGACAATGCCCGGCATGACCGATTCGACCCGCCGCCCCACCCTTTCCATGCTCGACCTGGTCGCCGTCCGCGAGGGCGGCACCGTTGCTGATGCCCTGCAGATCGCCCTGCGCACGGCCCAGCACGCCGAAAAACTGGGGTTTGCGCGCTACTGGCTGGCCGAGCACCACAACATGGCCGGCATCGCCAGTTCGGCCACCGCCGTGCTGGTGGGGCACATTGCGGGTGGCACCTCGCGCATCCGCGTGGGTTCCGGCGGCGTGATGCTGCCCAACCACGCGCCGCTGGTGGTCGCCGAGGCCTTTGGCACCCTGGCCGAGCTGTATCCCGGCCGCATCGACCTCGGCCTGGGCCGCGCACCCGGCACCGACCCCACCACCATGCGCGCCCTGCGCCGCAACCGGGTGGAAACCGAGGAGGACTTCCCGCGCGACGTGGCCGAGCTGCAGCGCCTTCTGGCGCCTGCCGAGCCCGGGCAGCGCCTGATCGCCATGCCCGGCGCAGGCACCAATGTGCCCATCTGGCTGCTGGGCTCCAGCCTGTTTTCAGCGCAACTGGCGGCGCAGCAGGGGCTGCCTTATGCGTTTGCCTCGCACTTCGCGCCGCGCCTGCTGCACCAGGCCATCGAGCTGTACCGCAACCTTTATCGCCCCTCAGCCGCTTGGCCCAAGCCTTACGTGGTGATTGGCGTGCCGCTGATTGCCGCGCCCACCGACGAAGAGGCCGACTACCTGGCCAGCAGCACCTACCAGCGCGTGCTGGGCATCCTCACGGGCGACCGGCGCCGGCTGCTGCCGCCCATCGCGAACTACGCCGCCAACCTGCAGCCGCAGGAGCGCGCCGCGATTGGCGACTTTCTGGCCGCGGCCGTGATCGGCGGCCCGGACACCGTGCGCACAGGCCTGGAACGCCTGGCCGATGCCACCGGTGCGGACGAGTTCATGCTGGTGTGCGACGTGTACGACCCGGCATTGCGCCTGCGCTCCCTGGACATCGCAGCGCAGGCCCACAGCGCGATGCGGACGGCGGGCCAGCCCACGCCAGCCTGAGTTCGCGCGGCTACGGCGCGAGTTCCGATGGGCGCGGCAGGCCGGAATGCCCGCCATTGCCTGGCGTAGCGTTGTCAAATGCGGAGATGGCGCAGGGTTGGCAGGTGTGCACGCTCGCCGGGGCAAATTGCACATTCGACACTTCCGATTGAAAGATCGCTCGCTCCGTGGCTGGGGCAGCAAGCGGATACCATCATGGGCTGCCACCGGACGCCATGCCCGGCCTCGCTTGCCATGATGCGTTGCCCCTTGCCGCCTTCTCACTGCCCACGCCCGCATGCCTGCTTTTTCCTTTGAAGCCCTGGACGCCCAGGGCCAGACCCGCAAGGGCCTCATGGAGGCCGACACCGCCAAGGCCGCGCGAAGCCTGCTGCGCGCCCAGGCGCTGGTGCCGCTGGCCGTGGAGCCGGTGCAAACCGGCCAGACCCGCGACGGGCAGGCCGCGGGCCTCGGCCAGCGGCTTTTCACACGGCCGGTCTTCAGCGCCACTGCGCTGGCGATCTGGACGCGACAGATCGCCGGACTCGTGTCTTCAGGCCTGCCGCTGGAGCGGGCGCTCACGGCACTGTCGGAAGAAGCCGACGATGAGCGCCAGCGCCACCTGGTGGCGGCGCTGCGCGCGGAGGTCAACGCGGGCGCCACGTTCGCGCGCGCCTTGGCACAGCACCCGCGCGAGTTCTCCGACATCTACTGCGCCGTGATCGGCGCGGGCGAGCACAGCGGCAACCTGGGCCTGGTGCTGGAGCGCCTGGCCGACGACCTTGAAGAGCGCCAGGCGCTCAAGGCCAAGTTGGTGGGCGCGGCGCTGTACCCGGCCATCGTGACCATCGTGGCCATCGTGATCGTGCTGTTCCTGGTCGGCTACGTGGTGCCCCAGGTGGCCAGCGTGTTCGCGGGCACCAAGCGCGCCCTGCCCTTCCTCACGGTGGCCATGCTGGGCATCAGCGCCTTTGTGCGCAACTATGGCTGGGCACTGCTGATTGCTACTATTTTTATAGCTTTTAGCGCCCGCTGGGCGCTAACGTTTGGCCATATCCGCGAAAAATTCGACGCCGCCTGGCTCAACCTGCCGCTGGTGGGCAAGCTGGCGCGCGGCTACAACGCGGCCCGGTTCGCGGGCACGCTGGCGATGCTGGCGGGCGCGGGGGTGCCCATCCTGAAGGCGCTGCAAGCCGCGGCGGAAACGCTCAACAACCGCGCACTGCGCGCCGATGCCCTGGACGCGCTGGTGCTGGTGCGCGAAGGGGCGCCGCTGGCGTCGGCATTGGCGCAGAAAAAGCGCTTCCCGGGCCTGTTGTCGATGTTCGCCCGGCTGGGTGAGCAGACCGGGCAGTTGCCCGTGATGCTGCAGCGCGCGGCCCGACAGCTTTCCACCGAGGTGCAGCGCCGCGCCCTGGCGCTCGCCACCATCCTGGAGCCGCTGCTCATCGTCGGCATGGGCCTGATCGTGATGCTGATCGTGCTGGCGGTGTTGCTGCCGATCATCCAGCTCAACCAGTTCGTGAAATGAAGCCCCCTGTGTCGCTTCGCGCCTTCCCCCGAGGGAGACGCCGCCACCGCGGCGGGGCGGCCCTTGCGCGGCGGCCGCTGGCCTGCCCGCGCCCAGAACAACGCGCCGGGATGACGCCATGAATCTCAGCCAAGGACGAGTCCGATGCCTGTAACGCTGGACGACAAGCTGGTCGTCGCTATCTCCTCGCGCGCACTGTTCAACTTCGAAGAGGAAAACCTGCTCTTCGAATCCGGCGACGAAGAGGCCTACATGCGCCACCAGCTCGCGCTGGTGCACCAGCCCGCGCGTCCGGGCGTGGCGTTTTCGCTGGTGCGCAAGTTGCTGGCGTTCAACACGCCCGATGTGCAACGGGTGGAGGTGGTCATGCTCTCGCGCAACGATCCGGCCAGCGGGATGCGCGTGTTTGCATCGGCCCAGGCGGCAGGAATGCGCATCGAGCGCGGGGTGTTCACGCGCGGGCGCGACCCGTTTGCCTACCTGCGGCCGCTGGGCGCGCACCTGTTCCTGTCGGCCAACGAGGCAGACGTGCGCCAGGCACTGTCCATCGGCTTCCCGGCCGCGCGGGTGATGACCGACTCCACACCTGCGGGCGACCGGTTTCCGAACGAGGTGCGCATTGCGTTTGACGGCGACGCCGTGCTGTTTTCGGACGAAGCCGAGCGGGTGTACCAGGAGGGCGGCTTGCCGGCCTTTCAGGAAAACGAGGTGGACAAGGCCAACCAGCCCCTGGCGGGCGGCCCTTTCAAGCCGCTGCTGGCCGCGCTGCACCAGTTGCAGCAGCAGGCCCATGCATCGCACACCATGCGCATCCGCACCGCGCTGGTGACCGCCCGCAGCGCCCCGGCACACGAGCGCGCAGTGCGAACGCTGCTCGACTGGGGCATCAGCGTGGACGAGGCCATGTTCCTCGGCGGCCTGGAGAAAGGGCCCTTCCTGCGCGAGTTCGAGCCGGACTTCTTCTTTGACGACCAGACCGGCCACGTCACCTCTGCCGCCCGGCACGTGCCTGCAGGCCATGTGAGCAGTGGCATTTCGAACGTGAAGCAGGCTGCCGGGGGGTAAACCTTGATAAGTCCTGCTGCGACGCGCAACGGTCGCCAGGCAAATGCCCTGCAATCCCTGCAACGCAACGTGAAAGCTTGCAAGTGCGGCGTTGCATTCGGCGTACGTGCCACCCAACTGTGCAACCATGCTGACCTGTGAAACCCAGGAGCCCGTTTTGCGTGAACGCTTTTTCTTGACGACCTCGATCTGGCTGGCCAGCCTGTGCGTGGCGGCAGGCCTGTCGGGCGCCGGAGCCGCCGCAGCCTCCGAGGCTCAGCCGCAATCCCCAGATTCCACGCCGCAGAGTGCAGGCGGCGCCAGTGGCCCGGGCGAGGGCCAGCCCCAGGCCCAGGCCGCGCTCACCAAAGGCGAGATCAAGGCCATGCGCGAATTCAAGATGCTTGATTTCAACGGCGACGGCAAGCTCAGCCGCACCGAGGTCAGGCTTTTCCCCCGTTTGGCCAACGCGTTTGACGACGCCGACACGGACCACGATGGCTATGTGTCGTACCAGGAGGTGCGCGAGTTCGCAGCCAAATACCGCGCAGAACGTGAACGCAACAAGGCCGCCGAGGCTGCGGCTTCACCTGCACCGGCCGCGCGGTAACCAAGGGGCCTGCGGCGGGTCCCGCAACCTCAACCCCGCACGCTTCTACTTCAAATCGGCGCCTTGCGCTTTCCTAACAAACGCTGAAAGCTATCAAATTAATAGCATATCAGCCAAGAACCGGTCGCTGCGGCCTCCCCGGCTCGACTACAAACCGCCAGTGCGCTTGACCTTGGGATCTGAATAGGTCAACGGCTCGTTCTTGACCTGCAAGGCCATGCGTTCCTGCAAGGTCATCTTGTTGATGTCCTGCGCCACTTCCACCGCGCTGCCGCTGGCGCGCCACATCGACTGGATCAGTTCCAGCAATTGCTTGTAGATCGGCTCTTTCGGCGGCTCGGGAGGCTCCTCGACGGTCTCCTTCTTCTTGACTTCGGTCCAGTCTCGGTTTGCCACGTCAGGCGCAGAAGGCTTGTCGGGCTCGCGCACGATGGCGCCCTCACCCAGCCGATCCATCGACTCGACAGGATTCGAGGCATTGATAGGCCGCACCGGCGGCGCGCCAGAGGCGCCAGTGGAATACAAATCAGCGCCCTGAGGACGCCAACTCGGCGATCGGTCGACAGGTGGCATTTGCATGGCAGTGGCCCCAATGGTGGATGGATACGGATCAGCTTGACCTACACGGAGTGCGGATGCTTTTCCGCCGTCTTCGTAATCTATTACGGCAAAAAGAAAGGGAAATTTAGGCCTTTTTCGCCGATTGACCCAAAACTAGGGTTTACACCTATCTTTTCACCTCTTTTAGCGGCACGTAAAGGTTGGATCGGCGTGCACGGGGCGCATTGTGCTCACTATTGATTACGTGTGGGCGCAACAGTCTTTGCAACACAAGACGACAGGACGCTGGATGCAGGCAAGCATCCACCCGCCGGGACTGGCGAAAAGTGAGCCGTCCTTCCGAAAAGGCCCCTGAAGGACAGAGGCGACGGCGCGCGAGTTACAGGAAGCGTTCGAGGAGACGGCGCGAATGCCGGTCCAGGGCCGCGGTGTCCTTGACGCGGAACTGCATGCCATCTCCCCCTGCAATCAGCAGGTGGGTGCGCCCGCCCAGGCGCCGAATGTCTTCCTCGGCCTTGAGAACAAGACTGGCGGGACCGCGGTCCGTCTCCACCTGCCAGGTGCTCGGCGTCGAGAAACTCGAAACCTCAATGATTTTTTCGATAGTGGGCACAAACTCGCGCACTTCCAGCTCTTCTTCGATCAGCTGGCGGACGGAAGCCTGCAACTGATCCAGCCGGTCGATCCAGAGCAACTCGTGGCCGTCAGAACCAATCAGCGAGAGCCCTTCGGCGGGCGCGGCGATCGGGAATGCCCGCACAGGCGTGACGCCCTCGTGGACCGTGCCGTCAGGCAGGGTGAGCGTCAGACGGCCATGAGGGTTGCGCACCAAGGTGAACGCAGCGGAAGGCGATGGCGAAAAGGAAGGGGTGTTCATGGCGGTTTCCAGCACTGCTGGTCGTCAGGGGTTACCCGCCGGGTGGGCCGGGTGCAGCAGGCTGCTGTCGATGATCACGCCCGCGGCTTGCGCGTCTTCCTCGGCGCGGCGCGCCTGGGCTTCGTACAACCGCCAGTAGGCGCCCTGCTTCTCCATCAGTTCGTCGTGCGGGCCCACCTCCACCACCTCGCCGCGGTCCATCACCACCAGGCGGTCGGCTTTGCGCAGAGTGGACAGGCGGTGGGCAATGGCAATGGTTGTGCGGCCCTGCACCAGGTTGTCCAGCGCCTTCTGGATCTCCTTCTCGGTCTCGGTATCGACGGCCGAAGTGGCCTCGTCCAGGATCAGGATGCGCGGGTCAATCAGCAGCGCCCGGGCGATGCTGATGCGCTGGCGCTCGCCGCCCGACAGGCCCTGACCGCGCTCGCCCACCAGCGAATCGTAGCCGTGAGGCAGGCGCAGGATGAACTCGTGCGCGTGGGCGGCGCGGGCCGCCGCCACGATCTCTTCGCGCGTGGCATCCGGCTTGCCGTAGGCGATGTTTTCGGCAATCGTGCCGAAGAACAGGAAGGGCTCCTGCAGGACCAGGCCGATGTGGCGGCGGTAGTCGGCGACGGCAAAGCGGCGGATGTCAATGCCATCCACCTGGATGGAGCCGTCGCTCACGTCGTAGAAGCGGCTGATCAGGTTGACCAGCGTGCTCTTGCCCGAGCCGCTGTGGCCCACCAGGCCGATCATCTCGCCGGGGCGGATGTCGAGGTCCAGTCCCTTGATGACCGCGCGGCTACCATAGCGGAAGCCCACGCCCTGCATGGTGATCGCACCTTGCACCTTGTCCACTTTGACGGGTTGGGCCGGGTCGGGCACGTTGCTCACGTGGTCCAGGATGTCAAAGATGCGCTTGGCACCGGCGGCAGCCTTTTGCGTGACCGAGACGATGCGGCTCATCGAATCCAGGCGGCCATAGAACCGGCCGATATAGGCGATGAACGCCGTGAGCACACCGACCGTGATCTGGTTGCGCGACACCAGCCAGATGCCGAACGCCCACACCACCAAGAGGCCGATTTCGGTGAGAAGCGACACCGTGGGCGTGAACAGGCTCCAGGTCTTGTTGAGCTTGTCATTCACTTCCAGGTTGTGCTGATTAGCGTCGCGAAAGCGCTGGGCTTCGCGCTTTTCCTGTGCAAAGGCTTTCACGACCCGGATGCCCGGGATGGTGTCAGCCAGCACATTGGTCACCTCGGACCACACCCGGTCGATCTTCTCGAAGCCGGTGCGCAGGCGGTCGCGCACGGTATGGATCATCCAACCAATGAAGGGCAGCGGCACCAGCGTGACCAGCGCCAGCCACGGGTTGATAGAGAACAGGATGGCCGCCGTCATGCAGATCATCAGCACGTCGGTGACGAAATCCAGTGCATGCAACGACAGGAAAACGTTGATGCGATCAGTTTCCGAGCCGATGCGGGCCATCAAGTCGCCCGTGCGCTTGCCGCCGAAGTAGTCGAGCGACAGGCGCAGCAGGTGCTCGTAAGTGGTGGTGCGCAAGTCGGCGCCGATGCGCTCGGACACCAGCGCCAGGATGTAGGTGCGCGCCCACGACAGCCCCCAGGCCAGCAGGGCCGACAGCAGCAGCCCGCCCAGGTAGAGCAACACCAGCATCGGATCGATCTGCTTGCCGTTCTGGAACGGGATCAGGATGTCGTCCATCAGCGGGATGGTGAGGTAGGGCGGCACCAGCGTCGCGGCCGTGGACGCCAGCGTGAGCGCGAAACCGGCCGCCAACTGCTTGCGGTAGGGCCGGGCAAACCGCCACAGGCGCAGCAGCACCCAGGTGGACGTCTGGGGCGGCTGGGCGCGGGCACAGGCAGGGCATTCGTCGGTGTCGGGCGGCAGGGGGGTGTGGCAGGTGGGGCAAGCAGGTTCGTCGGCCTCATCCTCGGCGCCGTTGCCACCCCGGGCGCTTTGTTGTTCGAAACGCTGCAGCAGCCGCAAGGCCTGGGCATGGTGGGCCAAGGTAAAGCGCCACAGCGCCACACGCTCCTGGGCGTTGTGCAGCTCCAGCGAGCCGACGCCACCATGGTCGTGCAGCTTGAGCGCCAGACCGTCTGCCAAAGGCCAGCTGCGCCAAGCCGTCGTGCCGGGGTCGCAGGCCATCAGCCTCTCGGAAGTCACCACCACCCAGCCCGCCGCAAAGCGCAGCGCCGCACTCAGGTCAACCTGCAGCGCGGCCAGTACGTTTTCCTTGGGAGCGAGCATGACCCGCAGATCGGCCCCCACAGGGCCAGAAAAGACACCCGAGGCGTCCACAGAATGGTGATGTTGCATTTTTGGTTGGTATTTCCGCCCCCGGCTGCCTGCGGTGACCGATCTCGCGAAAGCGCGAATTCTCCCCGATACTGCATCCCACAGGGGGACGGCATCCTCACACAACGCCCGCGGCACCCATTCCGCTGACACCGCCGCCGCCCCTGGACTGGAGCACAATCCTCGTCCACAAAAGTATCCTTTTCTCCTGCCCAGCCCCTACCGGGCCGGACAACCACCCGCTGCAATCCATGGCGAAACTCAACGACATCCAACTGCTTCGCATCAACTACCTGCGCGGCCCCAACATCTGGACTTACCGGCCTGTGCTGGAGGTCTGGCTGGACCTGGGCGAACTGGAGGACTACCCCTCGCACACCATCCCGGGCTTCAACCAGCGCCTGACGGCCTGGCTGCCCGCGCTGATCGAGCACCACTGCGGCGTGGGAGAGCGGGGCGGATTCCTGCAGCGCCTGGAGGAAGGCACCTGGTGCGGCCACGTGCTGGAGCACATCGTGATCGAGCTGCTGAACCTCGCGGGCATGCCCACGGGCTTCGGCCAGACGCGAAGTACCAGCCAGCGCGGCGTGTACCGCATGGTGTTCCGCGCACGGGACGAAAGCGTGGCCCGTGTGGCGCTGGCACAGGGCCACGCCCTCATCATGGCGGCCATCAACGACGAGCCCTTTGACGTACAGGCCGCCGTGGCCCGCGTGCGGACCGAGGTGGACGACCAGTACCTCGGCCCCAGCACGGCGTGCATCGTCACTGCCGCCACCGACCGCGGCATCCCCCACATCCGCCTGAACGACGGCAACCTGGTGCAGCTGGGCTACGGTGCCAGCCAACGCCGCATCTGGACCGCCGAGACCGAGTTCACCAGCGCCATCGCCGAAGGCATCGCCAGCGACAAGGACCTGACAAAGGGCCTGCTCAAATCCTGCGGCGTACCCATCCCCGAAGGCCAGGTCGTCAACAGCCCCGAGGAAGCCTGGGAAGCCGCGCAGGAGATCGGCCTGCCCGTGGTGGTCAAGCCCTCGGACGGCAACCACGGCCGGGGCGTGACGCTGGACCTGCGCAAGAAGGAAGACATCGAAGCGGCTTACCACGTGGCCTATCCCGAAGGCAGCGACGTGATGGTCGAGCGCTTCATCCCCGGCGACGAGCACCGCCTGCTGGTGGTGGGCGGCAAGGTCGTGGCCGCGGCCCGGGGCGAGGTGGTGAGCATCACCGGCAACGGCCATTCCACGGTCAAGGAGCTGATCGACACCCAGCTCAATTCCGACCCGCGCCGGGGCTACGAAGAAGAGTACCCGCTCGAAATCATCGACCTGGCCACCGACACCAAGGTGCAGCTGGAACTCAAGCGCCAGGATCTGGACGCCAACTCGGTACCCGCAGCGGGCCGCCAGGTGGTGGTGCAGCGCAACGGCAATGTGGCCGTGGACTGCACCGACGACGTGCACCCCGAGGTGGCCTACATCGCCCAGCTGGCGGCCAAGGTCGTGGGACTGGACATCGCGGGCATCGATCTGGTCGCCAAGGACATCTCCAAACCCTTGCACGTCCAGGGCGGCGCCATTGTGGAAGTCAACGCAGGTCCAGGCCTGCTGATGCACTTGAAGCCCGCCGTGGGCGCGCCCCGCCCCGTAGGGCAGGCCATTGCCGAGCACCTGTTCCCGTCGGAAGACGACACAGGCCAAGCCGGCCGGATTCCGCTGGTGGGCGTGGCAGGCACGCGCGGCACCTCGACCATCGCGCGGGTGGTAGCCTGGCTGCTGCACCTGAGCGGGCACCACACGGGCCTGGCCTGCCGCGAAGGGCTGTTCCTGGACCGCCGCTGCGTCGAATCCACGGATTGCGCCCATTGGGAAGCCGCGCATCGACTGCTGATGAACAAGACGGTGCAGGCCGCCGTGATCGAAAGCGACGCGCGCACCATCCTGCGCGATGGCCTGGCCTACGACCGCTGCCAGGTGGGCGTGGTGACCGACATGGACGGCGTGGAAACGCTGACCGAATTTGATGTGCACGAGCAGGATCAGATGACCAAGGTGATGCGCACCCAGGTGGACGTGGTGCTGTCCGAGGGCGCGGCCGTACTCAATGCCGCCATCCCGCAGGTGGCAGACCTCGCGCCGCTCTCCGATGGTGCGGTGGTGCTGTATGCGCAGGACGCAACCCTGCCCGTGATCGTGGAGCACCGCGCCAAGGACAACGGCCGTGCCGTGGTCGTGAAGAACGGCCGAGTGGTGCTGGCCACCGGCAGCTCCGAGCACGTGCTGGGCTCGCTGGCCGACCTGACCTTCGGCCGCAACGCCGTGGTGCCCGACACCGATGCCCTGCTGGCCGCCATCGCCACGGCCTGGGCGCTGGACATCGCCCCCGACCTCATTGGCGCGGGCATCAAGACCTTCGAGCCCGAGCTGGTCCCCACCGCCGCACTGCGGTCGTGATGGCCCCTCGCGCATTTGCCAATTGCCTTTGTTGTTGAACCCCGCATCCCACGACCTGAACAGGGCCCCAGCGCTCTGATGGACCACTGAAAGAGACTTCCATGGATGTATCCCGCACCCGGGCCCTGCGCGGCCCCAACCTCTGGAGCCGCCACATGGCCATCGAGGCCGTGGTGACCTGCGCCGAGAACGAGCGCGCCGTGGGCCAGATGGCCGGATTCGAACCCCGCCTGCGGGCCCTGTTCCCCGCCATCGGCGTGCTGCACCCCGAGACTGGCGGCGGCGATGTCTCGCTGGCCCATGTGCTGCAAACGGCTGCCCTGGCCCTGCAGGCGCAGGCGGGCTGCCCCGTCACCTTCGCGCGCACCACCGCCACCACCGACGCAGGCGTTTACCAGGTGGTCGTGGAGTACAGCGAAGAGGCCGTGGGCCGCAAGGCGTTTGAATACGCCCAGCAACTCATTGAAGCGGCGCAAGGCCGGGGCAGCTTCGATGCCGATGCCGTGATTGCCGAGCTGCGCGAGCTGGACGAGGACGAGCGTCTGGGCCCCAGCACGGGCTCCATCGTCGAGGCCGCCGTGGCCCGGGGCATCCCCTACCGTCGCCTCACGCGCGGCAGCCTGGTGCAGTTTGGCTGGGGCTCCAAGCAGCGCCGCATCCAGGCGGCCGAGGTCGATTCGACCAGCGCCGTGGCCGAATCCATCGGCCAGGACAAGGACCTGACCAAGCGCCTGCTGCACGCCGCGGGCGTGCCCGTGCCGCTGGGCAAGCCGGTAGAGACAGTGGACGAAGCCTGGGAAGTGGCCCTGAAGGTCGGCCTGCCCGTGGTGGTCAAGCCGCAAGACGGCAACCAGGGCAAGGGCGTGACGGTCAACATCACCGACCGCGCGCAGCTCGAAGAAGCCTACAAGAACGCCGCCGAATACGGCACCGTGATGGTCGAGCGCTTCCTGCCCGGCCACGACTTCCGCCTGCTGGTAGTGGGTGACCAGTTGGTGGCCGCCGCGCGCCGCGAACCGCCCCAGGTACTGGGCGACGGCCAGCACACCGTGCGCGAGCTGGTGGACGTGGTCAACCAGGACCCCCGCCGCGGCGAGGGCCACGCCACCTCGCTGACCAAGATCCGCCTGGATGACATCGCCGTGGCCCGCCTGGCCATGCAGGACCTGACGCCCGACTCGGTGCCAGCCAAGGGCCAGCGCGTCATCCTGCGCAACAACGCCAACCTGTCGACCGGCGGCACCGCCACCGACGTGACCGACGACGTGCACCCCGAGGTCGCCGCGCGGGCGGTGGCGGCCGCCCAGATGGTGGGCCTGCACATCTGCGGCGTGGACATGGTGGCCGAAACCGTGCTGCGCCCGCTGGAGGAACAAGGCGGCGGCTTCGTCGAAGTGAACGCCGCCCCCGGCCTGCGCATGCACCTGGCGCCCAGCTACGGCAAACCCCGCAACGTGGGCCAGGCCATGGTCGACAAGCTCTACGCCCACGGCGATGACGGCCGCATCCCGGTGGTGGCTGTCACCGGCACCAACGGCAAGACCACCACAGCGCGCCTGATTGCCCACCTGTTCACCGCCCAAGGCCTGCGGGTGGGCATGACCAACACCGATGGCGTGTACGTGAACGGCCGCCAGATCGACAGCGGCGACTGCAGCGGCCCCAAGAGCGCCCGCAACGTGCTGCTGCACCCCGAGGTCGACGCGGCCGTGTTCG